>JAVYLV010000008.1:0-29518 GCA_038740425.1 Thermoplasmatota archaeon | reverse complement strand
GTTATCATATGGTCGTGTCGCTGATTGGGCTACTCATGGTATAGAGCATGCGGTGAGTGCTATGTATGATGTTACACATGGCGTTGGTCTAGCTATCCTTACACCTTTCTGGATGGCGTACGTGTTAGATGATGAAAACAAGGATGTATTTGTTAAATATGCTGAGAATGTATGGAGTATAAAAGGTGGAAGTCATGGACGGCTTGCGGAGAAAGGTATAGAAGAAACTAGATTGTTCTTTAATAGTCTGGATATGCCTTCTCGTCTAAGAGAGGTAGGTGTTAAAAAGGATGACTTAGGTAGATTATCTGATATAGCTGTGAGATCAGGATCTCTTGGTAAGTTGAAGAAGTTATCCAGGGATGATGTATACAGGATTCTTGAGGAGTCATTCTAAAAAATATCCTTTTTATGGTGTAAGTCTGGTTCTATCACGTGGGAATAGTATACACTCTCGTATATTGTTTATATCTAGTAGTTCCATGAGGAATCTTTCTATCCCAAAGCCAAAACCACCGTGAGGAGGCATACCGTATCTGAAAGCGTTAAGATAAGAGGTGAAATCATCAGGGTTAAGATCGCATGCTTTTATCCGCTCTTCTAATAGTTTTACATCATGTATGCGTTGGCTACCAGATGCTATCTCCACACCTTTGCATTCAAGGTCAAAGCCTCGTGAATGTTTATCATCATCAGGCATGGTGTAGAAGGGTTTGGATTCTAACGGGTACTTTGTTATGAAGTAGAACTCTGCGTTCTCCTCTTTTTTTATTATCTCACCTAACATTTTTTCATCTTCACTGCTTAGATCCTGTCCCCATACAATACCTGAACCTTTCTCTTGTAGTTTTTCGATCACATCATCGTAATGTAATCTGAGAAAGGGTAACTCCGGTGTTTTAATCTCTTTTTTTAATAGGTTTAAATCATCGTATTGCTCGCTAGTTGTCCTCCAGATTATCTGTACTAATCTCTCCAGTATTTTCATAACCTCCTCTTCACTATCTATAAAAGCCATCTCTACGTCAACAGCAGTAGACTCATTTAGATGTCTACGTGTGTTATGCTCCTCAGCTCTGAAGTACCATGCTATCTCATAAACCCTATCCATACCTGTAGCCATCAGTGTTTGTTTATATAGTTGTGGTGATTGCGCTAGATAAGCCTCTTTTTCGAAGTATCTTAATTTGAATAGATTAGTCCCTCCTTCTGATGAGCTAGCTATTATCTTCGGCGTATGCACCTCTAGGAATCCTTCTAATCTTAGATAATCGTGTATACTTTTAAGTACTGCTGACCTGATATTAAATATAGCTCTCACATCTGGTTTCCTTAGATCAATGAATCTATTATCCAGACGGGTATCAAAATCAGCTTCTACTTTATCTACCACACCTAAGGGTAATGGTGTATCAGCAGTCGATAAAACATGCACTTGTTCAGGTATAACCTCATACCCATTTCTAACCTTATTGTTTTCTTTACATAACCCGCTGACTGAAACAACTGACTCCCGTGACAATGTTGTTAATGTTTTGAAGATATCAGGTGACGTCTTTTTATGTACCGTGCATTGAAGTGTACCTTTCTTATCTCTTATGATTATAAATGCTAATGAACCTAGATTACGTATATCCTCTATCCATCCTGCTATAGTTATACTCTTTTCATAATCAGATGGTTTGACATCCTTAGAATAATGAGTCCTATACATAAATCAGCACACTCTCTAAACATTTACTTGTAATTTCTATGAATCAGAATAATGAATTTAGTCTTTTTGAAATATAATTCATCGTCTCTGAGAGGTTCTTCTTATTGTTATAATCCTTTATAACTATTCTCTTCAGCTCCTCCTTATCTTTATCTTTTAGTTTTTTAACCCATTGTTCAATATTTGGTATAGCACGTGTAACATTATCAACAATTGTTACATCAGCTGATCGTGCAGTCCTTGATAACGGGTTAAGATCAACAGCTATAACTGTTTTACCCATTTTTTTTAACGCTTCACATCTGTCACCATCCTCTAGTGATACCAATACAACATCTGCAGAGTATATACCCTCTTTGTCACATAATGCTCGATCACTGCTTAGATCAGGTATAGACGCATCATGTTTCAACCCGTATATTTTATCAGCTCCTTTAGCCATCAGGTATTGTATAACCCTCTCAACACGTTCATTAGTCCTGTGAAATAGATTAACCTCCAGTTTAGCAGGTATAACCTTTGATAGACTTATAAGTTCATCACCAGCTAATATAGCACAGTTACCATTCACTGATATAACAGGATTCTCAGCACATAGCAAAATAGCGGCAGCGGTCATCTCTGCTTCATCAGCATACTGTGTCGTCTTCTCACCTAGTATATAATCAAATGCTTCACCACGACCATGCGCTATTAAACCTGTTTCATGTACTATTCCTTTTTTAATTCCTTCTACTATCTTCTCTCTTGTTATAAGAGAATGATAGCGGGGATGGTCCTTAGGTATATCGCTCATAGATATACACCTACCAAAATCGTATCTTAATATTTTATAGTTTATCTACAATTATCATTCAACCACATATATCAGAAGGAATAATAGGAAAATAATAGTAGTATAATATCTTTACCCATACATACTAGGCTGTGAAGCTGTACCTGCACCAGAAACCACAGGTTTAGCTTGTTTATGGAACTTCTGAAGTTGTTTCTCTATACGACCCGCCTCGTCATATAACGGTACAACATTGATCTCAACAGCTAAAAGAGATGCTATAACATTAAGAGCTGAAGCAGCTGCTCTTGCATCAGGATAATTAGGATGAGCCTCAGCTAATATAGCGATAACATCAAAACCCTCATATTTACCCTGATTAAGGAGCACACCTGATACACCTGCTATTATACCATTCTTGAACTCAGGTATATGCTTCTCACGTAGTATAGCACGAGCTCTCTCTGTTGAACCTATGGCATAGGCATCAGCCAGATTTTCCTCCTCAGGTGATTTACCCTCAACCACCATGCCCTCAGGTGATATGAGCAATGTGCAACCCTTTTTCTTAACCCATTTCATGATCGTATCTGATATAGCAGCGATCAAAGTAGGTTTAGGTTTAAATTCTGATACAAATACAGACAACTTCTGACCATTGTTTAGAGTACCAGCGTATATTCTAACAGGGGACAATGGTTCACCTGTATGTACAACTGACAATGTTGGGAATTGCGGTGAATGCAACGCTCCAATCTGTCTTAAACCTAAGGCATCTATCATATAGTTGGCTACGATGGTACTTACCAATCCTATAGATGGGAAACCAGCTATAACAGTCGCATTCTTTAGATCAACATCCTCAAAGTCTATAACCTCAACAGCATTCTCATCCATATGTGCATCAAACATCCTGTATTTTTTTCTGATAACGCATATCATCTTCTAGCATTTAAAATTAATTGAACATACCTCTAATGCCAAGGACTTACAAAAGAGGGACGAAACTCCTCTTTAGGATCATCCTCTCAACATCTTCACCAGTAGATGGTTATTTATAATACCAAATGTATATCATATATAATAAGAGGGAGAGATTATGGGTTTTAAATCAGAGGTTATAGATAAGATGTCATCCTTGATGACAGCTGCATTTGGTTTGATCGCGGCGTTAGCATGGAATGATGCTGTGAAACAGGCTATTGATCAGCTAGGATTCAAAACATTAGGACCATGGATATATGCTATAATCGTAACAATCCTGGCTGTTATCGTAACAATATGGATAGGTAGAATAGCGACGAAACTGAAGGATAAACAATAAAAGATTATCCTCTATCCTACTCTCTCTTTCTCTTTTTTTTCTATAAGTTCGATTATCTTTGCTTTTAACTCCTCTACTCCTTCCCCTGTTGTACATGATATCTTAAGATGAGGTGAGTCATACTGTTTGATATCCTTCTTGTTCTCCACTATTATTATATCAGTATCAGGGAATAAAACCTTTATCTGTGATAATAGTCCCTCCTGTTGATTTATCGAATAACCACTACTTTCTGATGGATCCATGATGAAGACTATTACATCAGCTAGATACTTCAAAGCAGCTATAGCTTGTCGCTCTATCTTATTCCTCTTTTCTAGTGGTCTATCTAGAAGACCAGGCGTATCTATAACTTGGTACCTCCTGGTGGTGTATCTTTCTTTTTTCTCAATGTGACCTATATGTATCTCCTTGGTAGTAAATGGATAAGGCGCGATACGTGGTTTAGCATTAGAGATACATCTCAAAAAGGAGGATTTACCAACGTTAGGATATCCTGCTATGACTATAGTAAAGGTATCCTCTATATCAGGGAATGATCGTAGTACCCCGGAAGCCTCGCGCAGGAATAATAACTCTTTTTTTATCTGTTTTACAACAGAGGACAAACGACCATATATACTTCTCTGTTTATCTTTTAGGACCGCTATATCCATGTTTTTATCTATATAATGTTTCTCATTGTTGTATATCTGTATAATTGTCTTTCTAGCCCAATCTACTGCCCCTAACGCTTTTTTTAACTTATTTTTATTTATCTTGATATCTACAAGCTCCTGATAGAATAATGGTAGGTTATCTATTGATGGAAAACATTTCACATATGATTCTAACTCTCCTGTTATAGTATCAACGAAGATTTTTATCTTCGTTATCAACCCCTTTTTCTCCCTGTATCTCTTATCCTTATCCCCTACACTAATCTTTTTACCTCTCCTTATAGCTTGATCTATGATCTCATCAGCTGTTTTTATAAACGGTATTCTATAGAGCATAGTAGATATGAAAAAACTTTATCTCTTCCCTCTAAATTAAGATATTGGTTAATAGGAGTATAAACTCTGCTCTCGCAGATGCATTGTATAGAGATGCATGTAGTTCATCAAGTAGTAAAAACATAAAAGAGGAAATCTAAGATGAAACCGTATCTGTTACAGACGATAAAGATACTAGCTCTGATAGGTGCTACACATAATAGGATAGATATCTCATCTAAAGAGTTAGCACAACAGATGGGTATCAGCCAGCAGTCAGCATCAAGATACCTAGTAGAGCTGGATAGGATGCAGATGATCACACGTGAACTAGGTGTAAAAAAACAACTTATACAAATAACAGATGAGGGGATAAAGATATTGGAGAGAGAGTATGCTGAGTATCAACAGATATTTGAGATGCCTAAAAGGGTCGTATTCAAAGGACGTGTAGTATCAGGTCTAGGTGAAGGAAAATATTATACAGAGCAGGATGTCTACAAAAACCAGTTTAAAGATAAACTAGGATTCACTCCTTATCCCGGTACATTTAATATAGAGGTTAATCCAGTGGAGAGGAATAAAATACGCTTGTTGAGAGTGTATAGTGGTATATCAATCGAGGGGTTCAAAACAGAATCTAGAACGTTCGGTAACGTTAAATGCTTCATAGCCGCTATCAACAATATTAGAGGAGCAGTTATACTACCATTAAGAAGTCATTACTCTACGATACTAGAATTCATATCCCCAGTTTATATACGAGGAGAGTTGCAGCTTAGGGATGGAGATGAGGTGGAAGTAGCGGTAAATATCACAGAGGAGCAGGTTATATGAAGAACGCAGAAGTCTCTGAGATATTCTACATGATCGCTGATATATTAGATATACTAGGGGAAGAGTCACCTTTTAAGATACGGGCATATAGGATAGCAGCACAGACTATAGAGACCCTGGATGAGGATATAGAGAATGTGGTAAAAGAGAAACGTGTGACAGATATACCACATGTAGGTGAGGGGTTAGCTAAGAAGATAATAGAGATTGTTGAGACAGGTGGTTTAAAATACCTGGAGGAGTTAAAGAAGAAAATACCTGAAGGAGTCTTGGAATTATTAGAAATACCAGGATTGGGACCAAAAAAAGTTTTAGCATTGTATCGTGAATTAAATATAAAATCGATAGATGCGCTTAGAGAAGCCTGTGAGAAAGGCATGTTAAGATCATTAGATGGTTTCGGAGAGATCACTGAGCGGAATATACTAAGAGGTATACAGCTAAAAGAGAAGATAAGTGGTAGAAGTTTGCTTAACGTGGCGTACGAGAACGGTGTTAAAATCCTGGATTATATGAAGAAATCTCCTCATGTTAAAGAATGTAGCTTAGCAGGTAGTCTTAGACGTATGAAAGAAACTATAGGAGATATAGACATCCTAGTCTGTTCATCTAGCCCTAAAAGAGTCATGGATCATTTCGTAGGATACCCTGATATAGAGCATGTTATATCTAAAGGTTCGACAAAGACTAGTGTAATACTACAAGACAATATACAAGTGGATCTCCGTGTAGTTAAGAAGAAGAGTTATGGTGCAGCCCTGCAATATTTCACAGGTTCAAAGGAGCATAATGTGGCGCTTAGGAGTCTAGCGATCCGTAAGGGATATAAATTAAGTGAATACGGCTTGTTTAATAAAAAAACAGGTAGATATGTGACAGGTGAAAATGAGGAAGAGGTATACAAAACCTTGGGTTTATCTTATATTGAACCAGAATTAAGGGAGAATCATGGGGAGATAGAATCTGCTATTAAAGATGAGCTACCAGAACTTGTGGGGTACAATGATATAAAAGGTGATTTGCATATCCATTCTACATGGAGTGATGGTACTGACTCTATAGAAACCATAGTTAAACATGCTGAGATACTAGGGTACTCGTATGTAGGTGTCACTGATCATTCTGAATCACTAAGAGTGGCTAATGGTTTATCAGAGGAGCGTATAAGAAAGAAGATAGCAGAAATAAGAAAACTTAACCGGAAGTATCCTGATATAAGTATCCTATGTGGTACAGAATGTGATATAAAAACTGATGGTAGACTTGATTATAGCTCTAAGATTCTTAAACAATTCGACTTTGTATATGCTGCTATACATACAGGTTTCAAAATGAATGCAAAAGAGATGACAAGTAGGATAATAAAAGCAATGAACCATGAAGAAGTGGATTTTATAGCTCATCCGACAGGGCGTCTGATAGGATCAAGAGAACCTTATAATACAGATATTGATAGAGTAATAGAGACGGCTAGGGATACAGGTACAGGTTTGGAGATAAACGCTTTCCCAGATAGATTGGATCTTAATGATACACATATCAGGATAGGTAAAGAAAAAGGAGTGAGGTTTGTAATAGGTACAGATGCTCATGCTGTTAATCAACTAACATTCATGAGATATGGTATAGCCATGGCGCGTAGAGGATGGCTTGAGAAGGAAGATATCATAAACACTTATGACTTGGAGAGGATGATGAAGATAATAGAATAAATAAAGGGGGAGAGGCTGTATCCTATGAATAAAAATGAGGCAAAGAAACAGATCGAGAAGCTAAGAGAAGAGATCAACTATCATAACTATAAATATTACGTGGAGAACAATCCTGTGATATCTGATTATGAATTTGATCAATTAATGAAGAAATTAGAGGCTCTGGAAGCGGAATACCCTGATTTAGTAACACCTGATTCCCCAACGCAGAGAGTAGGCGGCAAACCGTTAGAAGGATTCAAAACCGTGCATCATACCATACCTATGCTTTCACTTGATAACGCTTATACTCATGATGAGCTCAGAGATTTTGATCAACGTATCAAAAAAACTGTAAAGAATGTTGAATACATGGTTGAACCTAAGATAGATGGTGTCAGTGTTTCTCTTGTGTATAAGGAGGGGGTCTTTTTTAGAGGGGCTACACGAGGTGATGGTGTCTCAGGTGATGACATAACATTAAACCTTAAAACAATTAGAAGTCTACCTTTACGTCTGCATACTGACATAATAAAGAATGCTGAAGTCAGAGGTGAGGTGTACTTCCCAATTGATGAATTCAAAAAATTCAACAAAGAACAAGAGAAAAAAGGAGAACAAGTTTTTGCTAACCCGCGGAATGCTGCAGCAGGTTCACTTCATTTACTGGATCCACGTTTAGTGGCGCAGAGACCATTAAATATATTCGTCTATACCTTAGTAGCAGCTGACCGCGAGATCCCTACGCAGGAGGAGGCGTTAGATATACTTAGAAAATCTGGTTTCCCTGTTAATCCTCTAATCAAAAAAGCAAGAGATATAGAAGAAGCTATCAGACACTGTCAGTATTTACAAGATAAAAGAGATACTCTTAACTACGAGATTGACGGGGCTGTACTAAAGGTGAACTCAATAGAAAGTCAGAGACAACTAGGAGCAACCATCAAGCATCCAAGATGGGCTATAGCTTATAAATTCACAGCTAAACAAGCAACAACAAAACTATTAGATATAGTAGTACAAGTTGGGAGGACAGGTACACTTACTCCTGTAGCCGTCCTAGAACCAGTTAAGATAGGTGGTGTGACAGTCTCACGAGCTACACTCCATAACTTCGATGAGTTAAAAAGAAAGGATATACGAATAGGTGACACGGTATTGGTTGAACGCAGTGGTGATGTGATACCACAAGTTGTTAAAAGCATAACGGAGAAAAGACAAGGAACAGAAAAGAGACGTTTACCACCTCGTAACTGCCCTGTATGTAACACTGAGGTTATACGCACTGAGGATGAAGTAGCAATACGCTGCCCTAATAGGTCATGCCCCGCGCAGTTAAAATGGCGTATAAAGCACTATGCTTCACGTGACGCAATGAATATAGAGCATCTGGGTGAATCAACCATTGATAAACTACTGGATGCAGGTTTGATTGATTCTATAAGTGATATCTACAAATTAAGAAAAGAGGATATAATGAATCTGGAAGGATTCAAAGATAAATCATCTCAGAATCTACTGGATTCTATAGAGAAAAGCAAGAATCAAAGTCTGAATAGATTAATCTATGGTCTAGGTATAAGACATGTTGGTAAATACGCTGCTCAGATACTCGCTTCAACCTACTCCTCATTAGATGATCTATCTAATGCGACTATAGACGAGTTAAACAACATCTTTGGTTTAGGAGAGATAACAGCTGAATCCATAGTAACATTCTTCACTAATGAAGAGAACCGAGAACTCATAAAAAGATTAAAAGAAGTAGGTGTTAAAACATACGAGGAACAGAAAAAAACAGGGCAAACATTAAAAGGTAAAAAATTTGTATTCACAGGCACCTTAGAGAGCTTTTCACGTTCAGATGCCTCTGAACTGGTTAAACAGAGAGGAGGATTAGTAAGCTCATCAGTTGGCAAGGATGTAGACTATGTGGTTGTAGGCAAAGATCCTGGTTCAAAATACGAGAAAGCTAAAAAACTGAATCTTAAAATCATAGATGAATCAGAATTCAAAAAGATATTAGAGCTAAAATAAAACGAGGAGGATAACAAAACATGGTTGAATGCAAAATAAAAGAAAACAAGATAAAATGTAACTGTACATACCCCTGTGATAAAAAAGGTTTATGCTGCACATGTTTAAGTTACCATAGATCCCATGGTGAACTACCAGCATGCTACTTCCCAGCAGATGCAGAAAGAACCTATAACAGAAGCATTGAAAACTATCTTAAAACAAGAAGATAAAAAAATATTATTTAACCACTTAAACCAAGACTTAGAATCCAGGGTAAGGCGATAACAGTCCCGATTATACTACCAAGATTAGCTAAAGCAACAACCATTAATAAACGTATAACCTTATTATTAAAGAAATCTTTAAAACTTTCAATCCTGCTTAGATCTTGGAAATCCTTAATACAAGGTTTTCTGAACTTTGCCTCTACTAAACCAGCGAACCATCCAGGTGCAAAAAAAGGTTCTAATGATGTAAACGGTGCTGCGATAAAAGCAGTAAACCACGATAAGGGATGACCACGTGCTATAGCTGCACCAGCAGCTGATAATAAACCATGAACCAAGAACCATACCAAAAAGATATCACCTATCCTGCTCCATGCTGCCTCACCACGAGACACTATAAGCCATATTATAACTGATGTAAAAATAATAGGTATGCTAAAAGCCGCGATCTTACCTACACTTAAACGTTTTCTTGGTAACACCTCCAGATCCTTTAGATTCAGCTCATCTAAATCCTCTCTTTTATCAATTTCTCTCTTTATACCATTTAAATGACCTGCACCTACAATAGCTACTACACGCCCTTTCTTGCTCTCATCTAATATCCTCTTAGCTATATACCTATCACGCTCATACACCAAAACATCAGCAGCATTAGGAGCTATACCGCTAAACTCTTTCATCATCTCAGAGATAACATCCTCTTTCATTATCTCATTTAGATCCACATCATCTGATTCATCATAACCAAATATGGCCTTCATGAACTCCCATACAACCCTAAATTTTTCACGGAGATTCATCCTATGCCATGCTCTCTTCAATGTAACTGTTATATCCCTATCCACCAAAGCCACATCTATACCATATTTCCTCGCTTCTTCAATAGCAGCTATCATCTCAGACCCAGGCTCCACACCATGCTCACGTCCTATTCTACGTTGAATAGAAGCTAAAAAAGTCTGTGCTAACATAAGATAAACCTTGTTACCTTTCAACAGGCTCGTTATAGGCGTATTCTCCCATTGTTGTTTATCAATCAAGGTTTTATAGCGTTTCTCACATAGCTCCACAGCTACTACATCAGGTTTATACTTCTCAATCGCTGAACGTACCTCATCTACACTCTCCTGGGAGACATGAGCTGTACCAATTAGGACTATACGATCATTAATATAACTCTCCATATTTTTACCAGAACCATCTATTTTTCCCTATTATATTATGCAAAAAAGATAAGAGATTGAGATAAGTATATTTAAATCTCAGCTTCAAAATCCTCAACAGCGGGTGTAAACTCTGCGTAATCTTTAATTTTACCCTGCTCTTTTAATATCTCTCTTGTAAGCAGCCAATATACCAACGCTAAAGCACGTCGACCCTTATTATTAGTAGGTATAACAAGATCCACATATTTGGTCTCGTTATTAGTATCACAAAGAGCAACAACAGGTATACCTATATTCCTCGCCTCATGCAAAGCTTGAAGATCAGTAAGAGGATCAGTCAACATGATAACATCAGGTTCAAAATATTCCTTAGAGTTAGGATTAGTTAAAGTACCTGGTCTGAATCTACCATCCCTAATAATGAAACCAGTATACTCACCTAGCTTCCTAACAGGCTTCTGTCCGTATTGTCTAACACATACAACAAGAACCTTAGATGGATCATACTTTGAAAGAAATTTAGCAGCCTCCTTTATCTTCCTATCAGTTTGCTTTACATCAATAATATACAAACCATCGTTTCTAATTTTGTATATGAATTTTTTAATATCCGCTGTTTTTTGCCTTGTACCTATATGAATACCTGAAGTCATGTATATCTCTTCAGAAACCATCATCTCATTTTCGTTCGGTTCATCAACTGCATCATCAATCTTCTCTTTCTTATCAATCATAAATATAATCCTCTATATGCTATCTATGTATTAACCGGATCCACTATCTCCTTTTCTCTCTTAACAGTTATAGGGATAGCGTTCTCCTTGAATTCAAACATAGCTATCTCTAACGGGTCCACCATATTTTTAGGTAACTTAGCTAACGTTGATGGAGCACCCATAGATATTTGAAGAGCACGGGCTCCTATGATCCTTGCTTTCTCAAAGCGTGTATACTCCAATTTAATTATTCCTCCTGTTCATATTTTGATAGGTAGAACCACCAAATACCAGAACCATTTAAAAAACTTCCTCTTCTAACTAAGATTCAAGACCAAGATAGCCTTTATATACAAAAAAAATCAGGGTCATAAGGTCAAAATCTATAAATAGCTAAAAATTAAGAGAAAAAATATACTTTTTTAACAAAATGTAGTATCAAAAATGAAAAAAACCAATAATTATGAATCATGTATAATTATCAATCATAAGTTCATTGCCTTATATATTAAATTACAAAACAGTAAACAGTAAGTACAGTAAAACCTAGGAATAATAACACAATGCATAATTTTGGCTTATATATCAATCCTTTTTACAAAAAATACTTTAAAACTGACGTTATACACCCTCTAATTCAACTTATAGATATAATTATATACTAGCTTATCATTCCATGCCATCAAGACTCTTATATATAAAGAGTTGAGAAATATAACAAGGAAGTATATATAAAATGGAACGCGAAGGAAGATCTGATAGACAACGGGGTTACAACTATCCACCTCGCGAGATGCACAATGTAACGTGCTCAGAGTGTGGAAAGGAAACACAAGTCCCGTTTAAGCCAGATGGAAGCAGACCTGTGTATTGCAAGGAATGCTACCAACATCATAGGCCAAAACGTTTTTAATATTAAAAACAAAGGTGGGATCACCAATAATTGTAGTTTTTTTACCTTTCTTATGATGTATGGTTGTAAGAAAAGGATTAAAAAAACCAATCCCCGCCTTCTTTTTATTTTTTTGTTAACAATAAACAACAGGGTATAAGCTTTTATATAGATGAGCATAGTTATTAATAAAGGGGTTTGTTATTACTCCCTAAAAAAACGATACAAAAATGGGGTAGGAACCATGAAAGATATAGATCTAACAAAGCTAAGACATGGGACAATACTCATTAAACGTGGATTTGCTAGCATGCAGAAGGGAGGTGTGATCATGGATGTGGTTACACCAGAACAAGCTCAGATAGCGGAAGAAAGCGGCGCTGTAGCTGTGATGGCGTTAGAGAGAGTACCTGCTGATATAAGGATGCATGGCGGTGTCGCTAGAATGGCTGACCCGGCGATTATACAAGCGATAATGGATGCTGTAAGCATACCTGTCATGGCTAAGGTTCGCATAGGACATTTTGTTGAGGCACAAGCACTTGAGGCGTTAGGTGTTGATATGATAGATGAATCAGAGGTTCTTACACCTGCTGATCCTTTTTATCATATTGATAAACACAAATTCACTGTGCCTTTTGTATGTGGATGCAGAGATCTAGGTGAAGCGGTGCGTAGAATATGGGAAGGGGCAGCCATGATTCGAACTAAAGGAGAAGCTGGTACAGGCAACATCATTGAGGCTATACGACATCAACACATGGTTACAACCATGATTAGATCACTTAAGGATATGGGTAAAGAGGATATACAGCGCCTATCTGAACGGTACTCTCAGAGCTATGTTAATGCTTTTGAATCGATCACAAATGAAAAAGTAGATGATTCAACCTTGGTGTTTGGTGAATACTCGTATGGCACTATAAAGAAGGATATATACGCGTTATTAAAAGAGATAAAAGAAATGCAGAGGTTACCTGTTGTGAACTTTGCTGCTGGTGGTGTTGCAACACCTGCAGATGCAGCTATCATGATGCAGTTAGGTAGTGATGGTGTATTTGTTGGTTCAGGTATATTTAAATCATCTAATCCTGGTAAAAGAGCTAAAGCTATTGTTGAAGCAGTTGCTAATTATGATAAACCTGAGGTTATATCTGAGGTTAGTAAAAATCTCGGAGAAGCAATGACAGGTATCGATATAAAAACTCTACCTAAAGAGCAACTACTGCAAGAGCGAGGCTGGTAAAGATAACATTAACCATAGGTGTTTTATCAGTACAAGGGGCTATATCAGAACATGTGCAGATCATGCGGAAGGTAATAGATGATAGTAGTATTCATGGTGATGTTATACAGATAAGAGAGAAGGAGGATGTAGATAAGATAGATTCATTGATTATACCTGGTGGGGAGAGTACCGCTATATCTAGGATGATGTTAAAACTAGGTATATATGAAAGGATCATAGAGAGAGTAAATGATGACTCTCTACCTATAATGGGTACTTGTGCAGGATGTATACTCTTAGCTAAAAGTATAACTAATAATTCAGGAGAGGTTAAATCATTAAATTTAATGGATATGGAAGTGGATAGAAACGCGTTTGGGAGGCAAAAAGAATCATTTGAGAGTGATATAATCTTTGATGACTTTAAAAAACCGTATCACGCTGTCTTCATACGTGCCCCTGTTATTAAACGCGTATGGGGAAAATGCAACATCCTCTCAACAATAGATAAAAAGATAATAGTAGCAGCAAGACAGGATAACCTGCTTGCTCTAGCATTCCACCCAGAGTTAACCAGGGATACTAGGATCCATCAGTATTTTTTAGATATGATCTCTAAGCTTTCATTATAGCTAATAGAAATACACCTAAAGCGATCAAGGCACCAATGACAGCTCCGACAACTGATACGATACCGTTAATAACTGTACCTGAGAAACTTAATATTTCAGGTGGGATTCCCATGAATCCTATGACACCTGCACCCCATAGGAATAATACGAAGACTACCAGACCTATTACAATAAGGATAGCACCGATAACCCTGCTTTTACCTGAGCCAAAGTATGCGGTGAATATACCTGCTAATATGCTAGCTAAAGCAAATACTAAAGTCAACATACTCAAAAAATATTGTATTAAACCTTCCATCTTTTTTCACCTCTTTTAGAAAAAACTAAATCTTTAGAATTTTGTTCCTGTCAGAGTCTTAGTATCAATGACTCCTTCAATTGACCTTATTTTATTTACTACTATCTCACCTAACTTCTCAAAATCCTCTGCTTCTATCTTAGCTATTAAATCATATTCACCAAACAAAGGGTGAAGCTCTATAATCTCTGGTACTTTGGATAGTTTATTATACACCTCGTGTTCATGTGCCGGTGCAGCACTTATAAGTACAAATCCTATCGCCATGCAAGTCTTACCTCTTCAGACACCCATTATATTTTATTATGATATAAACTTTATCAAAAACTTATTTATTTTATAATGTTTTACATTTTATATCCTCGTTCTTTTCGTTAGTATGCCCATGCAGATAGCATTTTCTATATCGCTCCCATGTCTGATCAACGTGATCCTGTATCATCTTTAACCTCTTAAGATCCTTATCAGGTTTGAACAAATGACCAAATCTACCTTGTTTAGCTATCCATTCCTCAACTGGTTTACGTTTAACCTTGCCTTCTAATATCATCCTGCTTTTGCCATTAAAAGTCATAACACCGTTTTCACATTCATACAAAGCCCAAGCACCTGTCTCTACAGCTAGACGACCCATCTCAACAGTAAGCTCCATGCTGAAACGCCAACCAGGCGGACATGGTGCTAAGATCTCTATGTATTTAGGCCCTTTCATATTCTTAGCTTTTACTACCTTACTATATAGATCCTCAGGGTAGCTAATACACGTCTGAGCGACATAAGGTATATGATGAGCCAGTATTATCTCTCCCATCTCTTTACGAAACTCAGTCTTCCCACTAACTGTAGTAGTAGTCCAAGCTGCGTATGGAGTAGCACCACTGCGTTGTATACCAGTATTAGAATATATCTGATTATTATAACAAATATAGATGAAGTTCGTCCCTCGTTCAAGCGCACCGGACAAAGCTTGTATACCTATATCATATGTACCACCATCACCAGCCCATGCTACAACATTAACATCATCCTTACCTTGTTTGCGTAATGCTGCCTCCACACCTGACGCGCCTGCTGCAGCCGCCTCAAAAGCTATGTTCATAACAGGAACATCAAATGATGTATATGGGTATAAACTTTCAATAACCGCTGTACAACATGCAGGTACAACCAGTATGGTCTTCTTACCTAGAGCTTTTAAAACAATCCTTAAAGCTATTGTAGCTGGGCAACCAGGACAAGCAGCGTTACCAGGTAATATATATTCATCAACAGGTAGATCCTTAATAGCCATTTATCACACCCTCATTCTAAACCATACCATTCATACTTAGAATTCTTACCAGACATAGCCTTCTTACATATTATTTCTATATCCTTATAGGTTACATCCTTACCACCAAGACCAGCTATGAAACCATGTACTTTAGCATCAGATCTGTTATACAAAGCTGATTTAACCTCATTGAAAAGCACACCCTCTAAACCTATTGATATATTCCTATCTATAACTATAAGATCTGATCTTTCACCTAGTTTTATTATCTCCTCTGATGGGAATGGACGAAGCACACGGATACGAGCGAGACCTATCTTTTTACCCTCTTCTCTCAACTCATCAATAGCTATTTTACTCTCTGCACCTATAGCACCCATAGCTAAGAGGATATATTTAGCATCATCACATTTATAATACTCTATAAAATCACCGTGATAATACCCTGAAAGGCGTCGCCATTCTTTAGATACCTCCGGTATAATTCTTTTCGCCTCCTCCATAGCATCCTGCATAGCTCTGCGAACCCTGTAATATCCCTCTGGGCCTATGATATTACCAAATGTAACAGGGTTATCCACATCTAGTCTCCATTGGGGTTTGTATACCCCTAGAAACTTATCAACGATTTCTTGACTAGGGATATCAGCAGGCATTGACGTATGTGAAAGAACAAAAGCATTTAGATTAACCATTACAGGTAGACTTATCTTACTATGCTCGCCTATCTTAAACGCCTGTATAACCGTGTCGAATATTTCTTGATTACTGCTGCAGTAAAACTGGATCCAACCTGTATCACGTTGAGATATTGAGTCGTTCTCATCAACCCATATGTTCCAACCGGGCCCCACAACACGGTTGATGTTACACATTATAACTGGTAAACGTGCTAAAGCAGCCCAATGTAACATCTCATGCATAAGTAACAAACCATGAGACGATGTGGCAGTGAATGTTCTTGAGCCTGCTGCACTTGCACCTATGCACGCAGTCATAGCTGAATGCTCACTTTCTACACATATATACTCGCCTTTAAATTCACCTCTTGCAAGATACTCAGCTATAGCCTCTACCAGAGTAGTTTGAGGGGTGATTGGATAAGCGGCGACAACATCTGGTTTAGCCATAATTGCAGCCTTAGCGGCTATCCTATTACCTGTATCAATCATTACGGTCATTTTTTATCCTCTCTTTCTAAAATTATAGCTTTCACGTTACATTCATTAGCGCATATACCACATCCTTTACAATACTCATAATCAATACTTATGGAGTTATCCTCTTTTCTTATGATGCTGCCCTCGGGGCAGAATAACCAACAACGTAGACATTTCACGCATTTGGTTTTATCAAGTATTGGTTTGAAGACACGCCAGCTACCTGTCTTACCTGTCGCCCCTTTTTTAGGATAGGAAAGACTTGTGATTATGTTGTATTTCTTCATTTGTTCACCTCGGTTTGATCATAAGCTTCTTGAGTAGCTCTAGTGTTTTTCTCTGTTAAATCCTCTTTTCCTCTCCATTTTTGATTGATCACTGATTGAATAGATCTCAACGTTACTTTTTTTAATATACGCGGTAGAGCACCCAGTATAGGTGTATTAACTACAGGTATACCACCAACGAGTATACCATTTTTTATAGCTATACCTGTCGCATCAACTGTAGCGATTAAATATTTATCAGAATAAGGCAATTCAGATGGTTTCCTCAGAGTATTGATCAGCATGGCTCCTTCTTTTTTCAAACCTTTTGTTATATCAACAAGATCCAGTATGCTCTCATCTAACACAACAACTATATCAGGAGTATATATCTCACTTCTTAGATTAATTTCGTCTTCTGCTATACGAGCAAATGCACGTACCGGCGCACCTCTTCGTTCAGCCCCAAAAAAAGGGAAAGCTTGAACACCTTTATTATTATCCATCAGAGCAGCAGCAGCAAGTAGATTAGCAGCAGTTACCGCACCCTGACCGCCTCTTCCATGGAATACAATCTCAACTAACGAACTTTCTATCACAACTATTACCTTCCCGCATCAAGGGGGAATAAAAAAGAGACTTATAACTGTTTTGAATAATTGTCGTTACGAAAATTCAAATAATTATAAGTATATAAAAGGATGCATTATACAGATTTATATAATAAGATTGATAGATAAAATATCATTTTAGCGAAGCGAGTTTTGTATTAATCGTAGCTTTTTTATCTCTTCTATCATCTATTTTTATCTCTGTTATCACTCGTTTAACACCTGTTGATATCACAGCTTCATGCGCTTTCTTGATAACATCAAATAATATTCCCACGTCCTCCGTTTCTATAACTGTACCCATTGCATTTGTCTCAAAATGAATATTTTCCCTTCTGAAAACATCAAGAGCAATCTTAACATATTTACTAAGACTAGTCCCCACACCTATAGGTGCTATACTAACCTGCGCTATCACCATGAATTATTACCAATTTTATAATGTTCTTTAATTTATATGATTTTTTTATTTTCCTCGTTTGATGTATCCTTAAAATCAGACTCACACTGTTTGGTGAAACTCCTGCTTGTTTTATCAAGATCAGTTATCTCCTGTTTAACTATCTCCAATATACCTAGAATTGATATGAGATTTAGATCATTGGTGTAACGACGGCATGTTTTCATCAATTCGCCATAGAGTCTCGTTTCCAAGACTTTATAATCTTTTAAATCAACAACTTGCTGTTCAGTCACGTTTATACCCCTCTCTCGATGTATCTATAATATTTATTCTATTATAAAATCTTAATTGTTTTCGTAGATATCAACACATGGTAAGTAACGCTATCCAACAAAATAAATAAAAGAAGAAAAGGTTACTTATGACCCCGCACAGTTTTTTTAAGAGAAGAGTTTTCCTTATAGTTACCAATGTGAATTATCAGATATTATAAAATACTATAAATTTTTTTAAATGGTAAAAATCAACACCTTCGATATTTTTTTAACTTTTAAGATAAAAAAACTCCAGATATAAGCAAACATGGCCTATTTTTATTTTAATCTTTTTTTCATGAATTGTTCAAGATTATTGAAGGCTTTCTCTAATGTGTCTATAGGTGGTAATATAACAGCTCTAAAATGACCTTTACCGTATACATCGCAGAAACCAGAGCCATGCACAACTAATACATGTCCCTCTCTCAGCAGATCCAGTACGAATTCTTTATCATCTTTCCATATGCCTTTATCCATTGCATTTATCTTAGGGAATATATAGAAAGCTCCTTCTGGTTTCGCTGTTGATATCCCTGGTATCTCATTTAAACGTTTATACGAGAAATCACGTCTTTCTTTTAGTTTTCTATTAGTTTCTTCGATATGATCCTGTGGGCCTTTCAAAGCCGCTATGCATGCCCTCTGACATATTGAGCTAGCGCATAACCTAGAGCGGGCTATACGCATAAAAGCATCCTGTATTTCAGATAATTCCCCTTGATGATGAAACAATGCATAACCCATACGCCAACCTGGCATAAGATAAACCTTGGAGAAACCATTAAAGGTTATAACTGGTACATCTTTAGTCAGGGACGCTGTAGCGTATTGTTTACCATCGAAAACTAGATCATCGTATATCTCATCAGATATTACTGGTACTTGGTACTCCCCAGCTATATCTATTATCTCTTTGAGTATTTTTTTTGAATACAGAGCACCTGTAGGGTTATTTGGATTAATCACAACGATGCCTTTTGCTCTATTTGACATTTTTTTACGTATTTGCTCCACGTCAGGTTGCCATCCATCCTCCTCACAGCAACGGTAAGGTATAGGTAAAGCATCGTTTACACGTGTGATCAATGTATATTGCGGGTAGGTTGGACCCGGTATGAGTAACTCGTCGTTTGGATCTAGAGATGCGTTAAGTAATATCTGTAGAGCCTCTGTGACCCCTGATGTGACACATACATCTTCTATATCATATCTTACGTTGTTTCGTTTTTTCTCTCTTTCGATTATTGCTTCTCTTAATTCAACGTATCCTTCAGATGGGGCATAACCATTGAAGCCTTCTTTAGCAGCCTGATAGAGAGCTTCTTTGATATGTTTTGGGGTATCAAAATCATATGCGTTTGGGTCACCGATGTTGAGTTTTAATATTTCTACTCCTTTTTTCTCTAGTTCTTTAGCTGGTAGTAGTACATCTCTAATTGCATATGCTACATTAGCAGAGCGTTTTGATGCTTTTAACATGGTACATCATCGGAAATTGTGATATGTGATCTAAATAAATAGTTAATGGTACTATAAGAATGGTGTTAGTCTTTAATAAATAATATAAGGAATGATTCTATAATGGGCATATGATGAAAATAATGGTTATTTAAGCGATGATTTAAGGTGCTGCATCATCTTTAGGTGATGTAGTCAATTCTTGTTTTAGTTGAATAATATAAAAGTTCACACCTAATTCATCCATTCTTATCAGATAAGGCTGTTCGATGTTTTTCTTGAGGGTTTCAATTAGGGTTATAGCTGTGTTCTTGTTAACTGCATTAATTACTTCTTCAACGATTTTCTGTAAAAACTGTCCTGCTAATAGAGGGTTGACATTATCTATATCCCTGTTTATTTTTACAGCGTCGAAACCTTCAGTGTATCGTTTTGGGTCTATTGTAACATAGTTTATAAGAGGATATTCTTTATCTATTTTTTTCAGTATGTTATCAAACATGATCATGGTGTTATAAACACTCATATTTTTACTGAGGAGGTTTATTAATGTTTTCATCATGTATTTATAGACAGCTTCATGGCTAAGGCGTACTGTATTGAGATTCACTCCTATTGCTTCAAAAGCAGATTGTTCCTCTGATCTCAGTTTATTTTTGAAATCATGCAGCCATAGGTTTTTATCTTTTGATTCCAATGCTTTGTTTATATGTGTTAATAGATCTTGTATAGCTAATCTAACAAGTGATGGTTCTACAGAGTTTATCTCTGGTGATATGGTTATAATCTCGTCAGCTTGTGTGTATCTTATATCATTGATAGTGATAGTGTTAAGGAATTTGTATTTGTCTGTCAATATTTTTATACCTGTAGTTAGTGTTGTTATAGCGAACTCTATTGATACCTGCGACTCTAGATATGAGAATAAAGCGTATAGTATATAGTTGAGGTGTGATGTTAGCTCTGGTGCTATCTTCTCGGTTTTCTTCTCTATTAGTTTCTCAACTTGTAATGACCCTATATCAACACCTAATGATTCTAAAGCTTCTATCTTCTTAATGCCTAGGTTATCTTTTAACTCTTTCAGGAAGAAGTAACCAGCTGTTCGACCTATAGATGTCACTATCTGCCTTAGTATATCATCTGTGATATCTTTGAATTCTTTTGGCGATATCTTGTTTATTGTGTCATGTACTTCAATGAGTTTTGAGGTTTCAGAGTATAGAGAGCTATTGATTACAACATGTTTTAATGTTTTATGTTTCTTTGATAATGCTTTTATGACGCCGCTTAGTATAACTGCTGCGTAATGCTCAGAACTTCGTCTTTTGATAATGTTTAGTATAGCTTCTAGTATACTGTAAAATAGTTCCTTCTGGGATATGTGACTCATCTTGTATACCTATCTTTCAACTGATTAAAATATCTTTTGTTGATGTATTTTTTTTCTTTTTACCTCTGCGCTATGAGAGATTAATAAGAGTGTATATCGAGTATTATATGGGCGTTATAGCGGAATCAACTACAAAACCAGTCTTTAGTTTTATTCTTTTTTTTATTTTTGTTCGGCTGTACCATTTAGATTATGACATCTTGCAATGATCTTATCTTTTATTTTTGTGTTGCATTCAAGTGTTATTTCAGTTGTATCATCGTAGCGGGTATCAAGTACATGTGATATCTTGTATAGTTCAGATATGAACTTTTGGGCATTCTCTGTCATGGGTAGTTTCAATGTCAGTCTTGTAAGATTTGGTAATGCATTATAGATCACACGGAGTAACGTATCTATGTTTATCCTGTTCTTAGCTGATACAAAAACATAAGGTTTATCCTGTATCACTCCTGCGTGTTCTAAGTACTTTATGAGATGTTCTTCTTCATTTGGTTTTATCTTATCTTTTTTGTTAAATACGAGGATTATTGAAGCGTTAACTTTTAACTCTTGTAATTCTCTGAGAGATACCTTTAGTTTACGTTCAACAATATCTGGTGGTTCACTACCGTCAACTACTAGGAGGATTATATCTGCGACTTCTATTTCTTCTAGTGTTGAATGAAAAGCATCGATAACCCATGATGGTAGGTTTTCTATGAAGCCGACTGTATCTGTTAAAAGTAATGGTATGGTTCTTCCTCTTGTGTTTTTAGGTATCTTCCTCGTGGTTGTAGAGAGAGTGGAGAATAAGCATTCATCAACGTATATATCTTCATCTGCTAGTAGATTTAGTAAGCTACTCTTACCTGCATTTGTGTAACCAGCTAAGGATACCAGGTAGAACCCACTTTTGTATCTTGTCTGACGTTGAAGATCACGGTTACTTCTTATTTTATCTAATTCATCTTGTATTTTTTTAATCTGTTTTTTTATAGTCTCATAGTAATCATCAACTTGGTATTCACCACCAGCCATATACCCCGGATGTTCTCCTGCTTTTGCTCTATGTATAAGTTCTCGTACATAGGGGCGTTCGTATTGAAGCTGAGCTAATTTAACCTGTAATTTAGCTTCTCTTCTTTCAGCACGTTTTTCAAAGATGGATAGTATCAAACGTATACGATCATATACCATCATCTGGAGTTTCTTCTCTAATTGGAACCATTGTGACGGACGGAGTTCGCCATTGATGATTGCTAACTCTATTGTTTTATCAGATTTATCAATAAATTCTTTGATCTCCTCTAATTTACCAGGTCCGATATAGTAGTTAACATCAGGTGTTTTTCTCTGTTGGATGAACTCTTTTATTATATTGCATCCTAATGATTCAGATAGTTGAATCATCTCTGATGTATCTGATGTGAGTGATATGAGAATTGCATATTGTTTATTACCTGTCATTTATTCTCTCTAAACCATTTTAAAGTATTATAAAATCGTTGGATAGCTGTTATATTACCAACAACTGCGAAATAGAGCATCAACAGCTCTAATATGGTTATGTTGTATGGTAGGATGAATGATAAACGAAGGGTTATATGCTGGATTATAGGTACAACAATTAGTAGAGCTATTCTATCAGCACGACCTAACAGACCTGAGTAAACTCTTTTGTAACCGACAGCTTGTGCTTGTGTACCCATATAACTAGTTAAAAGAGTACCTGTTATAGCTAGTAGACCTATGGATGGTCGACACCAGTTGCTTAATGCTAGACCACCTATGATGAAAACATCTGCGTATCTATCTAACGCATGATCTAGGAAATCACCCCTGGGTGTGGCTTTTCCTTTTATTTTAGCTACTTTACCATCAAACGCATCTAGCATACCATTTAGAAATACAAAAAAGGAGGCATAAAAAAGATAGTAGTTTAATAATTCTTGATCAGGTGACGAAAAATAAAAGAATACGCCCGCGAATACTGAGAATAGTAAAGCTAGATATGTGAGAGTATCAGGGTTTATTATTATGATTTTATTTGCTATTCTAGATAACAATGGGTCTATATGGTCTCGTTTTTTATCAAGTATCATAAATTAAGGTATCTCCTTGAATCTTTTCTATATATCCTTTAGTATCTCCTCTGACCAGTCGATACCACCTATTCTATATCTCGTTAGAGGTTGAAATTTATTATTTATGATCTCTTGTATAGAGGACACGGTTTCATCTATTGTTTTATCTGTGGTGTCTATCTCAAATATCCTATCCTCTTCATGAAGATCAACCGCTTCGCATAATATTATATCAAGTATCTCTGCTTCCACATTCTCTTTTATCTTCTCTATCTTCCATTTTTTCATTTTTAATCTTTTTTTAAGCTCTTTTGGATGACAGCGTAGTATTATAACATATCTCGCAGATTCTAATAGATGTGATGCATGCCCTTCTACAAATATTAAATCATCAGACTCACCGTACTCTTTTTTTATATACTCATCTATACCCGCTATATCGATAAGAGTTGTATTTCTTTTTTTATCTGTACCACATGTGAGGCTGTTAGATACAGCTATCTCATATAGACTGAGTACTTTGTATCCTTTTTCTTTTAAAACCGTTGAGACCGCTGTTTTACCTGTACCTGGCGTGCCTGACAACGCTATGAGCATTCTATATCAACTTCTGGTAATCATAACCACGGAATCCTTCTTTAAAACAGTAATGTAACCCCTGATAATCCTCACGGAATGTTTTTATCTCTTTCTTGATCTTCTTTGTATCTTCTTTTTTTATTAGAACACGGACAAAGAAATCAGATATATCCTTCATCTCTTGCTCTTTCATACCTATCCTGGTTAACTCTTGTGTACCAAGACGTATACCTGAAGGATTCAAAGGATCAGTATCGCCAGGTATGGTATTCATATTAGTAATAATGCCTGATTCCTCAAGTCTCTTAGCAGCTTCTTTACCCTTATTAGGACCGATAGATACCAGTATCTGATGTGATCTAGTGAAACCTAGTCTCTCACCCAGCACTTTAAATCCTTTCTCATATAATGATTGAGCCAATGTTTGAGCGTTCTTTATAGTTTGTTTAGCATAAGCTTCACCGTATTCAAGATGTTCAGCGAATGCTATAGCTTTAGCTGCTACATGATGAAGATGATAAGAAGAGGTTACACCTGGGAAAACACCGAAACCTAGTTTCCGTAAAAATGATTTATCCTCCTCTGTATCCCCCTTATGATCAGATAGGATAACACCCCCTTGAGGACCAGGGAGTGTTTTATGTGTGCTACCGCTCATCACATCAGCTCCTTCTCTTAAAGGATCCTGGAATTGCCCACCCCCAATTAAACCTAACACATGAGCAGCATCATAAACCAGGTAAGCTCCCACCTCATGAGCCGCCTCTGCTAACTCCTTTATAGGGCTAGGGAATAAAAACACAGATTGACCATTCAAAGCAAGTTTTGGTTTAACCTCCCTTATAAGTTTAACAGCTCCATCCACATCTATATTCATAATTTCATCATTAAAAGGATATGACACTAAATTTATCCCTCTTACACCTGCCGCGCCCCATTTACCAAACGAGATATGAGCACCATTTGCAAGATCTAAAACCACGGCTGTTTCAGATGGCTTAATTAAGGCTTTAAGTATAGCTAGATTAGCTGTCGTACCAGCAGTTGGTCTAACATCAGCGTAGGAGCATCTGAACAGTTTCTTTGCTAATTCCATGGCCTTCTCCTCTACACGATCAAAATATGAACAACCCTCGTAGTATCTACTATTTGGAGTCCCCTCTGCGTATCTACCATGAAAATCAGTTATTAACATTTCACGGCATAACGGTGAAAGGACATTTTCACTAGCTATCATTGGCAATGAATTTGCATATAGCTCATTGTTTTTCCTGGCTTGTTCTCTAATATATTCAACGTCTTTATACCAATTCATAAGTATCACTAAGAATGCTGAATATACGATGCTAATAAAAAGGTAATGGCGAATATAAAAACGAGGAGATACTATGCCCGTTTTTAACTTTCCGTATAATAGTAACTATAGTGATAAATATTACTTTGTTTGTTAAAATGGCTGTTTTGACATTTTGACACAATGGATTTATATACTATGATGATAAAATAGGGTTGATGGTGAGGGAAGGGTCTCTATCCTCTTTCATCCTGTACTCCCCCTTCCTTTTCCTCCCTTATTTTATCTGTCAGCATCTCTAAAAAATTTTTTGTAAAAAAATAATATTGAAACACCATACAACAGGTAACCATTTGGAAAGATATATAAACTCTTTCTTCATGCTAAAAATCTAAAGAGAATTATTCTCTTTAAGATAAGGGGTTCCTATGGTCAAGATAAATATAAGTATCGAAGGGGAAAATCTACCTGAGATAGTAAGCGAGTTGGCTGCTATCGGTATAGAGGTCTTAAAAACTAATAATAAAGAAGTTAAAGAGCTATTAAGGCTTTTAGCCGATGATGCTTTGGATGTTATGCTGGAACGGAAGATACTTGAAAAAGGGGCGCAATTATATAAAAAAATAAACATGGAGATCAATTGGACCTATAAAAAAGATAAACAGCCATAAAAATGGCTATAATTCATATAAATCCTTTGTGCTGTTAGTTAATAGCTCATATCCATCCTTCTTAACTAGTATATCATCCTCTATACGTACACCACCGTAACCTGGTATGTAAACACCTGGTTCAACTGTTAAAACCATGTTCTCTTTTAAAATAATTTTTGAATCAGATGAGAAACCAGGGCCATCATGAACTGATAAACCCAGTGAATGACCCGTGGAATGGATAAACCTATCTTTAAAAGGAGTATCATTAATATAAGATAACACAATATCATGTATCGTTCTACAGGGTACACCAGCTTTTATACTGTCCAATCCTCTCTGCTGGGCCTCTCTAACAACTTCGTACATCTCACGTTGCTTTTTTGAAGCAACACGATAAATAAAAGTTCTGGTTATATCTGAGTTGTATCTCTTGTAACACGCCCCGAAATCACATACAATAAAATCACCTTTTTTAAGAATATTATCATCATGTGAATAATGAGGCTTAGAAGTGTTAACACCAAAAGAGGATATTGTCTCAAATGCGGGTTTATCAGCTCCATACTTCATTAACAAGTAATCGATCTCAGAGGCTAACTCATACTCCCTTATATTCTCAGTTACGATCTCAGGGATTCTCTTCATAGTTTTATCAGCTATAACACATGCTTGATGTATACGCTCTATCTCTTCTCTATCCTTTGTTAATCTAACATCCATGATCTCCTTAGAGATATCAACGAATAATAAATCAGGGAACCATTCTCTTAGTTTATTATAATCAGATATAATTAAAGCAGAGTTGTTCAATCCTACTCTTCTATAAGAAGATAATAACCTTTTGATAATCCTCTCACATTCATCCCTACTCCTATAAGTATTTACAGACAGGCTAGTATCACATGCGATCTCTGATTCCAACTCTGGTATTATAAGATCAGAACCACCATCAGGATATAAAACAACGTATGCCCCTTCAAATACTCCTTTTTCTAATCCTGTAACATAATAAAAAGTATAATCAATGTAAGGTATCGAACCATTCTTTATCAGTATACAATCACATGATTCCTTAAGGTTTTTGAAGATTCTACTTATTCTATCCTTCAAAGACGCATCCTCCACATAACCAAAGAGTAGAAACTGTTTATAACTTATATTAGAAAAAATTATGAAGGGAAATAGATATGAATTGACATGAAAAGGATTTCAGTATTAGAACTATGGTTTATTTTTTCTCTCGTATTGAGTAATAAGATTCTGCAGCTCAGCTAGATCCTGTTTGATCGTCTCCACTTCTTTCATTTTCTCCTTTTCGAAACTCTTCAAGATCTCAGGTAGACTAGCTGTTAACTTGTACATGTGTACAGGTCTTCCTTTGCCTTGTTTTTTAATGTCTCTCTTTTTAGCCCATCCACGACGTCTCAGTTCCTGCATAGCTACACTTACTTCAGGTTGTCTCAGATCCGCCCCCTGTTCAACGTCAGCTGATCTGCATTCTTCAACCTGAGAGATATACATTAACGTCTTTGCAAGATTTTTTGGCATCCCTAACTCTACAAATAATTGAACAGCTTTATCATCCTTTTCATCCAATACAAATGATTTCTTCCGCTTCATTTTTTCTCCTCGGTATGTAATTCATTCATGGGTATTTATATTTTTCTCATTTTTAACAATTTTAATAATTTCATGATATATATAAAAATCAATTATTTAAATTTTTTTATTATAATATTGCTCTCCTTTATCATCTGCATCGCTAGATCATCAGGATAATCACCGCTATAGATGATCTTTTCAACCCCTGCATTAATAAGCATCTTCACGCAAACAACACACGGCGTGTTAGTACAATACAGGGTCGAGCCTTTGATTGCAACACCAAATATAGCAGCTTGTATGATAGCGTTCTGTTCTGCATGCAAACCTCTGCATAACTCATGACGTTGACCTGATGGAACATTTAGCTTCTCACGTAAACATCCAACCTCTGAACAATGGGGCAGGTTTTTTGGTGCGCCGTTATATCCAGTACTTAGTATATGTTTATCCTTTACTAGGATAGCTCCAACCTTTCGTCTAAGACATGTACTTCTCTTGGCTACTACATGAGCCATCTCCATGAAGTAACTATCATATGATGGTCTATCTTCCATAAAAATCATTACAGGGATAGATAGCGTATTTAATAAAAATTATGATAAATTTTTACTATTAGTGATGTTAACACATCTCACAGAGGAACTCTAACCTAACTGCATTTTGATAAGGATAAAGATTACTTTTTTAATTTCACTTCAACTTCTTGTAAATCCCTAGGCACATATGAGTTCTTAAATATTCTCCTTGCATCCTCTTCTACCATACGATGATTAAGATATCTAGGACTTATATGGACAAGGTATAAACTCTCAGCGTTAGCTCTATACGCGATCTCAGCTGCCTGGTAAGCTGTTGAATGACCATATTCACGAGCTATATCTTCTAGATCAGAGGTGAATGTTGAATCATGTATAATAACATCAGCATCCTTTGAGAATTTTATCAAGTCTTCGTAAGGCTCTGTATCACCCGATATAACAATTTTACGTCCTCTTCTCGGTGGGCCAAGTATCATATCAGGTGTTATCACTCTACCATCCTTGAGTTTTATAGGTTCACCATGTTGGATTTTGCTGAATAAGGGACCCTCAGGTATACCTAATTCTAAAGCACGTGCCTTATTGAATCTACCTGGTCTTGTCTTTTCCTCTAGAGCATAAGCTACAGTGGGTACGCCATGTTTAACACGCAGAACCTTTATAGTATACCCCTCAAAGTTAAGTGCATCATTGTTATCCACTTCTTTGACTTTTACCGTGTATCTTAAATTAAAATAACCTAAAGAGAGTAGCTGATTAATCAGTTTCTCCAATCCTCTAGGACCATATATATATAATGGTTCTTCCCGATCATTGAGTTGCATAGTCTGTATTAAACCAGGAATACCCAAAAAATGATCCCCGTGGAAATGGGTTAAAAATATCTTTGATATCTGCATATAGCTAAGGTTTGATCTTTGGAATTGCCTTTGGGTTCCTTCACCGCAGTCGAATAGTAGTATCTCCCCTCCTCTTTTCACAGCTATAGAGGTTACATTACGATTCACTGTAGGCCAGCTGCCACCAGTACCTAGGAATATTATCGAAAGTTGGGTCATTTTAGAGTAAAGGATGCGTAACTACTGTAAAAGTATTTTGGTTTTATTTTTTATAGACGGTGAAATAACGTGTTAGACTCTTATGCACACGTAGTATATGAGTCTCAATAAATGATAAGTAATTCCCGCCTATCTCATCCAAGGCGTTACTAGATGAGCCTATAACTGCTCTTCTATTTTTCTTAAGTATTTTTGATATACTCTGAAATGCTCTTTCATATAAATTATTCTTATTCTCCCCCTTGGTTGTCGCTGCTCTACCGTATGGTAGGTCTGTTACGATCGCGTCAACATGTTTCACATATCTATGTATTTCTCCTATATCAGCACCATATAATTCATAG
>JAVYLV010000007.1:0-32128 GCA_038740425.1 Thermoplasmatota archaeon | reverse complement strand
ACAAACTACAACCATGTTTAGAACACAAGAGAAATTCTCTGAGAGATATACCGCTGAACTTCTTGGAGACATCATTGATGAACGACTGGAAAAATATGCACGAGACGTTCATACCTTTTTCCGTTCCACCCATGTTAGAATCTCAGGAATGTATTCCTCGATTTTTAATGATGCACCAATGGGTTTTTCCTGGGTTCCTTTTGAAAGTATGAATCCTGCAAGTCTTGCACTTCAACTTATTGCGGCACATCGAATTGATATTGAACGAATAAGTGTGCCTCTGGATGTCTATCAACCAGAATCATATATTCTGTGGTATACCTATTTCTCTAATAAAAAAATGTTTAAAGATTATACGTTAAATCCTAACGAATTTAATGTTGTTATCCCATGCAAACGAAATCCACCGATTATCTCAAAGATAGCCACGTGGACAGAAAATAATTTACAAGATGAAATCAGGAGATATCACCCCGAATTACTCTGAATATTAGATTTTTTACAGAATAATTGTCCATACCGATTTTTTTCTGTTTGTTGGCTAATTACTCGTGGCTAATTAGCCGATTTTCATGGCTAATTAGCGTCCCTCTTTTTTATAGGAGTTAAAAAATGGTTAAATTTATAACCAAGAAATTATTCTGCGTATTTTGAAAATGGTTCCGAAAAGAGTGTTTTTCACTAAAGGTGTGGGTAAACATAAACACGAGTTACAATCATTTGAGTTAGCTTTGAGGGACGCTGATATAGAGCAATGTAATCTGGTATATGTATCTAGTATACTCCCTCCGAACTGTAAGATTATAACTAAGGAGAAGGGTATAAAAGAGCTTAAACCTGGTGAGATAACCTACGTGGTGATGTCTAGGAATTCTACAAATGAACCTAATAGGTTGATAGGTGCAGCGGTTGGTGTAGCGCAACCTAGGGATAAGAATACGTATGGTTATATATCTGAGCATCATAGCTTCGGTGTTGTAAGTAAAAAACTAGAGGAGTATACTGAGGATCTGGCAGCGACCATGTTAGCAACAACCTTGGGTTTAGAGTTTGACCCTGATAAAGCATGGGATGTCCGTAAAAAAGAGTATAAGATGAGTGGGCAGTTCGTCAGGACTCAGAGTATAGCGCAGACAGCGGAAGGTGATAAGAATGGTTTATGGACTACTGTTATCGCTGCTGCGGTATTCTTAGAGGAGTAAAAACAGGGGTTTAGAACTATATTTGCTCGATGTTTCATGTTTACCACAATAAAGGGCTATGCTACTATTGATGAATGAGTCTTTACCTAATTTTGTATCATGTTATACTTTAATAATTACTTGTGTTTACCTGATAAACAACCTGAATAAAAAGGTTTTATATGCATGTTCATAATAACAGGTATCATATTTATCTAAATGAATTTAAAAGAAAGGAGAGATTAAGAGTATGATGCAGAGTTTTGTGAAATGGTTTGAGGAATTAAGCATAAAGGATGTGCCTTCTGTTGGTGGTAAAAACGCTTCATTAGGTGAGATGATCAGGAGTCTAGGTAGTAAAGGAGTGAAGGTACCTGGTGGTTTCGCTATCACTGCTTATGCTTATAAATACATGATTGAGAAAGCAGGTATTGATGATAAGATACGTGAGATACTATCTGATCTAGATACACATGATGTTAATAATCTAGCTGAGCGAGGGCAGAAGGTACGAGAGTTGATAAGGAATACTCCTATACCGCCAGAGCTTGAAGAGGAGATACGTCGGTATTATCGTGAGATGGAGTTTAGATACGGAGAGAATGTTGATGTAGCGGTGCGTAGTAGCGCGACTGCTGAGGATCTACCTGATGCTAGTTTCGCTGGTCAGCAGGAGACTTTCTTGAATGTTAGAGGAGAGGATGAGCTAGTTGAGAAGGTGCATGATTGTTTTGCTTCGTTGTTCACTAACCGTGCTATATCATACCGTGTGGATAAGGGTTTTGATCATTTCAGTGTTTATCTCTCTGTTGGTGTACAAAAGATGGTTAGATCAGATTTGGCATGTTCTGGTGTGATGTTCTCTATTGATACTGAGAGTGGATTCCAGGATGCTGTGTATATAACTGGGGCTTATGGTCTAGGTGAAAATGTTGTGCAAGGTGCGGTTAACCCTGATCAATTCTATGTTTTTAAACCAACGTTGAAGAAAGGGTTTAAACCTATAATACAGAAGAAGCTAGGGACTAAAGAGAAACGATTAATTTATGATGAGGAGGAGGGGACGCGCCAACAGCGTGTAAGCAAGAAGGATCAGAACAGGTTCGTGTTAAATGATGATGAGATACTAACATTAGCTAGATGGGCTTGTATCATTGAGGAGCATTACAACAAACCTATGGATATAGAATGGGCTAAGGATGGTGTAACAGGCGAGTTATTCATAGTACAGGCGAGACCAGAAACTGTACATTCACAGAAGAAGACTGCTGTGATGCAGACTTATGTGTTAGAAGAGAAAGGGCGGATACTGGTTGAGGGTGAAGCAGTGGGTAGTAAGATAGGGCAGGGGGAGGTTAATGTAATCTATGATGCAAAAGATATAGGTAGATTCAAGAAAGGGCAAGTTCTGGTTACTGATATGACCGACCCTGACTGGGAGCCTATAATGAAGATAGCAGGTGCTATAGTTACTAACCGTGGAGGTAGAACCTGTCACGCTGCTATAATATCCAGGGAGCTAGGCATACCCTGTGTTATAGGTACAGGTGATGGTACTAAACGTATACAATCAGGTATTAATGTGACTGTTGACTGCTCTGAGGGTGTAGGAAGGATATATGAAGGTTTATTAAAGTACAGGGTGGATGAGATAAGACTGGATACATTACCTAGAACTAAAACCCAGATCATGATGAATGTAGGTGTACCTGAACAAGCGTTCCAGCAGTCCCAGATACCTAATGATGGTGTTGGTCTTGCACGTGAAGAGTTCATAATTAACTCTCATATAGGTATACACCCGTTAGCTTTAATTGAATATGAGGAGTTAAAGAAGAAAGCAAAGAAAGATAAGAAGATAGCTAAGGTTATAGAGGAGATTGATAAAAGGAGTGCGTCGTATACTGATAAGGTTGAGTTCTTTGTTGATACATTAGCACAGGGTATAGGTAAGATAGCTGCTGCGTTCTATCCTAATGATGTTATAGTGAGATTATCTGATTTTAAGACTAATGAGTACGCTAACCTGATAGGTGGATGGTTGTACGAGCCTGATGAGCATAACCCGATGATAGGATGGCGGGGGGCCTCAAGATACTATGATGAGAAATTCAAACCAGCTTTTGGTTTAGAATGTCGTGCGTTAAAGAAAGCGAGAGATGAGATGGGTCTTACTAATATTAAACCTATGATACCTTTCTGCCGTACACCAGATGAAGGACGAAAGGTAATACAGATCATGAAGGAATATGGATTGAGACAGGGTGAGAATGGTTTAGAGGTTTATGTGATGTGTGAGATACCATCTAATGTGATTGTAGCTGATCAGTTCGCTGATGTATTTGATGGTTTCAGTATCGGATCCAATGATTTAACACAATTAACCCTTGGTTTAGATCGTGACTCTGATCTGATAGCGCATATATTCGATGAGCGTAATGATGCTGTTAAAAGATTGATCAAGCAAGTCATAGAGACTGCTCATGCTCATAACCCACGTAGAAAGGTGGGTATATGCGGTCAAGCGCCATCTGACTTCCCTGAGTTCGCTCAATTCTTAGTTGAATGTGGTATTGATAGTATATCATTGAATCCTGATACTGTGGTTAAAACAAGGTTAAAGATCGCTGAAACTGAGAATAAAAAGAACATGGAAAAAGTGGTGAAAGTCTAGAAAACTGGATGGGTCTTTATTCTTTTTCTTCTTATATATTTACCTGATATTGTTTGCGTTATGTTCCTGGTTTTCTTCTCAGTGTTACTATTTTTAAAAGAATTAAAACTTGTTTTAGCTTTACATAACGTTGATCACTTGTAAAAAAACTCTAATTTAGAAAAAGATAAAAAGTAGGGGGAGAATCTCTAAACTATATACGACAAATTAGGAGCAGATCTAATAAATTATGAATGAGGATGATAGAATAACCCTGGCTTTTATCTATAAGAGAAGTGGTAAAACCATGCTTAAACCATCAGAGATATATCTGCCTTTATCAATGGATCTGAAATGGTTAAGTTTACATGAGGCGCAAACTCTGGTAGAGGAGTCATTAAAGAATGGTTTGCTGAGAGAGGAAAAAGGTTTACTTGTTTTAACCTTTGATGTTGATAAGGTGGATATACCTCTTGGGTTTAAACCTTCTAAGAAAAGACAGGTAAAAAATTTGAGTTTGACTGATAGAAAAGAGAAAGGAGAGAGACAGGATCCTTTCTCAGTGATTATAAAGGAGATCGTCACCCTGTCAGATAAGGATGAAGATACTGTAAAGCAGGAGGTGAAAAACATAGCGGAGGGGAAGAATATAATACCTGAGGTTGCTGTATTGCTATTGGCTCAGAGATATAACATAGATACAACCAAGTATCATGATATGGTGGAAAGGGTGTTATCTGGTTAATCAGAGTAGGTATAGTATAACAGGTATGATTAATACACCCATGCAATGACTTCTGCGTATACCCCATAGTATTGGTATTAGCCCTATACATGCTCCTATGCTAAATATCAGTAAGCCTTCTAGGCCTGTGAATAGTACTACTAGGGTTATTACGAAGAATAGTACTATTGTCAGTATCTTATGGTAGGGTAGTCTGTTGATATGGTCAGCGTATAAACCACCGATCCATATTGTAGACATATAGGAGAAGCTGCCTGATAATAATATAGCTATCAAGAGGTATATCAGGGTTGAAGGCATCGTTAAAGAGGACCAGGTCTCTATGGTTATAAGGTTATTAACTGCTATAGCGACACCGCTTCTTGCTCTCTGAATGATGAATAGTAATACTATAACGTAGAATGCTGCAGCTGTATTAACTGCTGATAATGTTATAATGGTCTGTTCATCATTTGATTTTCCTCTGGTGTTCATAGCTAATATAGTACCAGTTGATGATGTCACTCCTGGTATTATAGATACAAGTATCCCTGCTGTTGACCCTGTTAGTATAGATAGGATGGAGGATTTTTTATCTTTTTTACTAGTAAACATGTTTTTGTTGGTTTGCTCTGGTATGGTAGGTCTTGTTAGTAATGATACTATGATGGTGGGTGCGCCGAATAAACCGGTTAGTACTGGTAGTAATGTATTTGATGGTAAACCTATAGGTGATGAAGAGGGTATGGAGAATGTGACTAGGCCGTAGATTCCTGATAGTATGAATAAACCGGCAGCAGATAGTATACCAAGCACCGCTGGTAGAATACTTGGTGTTTTCGATACGTATATCTTTCCTTTCTCTGTGGTTATCATGATGATGGCGATAGCGATGAGTATAAACACCATGATCTCGCGTATAGTCTGGTATAGCATGAATGGTTCACCTAGGAGGAATCTGATGATATATAATAGTGAGAAACATGTTATTATTGCGCCGAAACTACCTATAGCTGAGAGTACTATCGCTTCGTATCCTCTGCCTTGTAGCAATAGTCGATGTGCAGGTAGCATTGATATCGCTGTATCCTCATCAGGTACACCTAGGAATGTAGCAGGTATGGCGTTATGGAATGAATGGCTGATAGATATTGACACGATGAAGGATGCTATTAATAATAGTATAAAAGATGAGGATAAGCCGTATGAGGATAATGGTGATAGGAGGGATAGTAGTACGCCTGTTGCTGATAGTAGTATGATTGAGATGGTGTTAACATGTAAACCTGGTATGATTCCTGTGCATGCTCCTAATAATACACCTAGAGTTGAGAATAGGATTATCAATGCTATGTCTATCATGTGTTATCCTCTTTTTCTTAGTTGATCTTATAGATGTTTGTGGGTTGGGTGTCGTCAAAGACGCGTAGGATGTATCTTAGATTTTTAGCGTCGTAGGAGAATACTCCTTTAGCTGTGATGAGATCGCCTTGTGATATATTATAGGATAATAAGGGGTTGTATAGTATGATTAATGTATACTTGTTATCCTCGCTGAGTAGGTAGAGATAATCGGATGATAGTGAGCTTATCACGCCTTTTGTTTTAATTGTTAGATCCTTGTATCTTTGTGGATATATTGATAATTGTTGTATTGGTATTGTAATATCCTCCTCTCGGGATATTATCTCTACATCTTCTGGTTTGTTTATTACTATCTCATAGTTTTCTCTGTATTTTTGTACAATCCCTGTGGCTTTGATATGGTCTCCATATTCTACATTTAGAGGTTTATCGCTGTATATCGTTGTGGTATTCATGGTGTTATCTGTGTCTAGGATAGTGATAAGGCTGCTACTGTATTTTAGCGTTTGATGTTTTATGACCGTGCCTTGTATTGTTATGGTTTTTCCTTCGTGGAGAGGTATGTCCTTTATCTGTATTAGTGGTGGATGGGTGTATATTGTTAAAATATAGAGTAGTATGACTCCTACTATGGAGAGTATAAGAACTAAGGGTTTTCCTTCATCCAGTAAGTTGACTCTGCTCATATACTCTAAAAAACAAATTTTTTAATATATTATAATTTATATTTATTTTTTTCTATTTTTTTCTTTTGATGGAAAAATGAAAGAGGAATAAAATAATAGATAGAAAGTTTTATAATGGGTTCTCTTTTGCTGGTTTAAATAGAGAGAATAGTATATCTTAAAGGGGGATATATGAGACAAGCGGAGGTAATATTAAAGGTATCTGAGGCTTTCCAGCAGGATGTAGGTTACGGTAGAGCGCGTATAGATCATCAGACACGTATCGATCTTGATCTGTCTGTAGGTGATGTTATAGAGATAGAGGGATCTAAAGTTACTGGTGCTGTTGTATGGCGTGCGCATCCATCTGATGAAGGGAAAGCGATTATAAGAATTGATAATCTAACTAGGAAGAATGCCGGTACTGCTCTAGGTGAGAGGGTTAAGATAAGAAGGGCTAATGTGAAAGAGGCGAAAGAGGTCACGTTAGCTCCGCTTATCTCAGAGGGGCAGCAGATACAGTTTGGTAGTGGTATAGAACATCTGATAAAGAAGGGTTTGATGAAGAGGCCTATAAGTAAGGGGGATACTATTGTTATACCTGGTATAGCCTTGTTTGGTAGTGCTCTCCCTTTTGTGGTTGTTGATGTTAAACCTTCTGGTATTGTTTTTATAAGTGAATTGACTAATATGCTGGTTAAGGAGGAGGCGGCTAAGGTAAGTGAGGAGGGGCCTCGTGTTAGCTATGAGGATATAGGTGGTTTGCATGATGAGTTATCAAAGGTAAGGGAGATGATAGAGCTTCCTTTGAAGCATCCTGAGTTATTTGACCGTCTCGGTATAGATCCTCCTAAAGGAGTGTTATTGTATGGTCCTCCTGGTACTGGTAAGACGTTGATTGCTAAAGCGGTTGCTAATGAATCTGGTGCTAGTTTCTATACTATTAACGGTCCTGAGGTTATGAGTAAGTTCTATGGTCAGAGTGAGGAGAATCTGCGTAAGATCTTTGAGGAGGCTGAGAAGAATGCTCCTTCTATAATATTTATAGATGAGGTTGATGCTATAGCTCCTAAGAGGAGTGAGGTTCATGGTGAGGTGGAGCGTCGTGTTGTGTCGCAGTTGTTGACGCTTATGGATGGTTTGAAAGGACGGGGCAAGGTTATAGTTATAGCTGCTACGAATATACCTGATTCTATTGATCCTGCTTTGCGTAGACCTGGTCGTTTTGATAGGGAGATACGTATAGATGTACCTGATCGTAATGGTAGAAGGGAGATCCTGCAGATTCATACACGTGGTATGCCCATGAGTGAGGATTGTAATCTTGATGAGCTTGCCGATATCACTTATGGTTTTGTCGGTGCTGATCTAGCCGCGCTTGCTCGTGAGGCTGCTATGAATGCACTGCGTAGGTATCTACCTGAGATTGATCTGGAGCAGCCTATACCCGTTGAGGTTCTAGAGAAGATGATTGTGACTATGGAGGATTTTAAGAATGCCTATAGGGGGATAGAGCCTTCTGCTATGCGCGAGTTCTTCGTTGAGGTTCCTAAGGTTACATGGAATGATATCGGTGGTTTAGATGATGTTAAACAGCAGTTAAAGGAGGCTGTGGAATGGCCCTTGAAGTATCCTGAACTTTTTAAGAGGATGGGTATACGGCCGCCTAGTGGTATCCTCTTGTATGGTCCTCCTGGTACTGGTAAGACTCTGTTGGCTAAAGCAGTTGCTAATGAATCTAAGGCTAATTTCATATCTATTAAAGGTCCTGAGGTTATGAGTAAGTGGGTGGGTGAGAGTGAAAAAGCGGTTAGGGAGTTGTTCAAGAAGGCTCGTCAGGTTGCGCCTACTATTGTATTTCTAGATGAGTTGGACGCTATTGCTCCTCGTCGTGGTACTTATGCGGGTTCTCATGTTACAGATAGTGTGGTTAATCAGTTATTAACTAGTATAGATGGTTTGGAGAGCATGTCCGGTGTGGTGGTTATAGGTGCTACTAACCGACCTGATATTATAGATCAGGGTCTGCTGCGTCCTGGCAGATTTGATCGCTTGATACTTATAAAAGCACCTGATAAAGATGCTCGTTTGGATATACTTAGGATTCATACTAAGAATATGCCTCTTGCGTCTAATGTTAGCCTTGAGGATTTAGCTGAGATAACTGAAGGGTACTCTGGTGCTGATCTTGAGGGGTTATGTCGTGAAGCTGCTATGATAGCTATACGTAAGGATATAAACGCTAAACATGTGGAGAAGAAGCATTTTGAAGAGGCTTTGAAGGTTGTGCGTGCGTCCCTTACGCCTGATATCATAAAGATATACGAGCAGATGGGGTCTGAGCTTGGTAGTGCTGTAGCCAAAAAGGATAAAAGAGATAAAGATATTCATTATATGTAAAATATATTAAAGTTAGGAGGGAATATATGAAGATAATGGAGAATGAGCTAAGGGGTAAGACAGTGATGAGTGAAGAGGGTTTGTATCTAGGTATATTGCGCAATACCCTTGTTGATGAGAAGACTGGTGAATTGTTGAATATAATGATTGAGCCTTCTGAGGATATTGATCCTCGTTTATACCATTGTGATGAGTTGGGTCATATCTTGTTCCCGTTCTCATCGATTAAATCAATAAAAGATGTTATAATAGTGGGTAGCTGATAGTTCCTCTTTTCCTTTCTTTTCTATATTTTTGGATATGATAAGGGTATTTATTGTTAACGTTGTTATTAGGGGAGTTATAGGATAAATCTTCATACAACGCACACCCCTTTGTTTCCTATGGAAAACACATGTTGTTTTGCGGTATTTTTTAGGGTGGCGTATACGGTGAGGAGGGTTTATTTTGAATTTAGTATTTTTGTTTCTCATGGAGATATTGTCTTTTTTTGTTTTTTTCTTATCTATAAAAATGCGTGTTAATTGTTAACAATAAACAAAAATGTTTTTTATTTTTTTAAGAACTATGTATCTATACGCGGGTCTCCACAGGAAACAATCCCCTCTCTCCTCTATCAAAAATAAGGATAAACAAAAAAAACATAAAAGTTATTATACTATGATTGTTTTACAATTCTTTTACCCACATAACACAGCGATAATACCTTGGGGGAGAAGACATTTATTTAGGGTGGTAGAAACATGATAGATGGAGATATCTTTGGGAAATTGTTACAAGCAGAGGGTATATTCCTAGACAGAGAAGTGATGAGACCAGCGTATATACCTGCTGTTCTGCACCACAGGGAGAAGGAGATCAACGATCTAGCTGCAATATTAACACCAGCGTTAAAAGGAGAAACTCCTTCCAATGCTTTCATCTATGGTAAGACCGGTACCGGTAAAACAGTGGTTACCAAATACGTAGGTAAAGAACTAGTTAAAAAAGGAGAAGAGACCAACAAAAAAGTCAACTTCATATATGTTAACTGTGAAGTAGTGGATACGCAATACAGATTACTGCAGAATATAGCTAATCATTTCATAAGTGAATGGAATGAACATATACCTTTCACTGGTTGGCCCACAGACGAGGTATACTCGAAACTATGTTCGATGCTGGACGATGAGGGCGGCGTAACTGTAGTAGTATTAGACGAGGTGGATAAACTAAAGGGAGATGACGCCCTATATACATTAACAAGGATCAATGTTAACCTCAAAAAAGCCAAGGTATCAGTGATAGGCATATCCAATGATCTGAAATTCACAGAGTTCTTAGATCCGCGTGTTAAATCGAGTTTAGGTGAGGAGAATATAATATTCTGCCCTTACGATGCTAAGCAACTTGAGGATATACTAAGGGATAGAGCTGATAGAGCGTTAAAACCAGGATGTCTTGACAACGAGGTTATACCCCTCTGTGCAGCCTTAGCGGCGCAGGAACATGGTGATGCTAGAAGAGCGTTGGATCTTTTGAGAACTGCAGTTGAGCTAGCTGAGAGAAATAATTATACAAAAGTGAGTAGTAAATTTGTGAGATTAGCACAGCGTAAGATAGAGCTTGACCATATAAGTGAAGTTGTGAGGACTTTACCAACACAGTCAAAACTATTGCTCTTTTCAAGTTTGCTGATAGATAGACAGAATAAGAAATCAGGTTTGAATCAGACTATGACAACAGGTGAAGTCTTTGATGTGTATCGTGAGCTATGCAAGAAGGCTAGATACGACTGTTTAACCCAGCGTAGAATCACAGATCTGATATCAGAGCTTGATATGCTAGGTATAATCACTGCAAGGGTTATATCTAAAGGTAGATATGGTCGTACAAGGGAGATACAGATACCTACATCATCAAACCAGTTAATACAGGTTCTACAGGAGGATGATTTATTTAAAGATCTGGAGACGTACAGAATGCGCAGCCAAGCTAGATTAACACTATAATCCCTTGTAAATACCATAGAATGCTATGATGTCTTCCATATTTATCTCTGCTTTGCAGTTGATAAGAATCAACACTTAGGGGAGGAGGGATTCGTTGAATCAGATTAACACACTAAATAACCCTTCAGTTAATGATGCGTTACAATTCATCAGGTATAATCATCTTTCTAAACCTGATAGAACTACGTTGCTGCTGATAGGTGATTGTATAGTGGATTATCAAGGACGAGCCAAATCATTGCTTGATTGGGGTGAACGCATTGTGATAGTGAAACAGGATGGTGCTGTGTTGGTGCATCAACCAGTTATGCGTGAGCCTGTCAACTGGCAACCATCAGGTAGTATAACTCGTTTCTCACTTAGAGATAACCTGTTGGTATTGCATTCTCATCATACAAAACCCGCTGAAAGAATGAGCATACTGTTCAGATCATTAAAAACAGTTACCATCGCCCCGCTAGTCGATAACGCTAAGATGATACTCTCTGGTATGGAAACCGATGTGGTTAATAACATACTACTCAACCCTGGTTTAATAGAGGAGGGCATACGTATTACCAAGAAGGAGAAGCATGTTAAATCAGGTTATATTGATCTATATGGTTACGATAAGAACCATACCCCGGTTGTGATAGAGGTTAAAAGAAGCGTTGCGTCTATAAGCTCGGTGCATCAGCTAAGGGTGTACGTTAATGAGATTAAGAAGAACAGACAGGAGGCTGTTGTTAGGGGCATATTATGCGCTCCACGCGTACCAGATATGATAAAGAAATTATTAGAGGAGTACGGTCTGGAGTGGCGAGAGGTTGAACGTAAGATCATATTACCTGTCTCAAATCAGAAGACTCTGAAAGAATTCCTATCCTGAGTGTATACGATGTAATTTAGTTAAAAAAAATAAAGAGAAGATATTAAATTATGACATTTGTGATAGCGTTAAACCCTTGATGAACCAGTAAGTTTTAATGGTGTTATCATAATTAGCATTCTTACAATATACCCTTATTGTTATCTCTACAGTACCCCTACCAACAGGGCATATCATCTTTACTTTAGGGAATATAAGCGGTCGTATGAATAGAGTATCCTTAGGGTAGATTACTGGTATGACTCCTTTTTTATTCCCCCCTATAACCGTGGTGTTTTCTAAACCCTTCGTAGTAACCTCATAGAAAACAAATAAAGCAGGTTTAGTACCATAGTTCCATATGTTCATACTTACACCTATGATTTCAGATGCAACAAGACAATCTAGATGAACTCCTTCGTATCCTTCGCATCTTTCATTTTGTATAATGTTGTTAAAGGCTGTGTGTTTCCGTGCTAAAGTAGGCTGTATAGACATGATCAGTAGCAGCGACACCAGCAGGCAAGATGTTAAACGAACATATGACATATTTTACCCTCTAAGTATATATTATATATTCTTGTATATAAATATAATCTATGAATCTACGCCCATAGACTCCTGTGAAGTTAAGTTTATCTCTTAAGAAAATTGTTAATATCTGTTTATTCTTAGATTTAAAATACGCTTAGTTTTTTTTATTTATAATAATGGTAGTTCCCCTGTAACTTTATCTATGAGTTCTTCTGGCCCAGGTCCTATACCTAGAACTGTCCTTGTCCCTGCTGGGATCTCTGTGTAACCCGCATCCTCTATTATTATAGCGGTTAAACCTAACTCCTCTGCTCTTTCTTTTAAAATGTAGAAATCCCCCTCTTTTTCTGCTTTTAAAACCGCTTTTTTACTTCCTGTTTTTTTCCATTCGTTAAACCATGTTGTTTTGTTTTTCTTTGTAGCTAGTGCACAGTCAACCGCTGCATGAGCCACCTGTGCCGATAGTTTACCCGGTGTGAGTTTTAGATCTGTACGTACTACTATGACCATTTTATATTGTGAATTCTTTGTTTCTTTCATCCTCTTTTTTATCATCATCTTTTGTCCCATTGTTTTTTATTTTCAACTCTTTAAATGATCTCTTCTGCCATTCTTCGCCTATCATCTCAGCTTTGGTTGTATCAATTAATCCTTTCACTTTGATTATATTATCTTCTTCTGTTATATGTTTGAACGGTACGCCTATATACTTCTTACCTTTTTTTATAATTAATATATCCTCGTATACAGCTATACTCTCACCTAGCTCTTTTCCGGTTTCATCATATACAAATCTACATAGGATATCAGTAGCTCTATCGGGGAGTATCCTTTTCATATCTTCCTCTGACGAAGTATTGTTTTCATCTCTTTTAAATAATAGTGATACCAGGAATATAATAGTTACCATCGACATAATTAGGTGGGGGATATCACCGTGTCTATTATAAATCTTTGGAGTTATACCTTATAGTTGTTGATGAGAGAATGGAGAAGTACGATGTGATTGTAGTTGGTGGCGGTCCTGTAGGTTGTGTAGTAGCTTGTAGATTAGCCAAGGCAGGATACAATGCCCTTCTATTTGAAGAGCATAGATCTATAGGAGAACCTTTGCATTGTGCTGGTCTTATAACAGATAGAGTTTTTGATTTAATCAAGGATGATGAGATAAGAGAAACCACTGTTATGAATAAGGTTAGAGGTGCTGTTATACACTCCCCATCGGGAGCATCTATAAGATTAGAAAAGGAGACCCCTCATGCGTATATTATTGATCGTGTAAGATTTGATAGGATGTTATATGAGAGAGCAGTACAAGCTGGTGTAGATGTGCAGATGCGTAGCAGATGTGTATACGCAGGGAGAATATCTGATAACAATGTTAGGGTTGATGTTAAAAGAGAGAATGAGAGGTATAGTTATCAATGTGGTATACTGGTGGGAGCAGATGGTGCTTACTCTACTATACGGCGTTTGTTCTCTTTCCCCCAACCCGAGAAGATGCTGTATGGTATGGGCGCTGAGATAACTGATATATCCTTAGAGCCATCATATATTAACATATTCCTAGGCGAAAGAATCGCCCCTCATTTCTTCGCTTGGATTATACCTATAAACAACAAAGGGTCGAAAGCTCGTGTAGGCTTATGTGTAGATTCAACCGCTCCTCATAGTCTAAAAACGTATTTTGAAGGGTTATACAGTAACAGTTTGATATCTCCTTATATAGAGGGCTCTTCTATTGTGAGGTATACTGCTGGTGTTATACCGTTGGGTGTTCTTGAAAGAACAGTTAGTGATAATGTGTTACTAGTGGGTGACGCTGCAGCACAGGTTAAACCAGTATCTGGAGGGGGTTTGTATACTGGCTTGCTATCAGCTATTTATTGTACGGATACGATACAGTCTGCTTTGAGTATTAATAAGTATTCTTATGATACTTTGTATAATTATCATAGATCCTGGAGGAGGAGTATAGGTAGGGAATTGGTTAACGGTATGAGGTTCCATATGGTACTATCAAGGTTAACTGATAGGGAGATTGATAGATATATTGGTAAGTTCAATAAAACAAGGGTTGTAGAGATCATTAACAGGTATGGTGATATTGATTACCCGTCCAGGTTAGCGGTGCCTTTGTTAAAAAGACAGCCTTCTCTGTTTAGGCTCTTATTTAAATTATTATAAACGTCTTGTTGGTGGTGGGGGTATGTAGTACTCAGGTGGTTCTTCTTCGCTTTCTGGTTCTTCTTCCATCTTAACGGTTTTTCTCTCTTTTGCCTTCTTAACTCGTCCTCTTTTCAATGATCTTAACAGCCCCCCTCTTCTTCTACTTAGTAATATTAGTACTATGATGAGTATGATAAATAGTATTATACTGATAATGCATGGTAGGAACGTGCCTAGTAAGAATATAGTTGATGCTTCTAATCTGCATGTTATTCTATCCCCTTCTAAGCATTCTTTTGGTTTGAATGATAGTTGTATGTATTGTTCTCCATTTTCTGTCTCTCCTGTTATGATATTCTTTTGTTCTGTATCCTCAACTGTTATCTTTATCCCTAAGGGGTAGATAATCCTGTATGTTATACTGCTTTCCTCTAAGCCATAGAGTGTGAATTCATGGTTTGTTATATTGAATGAAGAGGGATATAATGATAGGTTAAAGGGTATGTTGCATATGCTGTTGCTATACGATGATATTTTCACTGGATTTTTACTATCCATCTTTGATATGTCACCATCCCATTGTAATGACTCGTTGAATATGTTTTTATCAATGTAACCTGTGGTTTTTACGTTTGGTATTATCTTGTTGATTCTCTGTTCAAATAACTGTTTGTAGGATTCAAGGAGTATATCGATCTGTGTTTCTGTGAAAATCTTCTCTTCTATGCAGAGCCGTAATGCATCAGAGTTTAGATGTGTGATATATATTCTTTCAGGTAGTTTGATCCCTTCGGGTATGGTTGTAACATGTATCTCTACTGTTTCACGTGATTGTATAGGGGTGGTTAACTCTTTTTTCCCTATGATGAAGCTTTGTATGTTTAGATCCATCTTAGTGAGATGTATATCAACTGATACTTGTTTCTCCTCTGTGCTGTATGTTGGTGCTTTATCAGATGTGAATGAACCTGTTATGTTATCGTTCATGCCCCATTCGTAAATATTCTTATTATTCACGGATATGCCTTGTGGTAGTATCAATTTACAGGTGTAGGGGTATCCTATTGTTTCTAGTTTGTCACCGAAGTTAAGATCCCCTTTTTTAATATCAGCGAATGCGCCTGCGTTGATTAAACCGTAGAATCCTCTGGAGGTTATACCCATGAATCTTATATCTACATCATCATCTGTTAACGTGGCTATGATCTGTGGTTCGTTGTCCATACTGTTGGTTTTATAAGGATCAGAGCAGTTGGTTGTTGTTGATGCATCCCATTTGAAAGATAATGTGACCGTCTGATTTAACGATGAGATTTCTAATGCTTTTTGTGTTTTATCCTCTATGGTTTTAATGGTTCTTTGATATATGTTCTCCCAGGATAAGATATGATTTTCTACTAGTAAACGTATGCAATCAGATGGTACTACTTCAACATTGCTTATAACATTTGGTAATATATTATAAGGTTTGATATTGATAGAATAAGTGTTGATCATTACGTTTAATTTGTTTTTTTGTATGCTTGATGTGTCAAGTATGAAGTTTAATGTTATATTCTCTGTTTCACTTTTTGGTGTGGTTGGCTTGGTGTATTTTAATGATAATGTCCCTTTGAGATTAGGTTTTTTTCCATCGTAGTTATAGAGTTCCCATATGATGATGCGGTTGTTGACACGCCCGTTTGTACTATGATAAGTCATACTTTCAGGTAGTATAATCTGGAAGGTGTTGTTCCAACCAGATGATGCCTGGAAATCAAAGGTATATAGTATTATAGCGTCTACATCGAGCATGCCGTTAATGAATGATTCTACATTTATTGTATTGTTTAATTTGAAGAATGAGTTTGATAGTTTCACGTTGAGGCTTTCTCTGAAATACTCGTTGATGTATCTTGGTCGTGTGAAGTTCAGTATGGTATCATTACGAAACATGTTTGTTATCTGGTCGCGTAGATCAAGGTACAGTGCGTATTCTATAGCGCCTATAGCATATGGGTCTTGTATTTTCTTTATATCTTCCTTAGTGTATGTAGCATCTGTGGTTATACTGTTAACACTGATGGTTACATTGATTAAAAGTTCGGTCCCAGTTTTGAATAAGATATCAAAATTAGCTACTATATTAGGGTTTTTTGTCTCTTCTGCTTTTATTATGTTTTGATTATTTAGAACAGGTATGATTAGCATCAATCCTAATATAATAATTATTACTCTTATTATGTGGCTCTGCATAATTACTTGTTTCCTCATCCTCATCCAGATGAAACCAGAGTAAAATAATAATAGGTAATAATTATAAAAACCTTATTGAGATGTTCTAAAATAAAATTTTTTAGTTAGTTTCTTTCCTTAATTGTTATTGTTCTTCTTGTTTATACATACTAGGCCTGTTATTATCAACCCTGCTCCTAGGATAAAGTATAGAGTTAAACCCTCTTTAAAGAGTATATAACTGATAAATGTTGATAGTAACGGCACACCATACAAGTAGATACTGATCTCTGATGCTGTCTTCTTCTCTAGGGCTATATACCATAGTACATATGCTAATGTTGTTGATATCAGACCCAGGAATAGTATAGCTAACCATGATATCAATGATATATTCATGACCTCATCGGTTAGGGGGGCATAAAAGATTGATAAAGGTATTAATACAATACTACCCAGTAGTATAGCGTACAGGGTTAATGATAAACCAGAGTACCTAGATAGCAATCTTTTACCGAATATAGTATACAAAGATCCTAGTATAGCTGATGCTAATACTGCGAATACACCGGATATATATCTAATTTCTAATGATACGTTGCTTATGCCAAGCAATGATATAATGCTTACACCTGTTAAGCCCAGGGTTAAACCAATAAGACGCCATAAGGTGATCCTCTCTTTTAATAGTACCAGGGCGAATATAGTACTGAATACAGGTATAGTAGCTACTATCAGGCTTGCTACACTAGATGATACGTACTCCTCACCGTAATTTAAACTGAGATGATAACCTATAACACCGAAAAAGCCTAGTAAGAATATTGGTATTATATCACTTTTTTTTAACGGTGTGAATTTTTTATACCCTACAGTTATTACGATCAGAGAGGTTATACATACCACGATGAATCTTAGAATAGTCAGGGTTATCCATGATACCTCCTCTAAAACTAATCTGATGAATGGGAAAGCACAAGCCCATGATACAATACATATAAACATCATTAGTAGGAACTTATAATTCATGATTTCTCTACCTTTTTCACTTTTAGTTGTTGTATCTCCTATTTCCTCTTTGAGGAGGGTTAAAAAGAAGATGGGTTTAAAAAACATATACATAGTTTTACATCAAATAATATTTTAGGGTGTTATCACTATTTTTTAATACATGTTAATTTTCACAACATCTGTATTATCCATCCAGATTACTAATAGTATCTATCTAAGGAGGAAGGAGAAAAAGAAGAGGTAATTAAACTGACCACACCTCTGTTTAAAACTAACATTTTTTCCTCCTAGAAAATGTTAATGATATCGCTCAATTTTTTCAACTCTCAAAAATTTTATATAGCGTCATCGTCTTTAGATAGTTTTAGAATGAGAGAGTTAACAAAAGTACAGATAACAGTAGGAGTCTTATCGTGTTTCTCCATTGGTCTAGGTTCCATACAGAAGGTTCTATCTTCCAGTGATATACTAATGTCGTTATTTTATCTTTTATTGATGCTGATCGCAATATTCGTCTTATCATTCATCATCCTAGCTATATTGAGATGGATTGGCATATTTGATTTGAAAACTGATGCTATTATCACTTTGTTAGTATTGATCACACCTTTATTGTTATTATCATCTAGGATTTAATGAGCGGTGTTGTGTTGAATGTTATCATTTCTTTTTATCTTAAAAATTACTAGGGGTAGGTCACAGGATGGTCAGATATTTTATAGATATAAATAAGATTAGATTGTATACATGGAAGTGATAGGTGTTATATGAGTGCAATTTTAAAGCAGATATTGGTTCCGCCTGATAACTATTGTTATATAATATACTCTGCTAGTGGAAAAGCGGCTGTTGTTGATCCAGGTATGGATGATACACAGGCTTTATATTTTATAGAGGAGAAGAATCTTAACCTGCTATATATTATCGCGACTCATCACCATATGGATCATACATACTCTATTAAACATATGAAGAAGGTTGTGCCATCGGCATCAGTGGTTGCTTCACGTATAGATGGAGAAAGGTTAGATGTACCAGTTGATGTTACTGTAGAGGATAATGATTCTCTTGATCTTGATCGGTTTACGCTAAGTTTTATCCTTACACCTGGTCATACCAAAGGTAGTATATGTGTACTGGTAGATGAAGAGGCTTTGTTAACTGGTGATACATTATTCATAGGTGACTGTGGTAGAACTGATCTACCTGGTGGTGATCCTGAAGAGATGTACTATTCATTACATGAGAAGATAATGAAGCTACCAGGTAGGTTAATTGTTTATCCTGGTCATGATTATGGTGATAAACCATATGATACTTTAGAGAATCAGATCAGGTGTAATAAGACTCTTCGTGCTAAGAGTTACAGAGAATTCTTGGCCATACCATAAAAAATCAAAAAAAAATTTTTTTGGTTGTTGTTTACTCTTGTAAGATCCTGGTTGCTGGTTTTTTTATTTCATTTTACTTCTCATTAGTCTTTTGATGTGTATTGACACCCATGCGTATGTTATACCTGCGCCTATTATGTTGGATGATACTAACCCTATCCATGCTCCTACTAATCCTAGATTTAGTGTTACTGAAAATAACCATGCTAATGGTACTATGAGTAGTATGGTTCTTAGTACTGTTACAATCAAGGAGTTTAAGCCTTTGCCTATGCCTTGGAATACCGAGGTTGATAATAAACCAAAAGCGGTTGCAGGGTAGTATAAGCATATTATACGCATGAATAATATAATGTCTTCTTCTAATCTAGCCATATCAGGTGAATGCGTGAATGCTAGTGTTATATATGGTGCGAATATGAATGTCGCTAATGCTATGATTATCTCTACTAATAAACCTATTTTTATAGCGTATATATGCGCAGTGTGTATATCGTTATATCTCTCCGCTCCGTATAACGCTCCTGTTACTGATACTACGCCTGTAGCCATACCTAGCAATGGTGTGGATGCTATGGTTGCTATACTCCAACCGGCTGAGAATACAGCTACACCGTCTATACCGTTAACATGGTTTACTATGATGTTCATGAGAAATAGCATGATGGACATGGAGAGCTGCATGACTGATGCTGGTAGACCTACTGTCAGTATATCCTTTATGATGTAGGTTTTAAATTTGAATTCTTTAAGTCTGATTGATACGTAGGTGTCTTGTTTTAGTAGTAACCAGTAGAATAACAATAATGCTGATACCCCCATGGATAATACTGTAGCGTATGCTGCGCCTGCTACACCTAGATTGAAAGTGTATATGAATAGCGGGTCCAGTATAACATTTAGTAAGCTACCTAGAATCATAGATGTCATAGCTCTTTTAGCGTCACCCTCTGCTCTTAGTATAGCGTTAGCGATAAAAACAAAAAATCCTACTGGTGTAGCGGTATACATGATACGAGCATAGATGACTGCTAAGTCAAGGGTACGACCTGTCCCTATAATTATGAATATATCTGTAGCGAATATGAACAACGGCAGAGCGTATATTAGTGAGAGTATTACTAGTATGATTACGGAGTGAGCCGCTGTCAGGTCAGCGTCATCCTTGTTGTTAGCTCCTATACGTCTAGATATAGCTGAGTTTACACCTATACCTACCCCTGCTGCTAAGGCGTTACCCATGAATAACAACGGGAATGTGAATCCTACAGCTGCTATTGCGTCTGATCCTAATCCTGATACCCATATCCTATCCACGACTGTGTATAAGGTTTGTATAACCATCGCGGTCATCATAGGGATGGAGAGTTTTACAATAGCGCTCTTAGGATCCCCTAATAGGATATCTACATTGTTATGACTACTGTTTCTCTTATTAAACATCATCTAAAACCTGGTCCATCCTATTTTCTTTCTTGATGAAACTGGATTAGAGAGGGTTAACATTGGGGTTGTTTATAAAACTGACTTTTTAGTTAATTATATACCATGTATACCCTTAGGGGTACCCTTTATCTGGTTAAATATAGATGGATATTAAAAATAGAGTTATGAAGGTTTTTTATCCTAGTATGATATTATAAAATACATGGTTTGAAGATGAGGTTGTTAATCAAGTTAAAGGACTCTAAAAGCCAGGTTATAGATAACACTTATCATAAACTACAGGGTTTTGTATATGAGCTTATAAGAGAGAGATATAGTTCAATTCATGATAAGAAAGGTTACAAGTTCTTCTGTTTCTCGAATATATTCCCTTCAGATAATAAACATGACGTAAGGAACCTTATTATATCTTCTCCTAGTAGTGATATAATAGACTCTATAGGTAAAACCCTGGATGGTTTAATTGATAATGTTGTGAATATAGGTGAGATGCAGTTCGTAGTGAAGGAGTATAAGAAGATTGAGACCAGATTACCTAGTAGTAATATACATGTCTCCTCGGCGACACCTATAATAATAAGGATACCTGAATCTAGATACGATGATTATAATATACCATCAGCTGAGAGGAAGAAGAGGTATGTCTACTGGCGTCCTCATTACAGCTTCGAGGCTTTTGTTAAACAGTTAAGCGAGAATCTTATAAAGAAGTATAACAGTTTCTACGGTACAAGGATACAGTCCTATGATCTGTTCGAACAGTTTATGTTTAGGAGGATGGTTTATAGTAATCTAACTGTTAAAGGTAAGGATTATCCTTTTGCTGGTAGCCTATGGGATTTCACGTGGGGTTTTTTGGATAGCGCCCAGAGAGGGATTATAGAGTTCGGTGTTGATGCTGGTTTCGGAGAGAGGAATAGCTATGGTTTAGGGTTTGTGAATATTAAAAGGAATATGTGAATTTTGATGCATATGATACTTTTTAATCAATCTTTATTTAATCTGCTTAATCCATGGTTATGCTTTTAAGTAATCTATCTTTTATTCTCCTTACACGTTCAATATGCCCCTTCGCAGGGAAACGTTCGTAGAATCCATCTCTTCTGAATTCATTTGATAGTAATGGCCAATTCTTAATTTTTTCTTCAAAAACTTTTGGTGATTTATCCATCCTCCATTGTTCCTGAAGACCTGGATCTTTAATAAGTTCTCCAAATACCCTAACCATAGCTTTTATAGTTACACTCTCTGTGAACATAAAGTTCTTATTCCCCCAAATCTCCGTCATTATGTTACTTACTGCTTTGAAGTAGTCTATGAACATCTCCCCTGCCTTATTCCCATCTAGTGAAAAGTATTTTTCAAAATATTTTTTTAATACCGGGTCCTGAGTTAATTTGTGTATCTCGTTATACAATTCTGATTGAAGTATCCATTTCTCCTGTCTGCTTCGTCCCCCTAACCTGTTTATCTTGTATCTTAACGGTGATCTAGGATTTTCATATAAAATTGATACGATTTTAGCAGCAAATTTTTTTTCGGGTGTTGTACCAAACGTAACTTTTTCCATTAAATCAACAAGATGGGACTTATTGATTCTAGTATGAGTAGAGTTTATAATAACAAACATTTCCGATGCAAAACTTTCTTGTTTACCATCAAAAACCATTGTAGGTACATAGATATTTCTAGCGATCTCGGGGTTCTCCTTGCAGAAGAAATACAACCCTGCTAGCCTATGCTGGCCATCTATAATATAGAACTTTTCATTTGGCTCTGTTAATTCGCCTACAGTCTTGTATTCACCCATCGGCTCAAAATTTAGCTTCTCAGGGGTATAAAGCAAGATCGCACCAGGGATCAACGGACTATCATTTGCATTCCTATAGAAATCCCATATTGCTTTTACTTTTCTTTTCATTAATCTTCTCTGAAATGCTTTATCTGTTCTCTCTATTTTTGAGATAAACTCCACAATTTCATCATCAGAATCTAGTTTTTCATCTGAGGGTATTTCCTCCCCTTCCATATAACATCTACTGATAAATCTCACTTTATTCAGAAGATCCTGGGCTGGATAATTCACAAAATAGAACTCACTATCCTTTTGCATAATTTTTGTTGATAGCATTTTTTTACCTCCATCTAAATAGAATAACAAGAGAATATATTTAACATTTTTTAACTTACGAGCGAGCCATCAACATAGAACGTCTCTGATAAAATTTAAAACACTCTTTCTGCTAGAAAATATCGAAGAATCTAACAAGAGTATGTGTTCAAGCACATAGTTAAATAGAGAATCCTATGTCGAAAAATAAAGAAGAACGAAAAACTTGCTTTTGGAATATTGATCTTTGGATTTGGGGTGACGTATAGTTTAAAAGATATTTTCATTTTGCTCTATTTCTTTTAAGTCTATATCAATAACTTCTTCTATTTTGTTAACCCCGTATTCATTTATCTCTTCTAACGTCTTTTCTTTTTCTTGTAATTGAAAGTTTAGGATAAAAAATCCTTTAAAGTTATTTTCTTCGATAATTTTTCTCTCTAAAGCAAAAATCGGTAAATTAAAAGAATAGTCATAAAGTATTTTCATTAATTTCCATTTATCAACAGAATTCTCTCCTACTTCTTTTCTTATTATTTCCACAATCTCATTCCACGATTTTTTCCAGTTATTTTTATCCATAACAATTTCACCAAATTTCTTTTCTGTGTTGTCAGAGCTTTTAAACATAAAAGCTGGGACTGCAACTTGTACACCTGCTATATTTCTAAATATTCTTTGAGCTTCACTTCGTTTTTCTGCGGAATAATATTTGAGCCATTCTAAATTTTTATTGATCTCATCTACAAAAATTTGTTTAAGGGGTTTATCATCTGTTTTACTATCAAAAACTTCTTCGATTATTTTTATTTCATTTTCATAATTCAAAGTTTTGTTTTGATAATTTTTTAAAATTTCCGTCGTTTTTTCAATAACTCTTTTGTCATATATAGCAGAGGTCCCTCTATCAATACCTTCAAAAATAAATATATTAGATGTATTAGTTGAATAATCCTCTCTTCTACTTCTATAAATACGCCCCCATCTTTGAATCTGACTGTCGATAGATGATGCTTCGGTAATTAAAATATCAAAATCTACATCTACAGATGCTTCTACAATTTGAGTCGCAATTAAGATTATTCTTTCATCTGGTTCAACTTCTCCATTTTCTTTGCTGTTTTCTCTTTTGTTTTTTATTTCATCGAGTTTCTTTTTTATTTCGCTTATTCGTCGAGACTTTTCTTTTTCAAGAATTCTGGAATGAAGTAGATATATGTTTTCTTTATTAACATTGAGTTCATTATATTTTTCTTTCATATTTTTATATAATTCTATGGCTTTCCCTACATTATTTACAATGATGAGAATATTTTTATTTTCATTATCTTCAAGAATTCCTTTTATTTTATTTAAAGAGTTTTCATTTATTTTTAGGTTTATTTTTAGGTTTTTATTCTTAACTGTTTTATATTCAAACAAATGATTTGAAATTACCTCTATTTTATGTCTTTTTAAATAGTAATTTTTTATTTGGTTTTTTTCGTTATCATCGATTTTTCTTAAATCTATTACGTTAAATCCATTTTTTTCATTGAAGTATTTTTCAAAATAAGGCGGAAATGTAGCAGTTATAATAAATAAATTACCGCAGAGTTTTTTAATGATCTCAGATGTTTTTATAATTACTGCAGCCGTCTCCGGTTTATATGCTTGAATTTCATCTATAACGATTGCAGAAAATGGGTAAACGCTCACAAGTTTATCAAAACCGTAATACTTCAAACTTGTAAGAAAAACTTGATCAGGTGTAGTCAAGAGTAGAGGCGAAGAAAATAGTTTAGCGGTTGTTTGTTTCTCCTCAATATCTAATTCTTTTCCATCTTTTTCTTCTTTTAAATACTCAATGAATGAAGTTGAGTGTAATATCCGTAAAAAATTTGCATCGAAATAACCTTCTTCTTTATCACAAAATCTCCAATATAAATCGTTCAACGCCACCCTCAGCGGAAGAGTGTATATCAATTTCTTACCCCTATTTTTTGCCCACAATAAAGCAAATTCTGTTTTTCCCGAACCAGTTGGAGCAATAAGAATCAAGTTATCCGAATCTTTTTCATTCAATATCCTTTCTTGCCAGATTTCTTTTTGTTTAACCTTTTTCTTTATTTTATCATTAAGATCTTTATAAACACTTTCTCCTAATTTGGACATCTCTTCTATATATACATCGCCACTGGCAGAATAGTCACATCTTCTAAGGCAACCTAAGAAAACAAAAAAGTCATAACTTTCGTTTTTCTCATCTGAAATTTCATCTGGAATTTCAAATAATTTTATAGTAGTGGATAGCCCATAGCCATTATCTATATTATTTTTAAGATCTTTTAATCTATCGAAATCTATATTATCTTTTAATTCTTCTAGAACCTTTTTTCCCCAATGTTCTCCAATTTCTGAAATAAGATACTCGAGGATATTCTTCAACAATTTTTCAATATCTTCTTTTTTATTAATCAAAAATTTAATATATCTTTCTAATTCTTGATAATCATCAAAAATATATCTTATATTTATCTCTCTATTTGTGTAAAATTGATTATGATGATGGAGAAGAATAGCGGTTCTAATCTTCTTATCCCATTCTTCATTATCTAAAAAAATCAAAGAATAGATTAAAGAAATTATCTCATGATCTTTTATATCAATATCTGTAACCCCTTTAAAAAATTCATATAAATTATTTAATTGTTCGTTTTTATATCTTCTGCTTTCTCCATCATATTCCTTTTCTTTTTCCTCAAAAAGATTTAATTGGAATCTCCAATTTATTTTTCCTAAATCATGCAAAAAACAGGCAATAATGAGATTTTTAAAGAATTGGTTATCATAGAATCCATTATAAGTTATCGCGGGTTTATTTTCTTGTATAAATTTTTCCAGTTGGATGGCACGAGAAATAGTTTCTTTTAAATGATTCTTCAGCAAATAATTCTTTTCTGTTGGAGATTTAGCCATTAATATATCAACGATCATTATAGCCACCCATATGGAGATACAACTCTTATTTCTTTATTTTCATTGATTTTATACACTTCTAGATCGACTGATGTATTTTCATCTAAAATAATACTGTAATCATATCCTGTATAAATGACCTGTTGGAAAAAAGTCTCTCTCTTAGTAGATTTAGTAATTTCTGACTTATGTTTTACATTTTCATTATTATTTTTAAAAATAACTTTTACTGGAATATAATAAATAGGATACTTTTTGTTTTTTATTGGTATTTTATCAGAGAGATAAGTTGGATAATTCAGTTTCAAATCACCTTTAACATCGTCAATCTTTCTGTCTGGTTCTATCCTAGTTACCTTTCTTATAAATATTATATCTTCACTCCTTCCCAAGAAGAGAGATTTATTCAGTTTTTCTAACGCACTTTTTATTTCATCAATAATTTCGTTTTCACCTCTTATAAAGAGTGACAAATGACCGTTAAACAATTCTTGCTGATAAACAGGTGATCTTTGTGAAGTTAATCCCTCAACATAGAGAGGTAGCCAAACATTTCCACCAGGATTTTTGTTATGTCTGTTTATCAAAACTCCATCTTCAGTTAGATCAAGTTCTCCTTTTATTAAGCTTTGATAGCTCCAAAAAACACTTTCGAATCCAGCATGTACACTAACCTTCAAACTCCACCACCTTTCTATTCCATATTTATTTCCATACCAATCTCCAACAGCGTTTTGTAGCATCCCAATAATTGTAGATTTTGGAGGTAGTGGATAGGTTTGGGCATAGTAAAAAGTAAACGGATTTCTATATTGTGCAAATGGTTGGAAGATTTCCATTAAAAGAGTTTTTTCATTTGTCATAATAAATATTCAGATTAAGGTAATGAAGTGGTTTTATTTGATGTTTCATAAGAGAGTATTTTTATTTCAGGCGCATGATATATATGTATTTCTGAGAGAGATGAATTTTTTTGATCAAATAACTTATCAGTCACGTTAATAATAGATTTCTCATTTATTGTCTCGGGCTTTATATTAGATGAGGAGAGCCCAAATATTTTAAATGCTGGTCTTTCAAGTTTTACAACTCTTCGTAATATTTTCACTCCATTTTCTTTAGACTCACGAACTTCCTCATAAATCTCTTCATATTCATTTGTTAACACGATTCTATCTTTAAATGTTTGATAAGAAGCATCTTTGTATATCCCCAAGACAAGAAGTTTTGGTTGAAGATCTTCACTCCTTGCTTTTATATTTCTCTTAAGATTAAGAACCGTTTTTATAAGGTCTGTAATTCTGTTTTTGCATTCTTCTAAATTTTTTAAGGAAAATTCTATTGCAAATAGTTTCTCAAAATTATTATTTATTTTAGCTTCGATTTTGTAATCGAGATGGATAATTTCCTCTTTTTTTTCATTTTCATATTTAATTAAGAGATCGCCATTCTCTATCGTTATATTTTCGATATTTTTCTTTTTCCCCCCCTTCTTTTCTTCTTCGACTTTAACATTTCCCTCACTCTCTTCATTTTGGGATAAGCCACCTTTTTTGGCAAGATATACTTCACTTTTTCCTATTCTATCAACGTCTATCACGATAGTATAAATATAGTAAGTTAGATGTTCCTCAATTGTAAATAAATTCGGCTCCATCTTTTCTGCTTTTCCTGCTTCAACCATTTTTTTTGCATACCCCAGATTACCTGCAAGATGACAATCATAGCTGTAAGGTGTCATAGAAATTGCATGGCTTATTTTAACAGGTGATTCTCTGCTATTTTGTGGTGTGGTTCCTGTAATTAAGTATCCAAAAAGATCAAACTCTGGATGTGTTAGTATTTCTCCGGAAAGCAAGGCCTTTATCGATGGTTGGATTACAGTTTTTTTCCTTTCCCCCGCTCTTTCAAGAATTGTTTCTGAAGCAATTTTCTTCCATAAGCCTAATTCTTCTCCTGTTTTTAAAAGACTATATCTTAATGCATATCTACTGACTAAGGTATATTGTTTTCCATCCCATTTCGTTATCTTTTTTAGCTCTTGGTAATTCCCTGCTCCTTGATCATAGTTTAGACTGCCTCCATAAAATACTATATCCATTACAATATATCTTCCCATTTTTAATTACCTCCTTTCTCTGCAGACATTATTCCAATCACAATTTCATAACCCCATTTCTTAAAGGATTGTGTTGGAAGAGAATATACTTCCCCTATTTTATTAGCTAATTTATTAAAGGCATCAATTTTTGGGTTATTAATCACTCTCAGTAATATCCATAAAAACTCATTTTGGTTCTCCCCCTTCAAGGCATTTAATAAGTTATAAACAAGTTTTTGTCTATAGTTTGCGTTCATATTTTCTGCTGCTTCTTTTGCTATTTCTTCCAGCTCTTTTATTTTACTTTCTAAATTTATTCCAGATATTTCATTCATTTTTATCACCTGGTAAAATACCAATTACTAAAGGTAAAGCAAAATTTTCCCATATTTCCTCTTCTTCAAGAAGATGTAAATAGTTGTAATTCAAAAGAGTTACAATCTCATTACTATTCTTGTTTTCGATTTTTTTTGAATTAAGATTTTTTAACAAGATATTCATAAAGGTATTTCTATCTCTGTGTTTTAACGCCGAAAAAAGTTCATATGATAATGTTTTTCTCTCGTTTTCATCTCTAAACAGGCGGTTCATAGCATTTTTTGCCATACCTATATATCTGATGTCATCTTTAATCTGAGAAATGAGATCTCTATACCTGTCTTTGAAAAAGCTATCTGAGAATAATATAGAAGTTGTGCTTAATTTTTTAACATTTGCATCTACGGACAAAGCATATAATGAAGTAGATATGGATGGTTTGATTTCTTTATTTATAGCTAACCATATATGATTCAGGATCATGGGATATAGAGTTTTTCTTTTAAGAAATTCCTCAAGAAGCCAACAATACCTTTCTCTTTCAAATTTTTTACTTCTAAATTGAATACTTCTATTTATTTTTTCTCTAATAGTATCATCAAGAATAATTGTTGCCTGAAGTTTTGGGATGCCAATATATTCTACATTTTCCTGAGTTTGATTATCAAGCTTTAGATAAGAAATTATGTACATATTTTCTAAACTCCAAGAAGATTTATGTTCAACTAGTAAATCTACTACTTGTTGCCATGTAACTTTAAAAATTATGTTTGGGTCTTCCGATCGCTCCGTTCTTTCTTTGTATTTTCTTAGTCTTTTGTTAACAAAGTAACAAAATTTTAGATCATTAGAATAAAACATCACATAGCCTATATTTCTATATTGCACAAATGCATATACAAAGCAAATGAGATAGACAAAAGGATATTTGAGTTGATTTTTAATTGGTTCTGTTGATGTCTCTGTATAATTAATGTTTAAAAATTCATCTTCAGACGGGAGAAGTTTGTTTATAGTTTTATCTATTCTTTTAAGTACTTTTTCGTTATCAACATCAAAGCAAATCATATTGTAAAAACTTTCTTTTTGTTCTAAATTTCCTTTCGTATTATTAAAAAATAAAAAATTTTTGTAAAAGCCACTGTCAATAGGGATTCTATAAAAAATGCTTTCTTCTTTAGTAAATTTCGAATCGTTTATAACATTGTTTTTCCATTCTTCTTTTAAAAGATTTATAAGATCAACTTGCACTCTTTTTAATTCATCTATTAGTTTCTTCGTGTCACTTGAAATACTTCCATTATCATTAAATTGAATTAATTTTTCTAAATCTTCGTATTTTATTTTCTTTCTCTTTTCAAGGATTTTTTTTATTTCATCACCGTGTTTTTCCAGTTCTTCAATGATTTTTTTTCTCTCCTCTATTTTCTGTAGGAACTTCAAATTATTTTTATGTTTATTTATCCTATTTTTATTATTATATGGTTCATTTTCATAACCTGCTTTTGATTTTGCTTCAGCCCACAAATCTTCAAATAAATCACAAATAAATCTATTCCATACAAAATCAAATAGTTTTTTATTGGTTGAAAAATTTTTTTCTTCCAATTCTCTTTTTAATTCTTCAATTAGCTTTGGTTTTGCTTTTAAGTTTCTTTCAGAAATCCATTTATATAAATATCCAAATGGAAAATATCCATAGTAAATCTTTTCAGGTTCTTTAGCAATCATTTCTTTTAATTTTTCTAAATCCCACCCATAAACCCCCTCCATCAAATTTACAAAACCTAAAATGCCTGCATCAATAAACCAATTCCCTGTAAATTCAAGCGGTTTATTTTCTGAACAAATCTCCCCTGCAGAATCCATATATAAAACAAAGTAACAAAAAGATGTATTTAACTTTTTTTCCAATAGTTAGAATTTAATGATAGGTTGTTGAAAATTTTGTATTTATTTAGCTATAAAAATACTGAAATTTTGATTTATAAATGAGTCAAGTTTTTCAATTATGTCCATCTCATGGATTCATTCTAGAGCTAAACAAATACGTTTCTTTTAAATGATTTTTTGTATATCCTCATCTATTGCTCTGCATTATGGATTATACGTGCTGATGTGTTTTATGTAACAACTCTCGTGATAACCAAAAAGTTATAACCATTTGGTTATACCAAAATTGTGTATCTTTTTTCAGGATGTTTTTATTTAAACTTTTTAGATAGAAAAAGGATTTGACAAATAGATAAAAAGTGGAGAGGTATTAAGAGTTTATTATGTATCAGTTGTCAGATGCTTTGTTCACTGGTACGCAGATTAATTACTATATAGTATGTCCTGCTAAATTATGGTTTTTTTCTCGTCAGTTGAGTATGGAATTTCAATCTGAGGATGTTCATATAGGTCGTTTTATCCAAGATTCTTCTTATTCTAGAGGGAAGAAGGATGTTATTATCGATGATAAAATAGGCATTGATCTTATACGGGAGGGGGATAAGCTGGTGGTATGTGAGGTTAAAAAATCTAGAAAACTTGAGAAGGCGCATAGATATCAGCTTTATTATTATCTTTATTATCTTAAAAAGGTTAAAGGTATTAGTAATGTGGAGGGTAGACTTTTGTATCCTACTATAAGGGAGGTTGTGAATATAATCCTTGATGAAGGTATTATAAGAGAGATTGAGGATATGCTTATGAAGATAAAGGATGTGGTTTCATCTAGTATGCCTTTGAGACCTGTATGGAAACCTTATTGTCGTAGATGTGCTTATTTTGAATTCTGTTGGGTGTAGTTTTTATGAAGAGGAATTTTTATATCTTGAAGAATGGTAAGCTGGTGAGGAAGGGTAACACCGTTTATTTTGTTTGTAAGAAGAGCGAAGAAAAATGTTTTTCATCTGAGGTTGATGAGGAGGAGATTGAGGTTGAATCTGAGGATATTTCTGATAAACCTGAGTATGAAAAACGGGTTCTACCTATAGAACAGATAGGTGTGTTGTTTGTTTATGGTAGAGTATCTCTTACGTCTGGTGTTATCTCTTTTTTAGGTAAGAATATGATACCTGTTCATTTCTTTGGTTATTATGGTAATTATGAATGTAGTTTGATGCCTAGGGAGGGTTTATTGTCTGGTGAGTTGCATATTAAACAAGCTTTGCATTATATTAATCCTGAGAAACGTGTTTTTATTGCTAAGCGTTTGGTTGAGGGTTCAGCTCAGAATATACTTAGGAATCTGGAGTATTATCAGAGGGAGGGTAAGGATTTGTCTGATGATATTTCTTATATAACGAGTGCGTTTGGATCTATAGAGGGTTGTAGTGATGTGGGTCGGTTGTTAGCGTTGGAGGGGGCGATTAGGAGTAGGTATTATTCTACTTTTAATAAGATTCTTAGGTTTTTTGAGTTTGATGAGAGGAGTCGGCATCCTCCAGGTAATCCTTTGAATGCTATGATTAGTTTTGGTAACTCTCTACTCTATGGTACTGTTATCAAAGAGATTTATCATACTCAGCTTGATCAGACCGTATCTTTTCTTCATGAGCCCTCTGAGAGGCGTTTCTCTTTGGCTTTGGATTTATCTGAGATTTTTAAGCCGTTGCTTGTTGATAGGGTTATATTCAAGTTGGTTAATAAGGATATGATATCCGGTGATTATTTTGTGAGGGAGTTGAATTGTTGTCTGTTGAATGATAAAGGACGTGAGATTTTCGTTAGGGAGTACGATGAAAAGATTCATACTACGATAAAGCATAGGGATCTTGGTAGGAATGTATCTTATGAGAGGTTGATATATTTAGAGTGTTTGAAATTGTGTAAGCATATCATTGGGTTGAAGGAGTATAAGCCTTTTGTTATATGGTGGTAGGTTTGTATGTATGTTATAATAGTTTATGATATAGGAGAAGAGAGGGTATCTAAGATATGTAGTTTTTTAAGATGTTTTCTTTCATGGGTGCAGAATTCTGTGTTTGAAGGTGAACTAACAGAGTCTCAGTTTATGAGGGTTGAGGAGGGTGTTAAGGGTATAATTGATAAAGATAAGGACTC
>JAVYLV010000006.1:8252-32865 GCA_038740425.1 Thermoplasmatota archaeon | reverse complement strand
CTAGGAAATCGGTCTTCTCAAATAGATTCTGGAATGTAACCACTAGATCTTTTTCTCTTGGATCTAGGAGTACATCGGAGACACTACGTAGACTACCATGCTCGTATATAGAGGCTATATCTCTTATACATGGTATCTCATCGAAATATTTTTTGATAAAATCAGTAGCTTTAACAGTTTCTATGCTCCCTGATTCTAGGTTTATTACATCCATGAAACGAGGGGAGTATTTTACCCGTTCCTCTACCAGAACATTGACTAGGAGGTTAGGTCTTTTGGGTGATATGAGTATGGGGTAATCGTTACCCATACGGTCAACCGCTCTTGTACCCAAACCAGGTACGATACGCACCATTCCATCCTCCCTTGATATCCTAGGCGACCATCTTAACTCGTTTCTACTGAATGCTACACCAGCGAATATAGGGGTGTAGTACGGCCCTATACGTGCACCTACAACCTCTTGTATAAGTATACCCATCTCCTCGTTAAAATCAAGCAGTCCTCTCTCACGTCTATACTCTATAGGATCAGGGCTGAATGTTGACGCGTACACCTCCGCTATAGCACTCATAAGAGCGTTCAACCTCTCTTCTTCACTCCCTGTGTTAGGGAGGAATAGACTCTTATATTTACCTGAGAAAGCGTATCCGAAGTTATCCTCCAGGAGGCTTGATGATCTCACTATAAGGGGTTTATCTTTTAGATCCCTTATGATTTTACGTAAACCCTCTATTATCTCAAAAGGGAAAGAAGAGCTCTTGAATATCTGTTCAAGGAAAGGCTGCTCTTGTCTTATCTCTAACGGGTCAAGGTATTTAACATGCGAAACCTCATCTAGATCGTTATAGTGTATAAATGAGAGTATAGTATCAGATGTTACATACCAGCTTCTAGGAAACGCTATATCGTTAAGTGTATCATCAGATCCGGTATACCCTCGCAGTATCTTTTCAGCTAATAGTATACCTGATGTTTTACCTCCTAGTTTACCAGCACCTTGCGCTGGCCCAACTACATGCTCTATTATATTCAAGAAGTCACGTAGTTCAAAGACGTTTTTAGCTACGTTAAGGTATTCAAGACGATCCGTGAAAAAACGCCTGATCAAAGCTGTTTTTATACTCATCTCATCTTCAGGTGATATTGCACTCTCTATGTCCTCCTGGTCGAAGAATCTTTTAAGCTCAGCTGTTATCTCAACAAGTGGTATACCTGTTTTTTGTGATGTTAAAAGTAGAGGACGTGTCTTATCCTGTTTCATCCAGTTGGCAAAAAGAGATGATATTACATCTGGTGGTATACTCTCTTTTGCTATATTAAACACTTGCTTTTGAACTGATAAGAACATGTTTAGATCATGTTTAGGGTTAGGCATGCTAAACCTACGCCAATCAATAATTGAGGAGTCGCTATCAGGGGGTGTAATACTATTCAATAGTTCCACTATCTTCTCGTTCTCCATCCTGTAGAGGTAGTATGTCATCTTCCTTGTCAACCTAAGCAGGGTTCTAGGATCAGTCTTAGCTAAGAGATCAAGTATAACCTCCCAGTCATGCTTCTTCTCGGTTACGGGGCCTACCTCCTCGTCTGATTTAATTATTCTCTCTACATAGTCTAATCTACGGCGTTGACTCTCTAACTCTTCCCTGATGCTGCTCTCCTCTATGAATTTACCTAGAAGATCAGCGACAGCGTCTATTAATCTACGCTCCTCTAAGAGAAAAGGCCCTTCATAAGCAATTGGTTTATTCTCAAGGCAACATATCTCCAGTACACCTGTCTTTTTGTCATTAACAACGATGTCGCTCTCCATCACCCATTGGGTTTTCTTGAAGTTAGATGTTTTGTATTCCTTATTGTTTATCTTGATCCTCGCGCATGTGATCTCAGGGTACTGCCATGCTGATGGTAGCGACTCAACTACCTGCTTTAAAGCCTCATCGACAGATAGTTTCCTGTTACGTATAATCTTTGTTATACTATAGAAACAGTTAAGCTCCTTTACACGTTCTTTAAGCTCATGCATCACAGCTGTACCGTTATGATGCATGTTGCCCGCGTCTTTGTTTTCATAGTTACGGTTTTTTATATCTTCTGTTTTTTCAGACATAGTAGCCAACTTCTACCTGTGCACCCTTTTCTATTGCATAAAACTCTATATTGTTATTTATTTTTTTTGTTTAACTGTATAGATGCTTTACCTTGTCTTCCATTGATCTTTATTATAAGAGGATGAGGTGTCTTCGCATGTTTAACATCTACATCCTCCTCTATCACTTCCAAAGATTCTAACCATTTATAGTTTATGTCACCTTTTTCTCTCCTTGTTGTTATATAGCCGACCTGTGATGATATGAGATCATGGAAAAAATGTGATCCCTGTGAAGGGTCTATAACCCTTTCTCTAGAAGGCGTCTCTATTATTACTTTAACCCCAGCTATGTCACTCCATATCACCGGTATACCTAGGCATGGATCAGCTGAGCCCCATCTACCTGGGCCTATAAGTATATATGGTATATTATTATCTATTAACTTTTTGTTAATTCTTCTTATCTGAGGTACCACCCTTTTAGAGTTAGTCATATCAAAATCTGGTTTAACGTATAATATATCCTTGATGTTCTCGATGATGGTATTACCTAGAGCGTTTTCGCTGTAGCATAAGTCAACATCAGGGTTGTAATCATCTATTTTTATCTCTGCTCCACCTCTAAGTATAAGCATATTTCTAATCTGGAGTATATATAACTCGGCTTTCGTGTCCTCAGCGTCTAAAAGGTTAACAGCGAACTCTATCTCAACAGGGTGCCCAAGAGCTATCTCGCTTACACGTAGAAGCATCTTTAACGCTCTAGCTAGAGGGATGGATTCATGTTGTAGTATAGGAGCAAAGTCTATTACAGGTACACCCTCTTCTAGCCCTGGTACAAGTCTATCATCAGATGGGATATAGGTTGAGGCGATCTTCTCTAACACTCTATGGCGTTTCGCTTCCTCTAATGTTAGTATGCTGTAGGGCGTATCCTCTGTCTTTTCTACTATCCTATGGATTGGTTTTAGATTAAGAGCATAGAACCGTTTCTGCGAGTATCTTATATAATCTTTAGGTGTACCATACAATGAGGTTTTGGGGTGTTCAGGGCAGAAGCAGAATGAACATCCACCGTCAACGATCGCTTTTCCTAATCCCAATGCTAGATAAACTATACCGTCCTCAGCTCTGCATCCACCTGTAGGGTAATAGTTATATGATTTAGCTACTCCAGATATAGCCGGGTAGAAATAATCCTCGCATCTTCTACCAGCGACCTCCTGTATTATAACAGCCATCCTCTCGTCGGTTATATTTTTAGAGGTTGATTTTATATAGGTTCTTGCTTTCTCGAAAAATGTCGATGCGTATACGTATTTCACCGCGTTGCATATCTCCTGGAATCTGAAATCAGTCTCCCATGACTCGTTTGATAACAGTATAGAATCGTAAACACCTGCGAATGATTGCAGTAGCGAATCCTCTAATATACCAGATGATCTAACAATCAATGGTTTACGTGTTCTCTGTATAAAAAAACGTAGATCCCCTATAATAGTAGGTGGTAGGTTTTTATTCATGAAGATCAAGGAGATACGTTCATCTGATAGATCATATATAGATGTGTCGTATAATAGATTGTTCTGGGTCATGAATTCTTCGAATACATCAGTTGACAGTATTATGGATCTGGGTATCAGGATACGGAGATTAGGAAACATATCATTAGATATATATTTAGATATTATTTTAGCTAGAAATGATAAACCCCTTGCTTTCCCTCCTAGTGCGCCTTTCCCTATCCTGCTGATCTCCATCGTGGTTTTTGACGCCCGTTCAAAACCAGGTATTATCAACTGTGTTTGAGCGTATCTATATTCTTCTATGATATCTATAAACATCTTGTTAGATATCGATCCTTTTCTAATCCGCCTTTCTACTTCATTTATCTTCTCTGCTAGATCATATTCGCCATGTACTTTTAACCATTTGGAGAATATATTTGATTTTGAATACTCGATAAGTGTATCCTCATCTATTGATAGTATAGTATTTTCTAAGTCATAAATGCTTCTTATCTTGTAGGTTCTATCGGTTTTATCTTTTATCTCTATCTCCTTTGGCCCCAAGCATTCATTTACGAAATCCCTTATATATCTGATGAGATCATGGTTGTTCTTTGAGATGAATCTTATATCACCTATGCATCCATGTTCCTCTTTTATAGACTCTGATGACTGGATAAGTATAGGTACTGGTTTAATCTTGCTTATTATTTTAGCTAGGTTAAACCCGTTCTCATCTTTATAAGGAGTAGATGAGGGTATCTTGTAATCTGTTATCACTCCTATAAGATTCTCAGTATACCTGGTTGATATGGTTTTTCCTTCCTCAAAGCTGATCGCATGTATAAGTATAGGTCTATCTGTTCTATTTGAGAGATACAGCTCATTATTTGGATTATTATTAATTATTGTTTTTATGAAATCCCATATTTCATTGTATATCAGAGGTATATAAGTCGAGTAGTACTGTATTGAATCCTCCACTAACAATAGCATCCTTGCTTTTCTAGGGGGTCCTCTCTCTATGATACTCGCGTCTTCTAGCAGCTGTATAGCAGCGAGTATGATTCTACCGTCACCGTTCCATGTTAGTATCTTAGCGATATCATGGTTTCTATCCTGTTTGTATATCCTGTTAAGCTGAGTAATATCGTTGCCTATAAGCACTACCCGTGTATCTCTATTTATTGTTTTGATCTTCTCTGTTAACTCTAGTATATCTTCTGTCTTGTTGAATATAATAAGTAGGTCTATATCATTGTCGTTGATTACTCTTAGACATTCATCCTTGTCTTCTACATGTATTACCCTTATGGTTCGGTTATGGGGATAATGCTCATTTATGATAGTTGATAAACGACCTTCTTCATCCAACTGGTAGTAATCATATGATGAGGCTAGGATGAGAACGGTTTTAACAAGTAACGGTTCAGATGGTAGAGTTTTTTCCTCTTTGAGAGTAGGGGTTATACCTGTTATATCTCTGATACATTCTATAATCTTTTTTTCCTTATCACTGAACCGGGTATACATAATAAAGTTTTACACCCAGCTTCGCATTTTACATGCTTCAGCTACTCTTGATATAGCTATCATATATGCTGCGTCACTGAGCCGTATTTTTTTATGTTTAGATATCTCCCACACTTTATAGAACGCATCGGTCATTTTGTTATCAAGTTTCCCAAGAACTTCTTCTTTGGTCCAGTAATAATTCTGGTTGCTTTGTACCTGTTCAAAATAACTGCATACTACACCACCAGCATTAGCTAGGAAATCAGGCACAACTATAACACCTTTCTTTTCTAGTATGTCTTCTGCTTCAGGTGTTATTGGCCCGTTTGCTCCGCATATTATAATCTTAACAGTGGGTTTAATATCGTTAACATTCTCAGATGTGATAGCGTTCTCCAAAGCCGCCGGTATAAGTATATCAACCTCATGTTTCAACCAGTCTTCTCCTGGTTGAGTCTCATACCCTAGCTTTTCAGCTTCTTTTTTATTGATGGTACCGAAACGATCTGTAATCTTGAGTAACTCATCTAGTTTAATACCGTTTTTCTTATAATAGGAGTACGTACAGTTATCTTTCGGATCCCAACATGATACTGATACAACCTTACCACCATATTGTATATACAGATCAGCTGAATAGCGAGCTACATTACCAAAACCCTGTATAGACGCGCTGGTCTTGGTTATATCCAGGTTTATCTCTTTTAGGAGATTACGCAGCACGTAAACAAGGCCATAGCCTGTAGCTTCTGTACGTCCTAGTGATCCTCCAAGTTCAACTGGTTTACCTGTTATAAGACCTGGGTATTGACCACCCATTATAGTTTGGTATTCATCCATTATCCATAGCATGTGTTGTCCACTTGTCATGACATCGGGAGCTGGTACATCGCGTACAGGCCCTATATCTCTAGATATCTGACGCACCCATCCTCTGCATAAACGCTCTTGCTCTCGTTCTGAGAGGTTATGAGGATCGCATATTACTCCTCCTTTACCACCACCTAGGGGTATGTCAACAACTGCGCATTTCCAGGTCATCCACATAGCTAGAGCACGAACGGTATCAATGGTCTCATGGGGATGAAAACGTATGCCTCCTTTGCATGGTCCTCTAGCATCGTTATGTTGCACACGGAATCCTCTAAAAACCTTAACAGAACCATCATCCATTCTTATAGGTATAGCAAAGCTGTACTCCCTTATAGGATTCCTGAGCAGCTCGCGTGTAGGTTCATCAAGGCCTAACTTATCAGCTATTCTGTCAAATTGTTGTTGCGCCATTTTAAAAGGATTGAATCCTTCTTTTTCTTTTTTAAAAACACCTCGTGTACCCTTCTCGTTTCTATCTTGCTTAAAATCATGCTTTAACTCTTGCTTTAGTTGCATAAATTATGCTCACCTCATATCCTTTAGTTTGTTTTTCTGTTATTTTCTTTATCCAGTATCTTAACCAAGTATAAATAATTTAGTAAAATGGATAAAAACAGAATATATATTGTAATTAGATAAGCAGAGAGCTAGATATTATTTTTATACTAACCCTTGATCTATCATAGCATCTGCTACTTTTACAAAACCTGCTATGTTTGCGCCGTTCACGTAGTTAATAAAATCTCCCTCTTTACCGTATTTAATGCATGATTGGTGAATCTGAGTCATTATCCAATGTAGTTTCTGATCAACCTCTTCTCTACTCCAGGACATTCTCATGCTATTCTGGGTCATTTCAAGACCACTTGTAGCAACCCCTCCTGCATTAGCTGCTTTACCAGGGCCGAATAGTATTTTATGCTCAAGGAAGATCTCGATAGCTTCAGGTGTAGATGGCATATTAGCTCCTTCACATACGCATATGCAACCGTTGTCAACTAATGCTTCAGCATCTTCTTTGCTGATCTCATTTTGCGTTGCGCAAGGAAAAGCTATATCACATTCAAAACGCCATGGTGTTCTACCTGACTCGTATTCACAACCGAATTTATCAGCATACTCTTTTATTCTACCACGTTGGATATTCTTTAGATCCATAACATATGATAATTTCTTATTATCGATACCATCGGGATCATATATTGTACCAGATGAATCAGAAAGCGTAACCACTTTTCCACCGAGCTGATTTATCTTCTCAACGGTATATTGAGCTACATTACCTGAACCTGAAACAAGGCAGGTTTTTCCTTTAATTGGTTCATTTCTTGTTTTAAGCATTTCCTCAGCAAAGTATACACATCCATAACCTGTTGCCTCTGGTCTTATTAGACTGCCGCCCCAGTTCAAACCTTTACCAGTTAAGACACCTGTAAACTCATTACGTAACCTTTTGTACTGCCCAAATAGATATCCTATTTCACGTCCACCTACACCTATATCTCCAGCTGGTACATCTGTATCAGGCCCTATATGTCTAAATAACTCAGTCATGAAACTTTGGCAGAATTTCATAACTTCGTTGTCTGTCTTTCCTTTAGGGTCAAAATCAGATCCACCTTTGCCACCACCCATAGGAAGGGTTGTTAAACTATTTTTAAAAACCTGTTCGAAAGCTAAAAACTTTAAAATACTTAGATTTACACTCGGATGAAAACGAAGACCCCCTTTATATGGCCCTATAGCGCTATTCATTTCAACACGATAACCGCGGTTGACATGTATTTCTCCTTTATCATCAAGCCAAGGTACACGGAATATTATAACACGTTCCGGTTCAACTAGCCGCTCAAGTATTTTTGATTTTTTATATTTTGGATGCTTATCTATGAAGGGCATTAAGCTTTCAACGACTTCTCTTACTGCTTGATGAAATTCTTTCTCACCAGGATTTTTAGAGATTACCATATCCATGAATACTTCCACATTTTTATTCATAAGTTAAACCTCATCTCATCTTTGTTTTTAATTAAGGACGAATAAACTGTATCTTTAATACATATTAAAATTTTTGTATTTATGGTGGCTTTGTGTAATAAGTCTCACCTCGGATAAATAAGCACATTCCACAGGATAGATCGCAGCCATACTTCAATCCGCCTAAACCGGGTTTTGATACTGAAGGGATACTCGCCAAATCGTCGTTTTGTCCCTAAGAAGATTGCTTCGACCACGCATCGCATGGTATGATGAACTTTTTTACTCCATTCCGTCGTAATCTTTCTGTTGATCACGTACAGTCCTTTCCTCTGCTAGGACAAACTCTAGCTTTGGTTGAAGCGTTTTTTTCGTAATGGTATCCCTGGTTCCGCTCCTAAGTTTTTCACTTCGGTGGAGCGTTCCTTGGTGTCGTATCATTTGTCACCGAGGATTGTCTCAACTTTTATCCAATCATATTGTCTCAATATTTTCTTCAGCTGTTTGGAATCAGATGCTGTTCCTTTGTTCATGAGACAGTAGAGGATCTTCTTTGAAATCAGGTTGACGGAGATATGAACCTTCTTGAAATCTTGTTTCCGTTGATACCGTCGGAAACGGATAACCACCCAGATTTCTTTCCTGATGGGTTTTCAACCATGTAGAGTCAACTCCTGTGAGCTTAGTTTTTTCGGAATCAGTATCTGGGATAGCACTGAGAAACTGTGTGTCAAGGTACTGCATTCGTGTTCTGAATGGTCTTATAGGTATGGTGCCTGTTTCATACCAAGCATCTGAAATATCTTGAGATCTTTGGTGGTGCTGGCGATACCTCAATATTCGATACCGAACAGGATTTTAAATAGTAGGAGGACTGTAAGACAGGAGAGTTTAAACTCCGGACGTTGAACTGGCTTATCAAGATTAAGGAATATATCACGTATATCTAAAACACGTTGGCATTCACTAGCTCTGTACATGTCATATGTGTCCTAGGTAACACTAACCTCTTTATACCTCTTAAACTCTTTCTTGTTTTGTTTAGTCATTTGCATCCTTCATCCCTGTTGGATGTATTGGACCAATCCTTAAAAATAATTACACAAAGCATATTTATGGTACTGCGAAATTAATTATAGATAGATCTCCATTTTATATCCTGATAATTAATTGGATGGGATGTACAAATGAAGGAACCAATCTTTTATCCCTATTATAAAAGTAAGGACATAGTAAAAAACAAAAAATGGTTTTTACAAATATAAATATAACGATAATGTTATGTCAATGGAGATCGCCAACATTACGTGAAGTATAATTCAGCAGAAACAGATCCTACACCCCCAGATTATATCGGTCATTGTTGTACCAGTCTCGATACTCTTCGCTCAGAGCAGAAGCGTTATAAAACGCCTTATCCCGAGGAAGGAACTCCTCGTCAAAAGATATGATGCAGCGTTCAATCTTCCCTTTCGCTTGAGGTTAGTATGGTGGTTTGTGTGGTTCATCTCAATCTGTCTATCAGGGCAGCTACGCCATTCAATGAACTCTTGGAGAAACTGAGTACCATTGTCTATAAGTATCTCCTCTGGTGATTGATATCGGGCAGTATACTGGTTACTCTCCGGTGTTGTCATTTTGTTTGTCACTGATTCCAAGAATTTGAGGGAGATGAGGAATCTGGAATAATCATCGAAGATGAACAGGGCTTTCCAGCGTTTTCCGTCAAGTAGGGGTTTTTTTAATATCAATCTGCCGTATCTGATTTGGGTATTCATCTCTGAAGAAGTTCCAATCCTTTTTTCATCTTGTATGGGGAACCATTTCTCCTGTGTTTTTTGGTATGTTGATGATGCTTTGCCTACTAAAGGTAACAAGTTACCATTCTTGTCCGAGTGTTGTTTCTAGGATTTGTCTGATATACGGTGGGAGTAATTGTAGCATGATTTTTAATCGTTGTGTCCCTCAGTTGAATTCATCTCTCAAGATGATGACAGCGTCTTAAACAGAGGGTGTGATCTTCCGATGGATGGTAAGTGGTTTTCGTGAATGATCTTTTAAGTTTTTTTCTGTCTTGTATGACGGGTGCATTTCACCCATTTCTACACAGTTCATCAGTGAACATCGAAGATATTTGTGCTCTATTTGACTTTGTACCCTTTTTTGTAAGCTTTAACTATACTTTCTCTTATTTCTGGTGGAAGTGACCCCCTCCTGTCGTCCCTAAAAATTGGAGATGATGTCGCTTAATTTTTATTGTTGTTGTAAGAATGTTGGCGTGTCTGTTTACTTTACAATAAAGAAAGTTATAAATATAGATATAACAATATCAAGATTGAGAGATGGAATGCACTAGATGGGAATAGAGTATAGATTGTTAGGACTGTTACTCTCAACTCGATATAAGGATTGATGGGATGCAAGAAAAGATCTCTAGCTAAGAAGGCGGGTGAAATGTAAGGATTAGATGGTAGAAGGAGGAAGAAACATTTGACTGACAGTACTGAAATAAAAAAGGGTAGCAACACTACTGATGTGGTGAATCATATACTATGCCACAATATTGGGACTGTTGAAGAAAACGTGGATAAAATATTAAATAAAAACAAGGATAAACTTGATGGTATAAAAACGAGATGCAATACTTCTACTTCATCTTATCACTATAGCAGAATTGATATGCTTCTCAAAGATAAAAACAATGATTTCAATGTTAAAAAAATAACTTTGAAGAAGAATGGGGATCATATATACTTTATCAAAAAGAGAACAGATGCAGAAAGCAATGGAGATAAAAAGGATATAGATAATGTTATAGACGAGATTATATATAAAAGACAGTCGCCTGAGAAACAAAGCAAGGATAAAAGCCTAGATACTCCTAAAGTAAAAGAAACAATATTAGAGATCAATTATGAACCTAAACAGACTTCGTCTGATGATTCATTGAAGACAGATACTGTTTTTTCTGAGGAGCAGAAAGCTGATATCCTTGATGAGCAGTTAAAAAAACATTATGCAAAATCAAAAAAGGATACCACTACTAATGAGGAGAAAACAAAACAAGGTTTTTTAAATATCTTCAAGAAGACAAAACAAAAAACTGATGAAAATCTTCAGATAAAAAAAGACGAGCAAAGCATACCGTTAAATAAAGAACAAATCATGTTCTCAGATAAATCAACAAATAAGAGACTAACTAAAGGTTACTATACACCTACAACCCCTCAGGTTAAATCAATAAAGAACACCAAGTTCTCGGATGAGGTTATCTCATTGAAGGATAATACCTTACAGACACTTGGTCTAACAGATAAACAATGGGAGGAACTGGATTTTTACGCACTATATGAACCATTCGCTTATGTGGAGATAATACGTGACGCTGCTAGTCTAGACAAGAGATACGTTCTGATAGAAGCTATGCTATCTGAGGATGAAGCAAAATGGTTAAAATTCATAAAAGAAACCCTCAGGTTGATACCAATGAGAACTGCTGATGTTGAATCAAAAGGCTTAAATGTTTATCTAAAAGAGCAGATAGAAGCTATACTCAAAGAGTATAACATTAACATGCCTGAGGAATCCAAGAATAAAATACTATACTACATAGAGAAACAGTACCTGGGTCTTGACATTATAGATGCTCTTATGCGTGATCCTAACATTGAGGATATTTCATGTGATGGTGCAGGTGTACCGATCTTCCTCTATCATCGCGAGTACGGCTCGTTAAAGAGCAATCTTATGTTCGATAAAGAAGAGGAGTTATCCTCATTTGTAACTAAATTAGCTCAGAAATGCGGTAAGCATATCAGTATATCTGAGCCTATGCTTGATGCTACTATGCCTGATGGTTCTCGTATCCAGATGACACTTAGCACAGAGGTTACAGCTAAGGGTTCGACCTTCACCATACGGAAATTCAAAGAGGATCCATTCTCACCACCTGATCTAATAGAGTTTAACACTATGTCTTCTGAGATGGTTGCTTATATGTGGATGGCTGTGGAGAATGGTGTTAACGCTCTTATAGCTGGTGGCACAGCTGCTGGTAAAACCTCAACATTGAACGCTCTCTCCCTGTTTATACCTCGGGAGGCTAAAATTGTATCAATTGAGGAGACACGTGAGATCAACCTGCCTCATCCTAACTGGATACCAGGTGTTGTCAGATCAGGTTTCGGGGAGGTTGTAGGTGATAAAATAGTCGGTGAGATTGATATGTATGATCTTATGAAGGCTGCTCTGCGTCAACGCCCTGAGTATATACTGGTAGGGGAGATAAGAGGAAGAGAAGCTTATGTATTGTTCCAGGCTATGGCTACTGGTCATACTACTTACTCTACTGCTCATGCTGACTCTGCTCAGTCATTGATTCATAGATTAGAGGGTAAACCCATAGAGATACCTCGTATAATGTTACAAGCTCTTGATATAGTATGCATACAGGTTACAACTAGGGTTAAAAATAAGAGAGCAAGACGATGTAAACAGATCATTGAGATCATTGATATTGATCCAACTACTAAGGAGATACTTACCAATGAAGTGTTCCGTTGGGATCCGATAGAGGATAAATACATCTACTCAGGTAAGAGCTACGTTTTAGAGAGTATACGAGCTGATAAGGATATGACTCGTGAGGAGATGACTAATGAACTCAGAAATAGAGCAAAGTTACTGGAATGGATGAACCGCATGAACATCAGGGATTTCAGAGAAGTCTCTCAGATAATAGCTCAGTACGCTGAGGATCCTGCTCCTCTTCTTAAGAAAATTAAGGATAACGGGTCATGAGTGTGAAAATATTAGTATGCCCTAATTGTCATAATCAAATCCCTTTACAGGTGGATATATCCCAGGTTGCATCAGTTATATGCCCTGTATGCGGTGTAAAAACAGTTGATTCCTCCTCAACTACTATATTAGAAGAGTTAGCTTTCTACCCTGTTAATGAACCTTATGCTTATATTAAGATATATAAAGATTCTAAGACACTTGAAAAAACATATCAAGTTATAGAGCCTTTTCTCTCAGATGATGAGCAATCCTTGTTTAAATTCATACAGGAGCAGTTGATAAAAGGACTTGATGTTAGCTTACAGGATCTGAAACCTGAGGATGCTGTTAACTATCTAAATGATAAAGTAGAAAGTATAGCACGTGATTATAAGATAAAGATTGATGAGGTATTCAAAAAAAAGATATTGTATTATATATCTCGTGATTCGCTAGGTTTTGGTTTGATAGATCCATTGATGCGTGATCATAACATTGAGGATATTTCATGTGATGGTGCAGGTGTGCCTGTGTTTCTTTATCATCGTGAGTATGGTTCACTTCGTAGTAATATTGTATTTCATAGTGATGAATATCTGTCAAAGTTTGTTGTGTTACTAGCTCAGAAATGCGGTAAGCATATCAGTATATCTGAGCCTATGCTTGATGCTACTATGCCTGATGGTTCTCGTATCCAGATGACCCTGGGTAATGAGGTTACAGCTAGGGGATCAACTTTTACTATACGTCGATTTAGATCTGATCCTTTCTCGCCTATTGACTTGATTAATCTTCATACTATGTCTTCTGAGATGGTTGCTTATATGTGGATGGCTGTGGAGAATGGTGTTAACGCTCTTATAGCTGGTGGCACAGCTTCAGGTAAGACATCAACGCTTAATGCTATGAGCTTGTTTATACCTCGGGAGGCTAAGATTGTATCAATTGAGGAGACACGTGAGATCAACCTGCCTCATCCTAACTGGATACCAGGTGTAGCTAGATCTGGTCTAGGTGAGGTTGTGGGTGATAGATTTGTCGGTGAGATTGATATGTATGATCTTATGAAGGCTGCTCTGCGTCAACGCCCTGAGTATATACTGGTAGGGGAGATAAGAGGAAGAGAAGCTTATGTATTGTTCCAGGCTATGGCTACTGGTCATACTACTTATTCTACTTTTCATGCTGACTCTGCTCAGTCATTGATTCATAGATTAGAGGGTAAACCAATAGAGATACCTCGTGTTATGCTCCAGTCTCTTGATATAGTTACCATCCAGATTAGTACTAGGGTTAAGGATAAGAAAGTACGTAGATGTAAACAGATCATTGAGATCATTGATATTGATCCAACTACTAAGGAGATACTTACCAATGAGGCTTTTCATTGGGATCAAGTAGATGATACCTTTGTATACTCTGGTAAAAGCTATGTTCTAGAGCGAATTAGAAACCGTTGGGATATGAGTAAAGAAGAGTTGATGGAAGAGGTACGTCAGAGGGTTGAGATACTTGAATGGATGAGGAAGCACAATGTTAGGAATTTTAATGATGTCGCATGGGTTGTATCTCAGTATAGTGAGAAGCCAGATGAATTCATGAAGCTTATCCGGGATCCTTCAAATCAGGTTTTAACCATGCTGAAGGTTAACGAAAAGAGGCATAATCCATTTGCGCCTTTTATGAGCCAGCAAAGACCAGGCCGGAGTAATAGTAACATTAAAATAAAACAAGATACTACTACTAATGATAAATCCAAAAATAAAAGCAGTTTTTGGATTAGGAGGAAGGAGAGAGAGGATAGGGTTAAATAAGGAAGTGCGTGAGATATGATGTTGAATTCTTATCAGAAATTCTGTTATAATAAACTACGGGGGTTTACTGAGAAGCGGTCAAATGATAAACTACAGAAGAGTTTGGAATCAGCTCATATGAATATAAGACCAGCTGCCTATTTGGCGTATGTGTGGTTGACATCGATATTAGTTATTGTTTCCATTCTAGTGGTATTATCTCTTTTATCCTTTGTTATACTACCGTTTTTAGGTGTTAATCTTGATATAATGCTGATTATAATACTAATGATCATACCTTTCTTGCTAGGTGGTTTAGTGTATATCACTCTCTTATCTTATCCTAATAGTAAAGCTAAAGCTAGAGGTAAAAAGATTGATCTGTATTTACCATATGCTCTTAACTTTATTTCAGCTATGTCCTCAGCTGGTATAACACCTACTGAGATATTTAAAAGCTTGTCTAAGCAGGAGATATACGGTGCTATACAAGAAGAGGCGTCTTGGATCTACCGTGATGTCGCTCTTTTGGGTTCAGATATTATAACATCTATAAAAGCTAACATTGAGCGTACACCCTCGCAGAAGTTCAAAGAGTTCCTTCAGGGTACTGTAGTTACAGTCACCTCAGGTGGTTCTTTGAAATCCTATTTTATGGCTAAAGCTGATCAGTATACAAGGGAGAATAGACAGATGCAGAAGCAGCGTATAGAGAGCCTTGGTATAATGGCTGAGAGTTATGTTACAACAGCTGTAGCTGGTATATTGCTATTACTAATTGTTATCCCATTGATGATGATTATCAGTGGTAGCTGGAATCCGATATTTTTGTATGTTCTAGTGCTGCTAATTGTGCCTCTCATCCATATGGGTTTCGCCATGGTTATTAAAATGATGACGGCGGAGGGATAATAGTAGAATGGCTATTGAGATACCTAAACCCTCGTATATAAAGAATCTTATCATAACAGGGCAGTTAACAAAGTTAGTAGTTTATATAGTTACAGGTGTACTTGTAACTATCTTTGTTTTACTAGCTTTCCTGTCTCTTCTAGGTATTATATCATTTTTTTTATCACCTGTTGATTCTTTCATATTAGCTATACTATCTGGTACAGGATTATTTGGGATGTATAGCATGTTTCATGTCAGAAGGATAAAAAAGATTGATAATATATTCCCTGATTTTGTAAGGGATTTAGCTGAGTCGAGGAGAGCTGGTATGACTTTTACTAAGGCTGTTTTGTTCGCTGCTAAGGGTAACTATGGTATATTAACACCTGAGATTGAGAGGATAGCACAGCAGGTATCATGGGGTACCAATGTTAACGACGCTTTGGAGGATTTTGCCAGGAGGGTTCCTACAAAGCTTATACGTAGAACAGTCTCGCTTATAATAGAGGCTAGTAAGAGTGGTGGTAACGTGGCTGATGTGTTAGATGCTGCTTCACGTGATGCAAGAGAGATTAAACTCTTGGAATCAGAGCGTAAGACAAGTATGATATCATACGTTGTGGTTATATATGTTGGGATGTTTGTATTCTTAGCTATAGTATTGATACTATGCACGAGTTTTATACCAGCTATGATAGGTAAAGAAGGGGCTGCTGGTATGCAGGGTATAATGGGTGGTTCAAGCTTAGCTAATAAAGAAGAGGTGTTGTTTATATTTCAACTTGCTTGTCTAGTACAAGCTTTTGGTTCTGCTATGGTAGCTGGTGTGTTTGAGGATGGGCATTTCTCATCAGCTTCTAAACATATATTCATCATGATGTTTTCTGCGTGGATATGTTTCAAACTTTTGTTGGGGGTGTAATAAGTACTGGTGATTGTATGGTGTACGACAAGTATCATCCTTTCCTTAATGATTTAAAGGGTTTATCTGAGATACTTGGTACACTCTTGATGATCGCTATAGCTGTTAGTGCTTTCACTGTAATATCTCTTATCATTATTAACCCTTGGGTGAATCTTCAGGGTCCTGAGCAGAGTTTTGTTAATATTGTAGGTTATATTTATGATGACAGTATAATACTTGAGCATCAGGGGGGAGGGTTTTTACCTGGTGATACATTGATAAAATACACAGTTGGTACCTTTGAGGATAAGAAAACTTATAAAGAGTTGAATAACGATGATTCTTGGGGTATTGGTGAATCGGTTAGGATTGATCTGTTACAATTCGGTGGATGGGAGGCTTTACGTGTAACCTCTATGGTTGTTGATAATCGTTATAACAGTGTTATATTCGATAAAACCCTTCATAATGGTTTATTGGGTGATAAACCATATGTTATCGTGTATCAACCGTTGGAGGAGAGTATATCAGAGACTGGTGTAACTCTTAGGATGCGTTATAACTTTGTAAACAATGGTTTTTACTCAGCTGGGGATAAATCATTGAAATTCGTGGTTATCCCTGATATAGATGGTGGTGAACCTGTTGTCTATCCTGTCATTCCGCAAGGTGTAGAAGCAGCGATCAGTTTACCTATTACGGGTCTGGCAAGTAATATGAAATATGTATGCAACGCGAAGTTAGAGATCAATTCAATTGGTTATAGTTATACTAGTAACACTGTGTATTTTTATACTTATGGTGAACTTAGAGGTTACTATCCTATAAACTCTGATGGAAATGAGTATATCTATGATAACGCCCTACCCAAGGTTCATGGCTCCATTAAGGGTAACCCAAAGTATGTTAAGGGTTATGATGGTAGTGAGAATGGTGCTTTATCATTCCCCACTGTTGATGATTATGTGGTTGTGCCTAATCATAATAAGTATAATCTAACCAGTTCCCTTAGAATATCAACATGGATGAAGTTAGACTCGTTTGGTATTGGTAATTTCCCAGGTAAGATAAATAAAGTGAGCGTGTTCTCTATGGGTGACGCTTTCTGTTATCATGATATCGATATGATACATGTCTCAGGTGATATCTACGCTATAGCCGGTCATGATTATAGTGCGTTGCATCTTGTTACTGTTGAGATAAACGAAAGTGGTTATCTGCAAAGGATCATAAATGACCAGTCATTCTCAGCTCAACAGGTGCCGTATATAGCAGAACCTGATATAATCAAACTTGAGGGTAGTAATGATGTATACGCTATCTCTCTTGGCGCTCAGGTGTTAAACGAATATTCAAAGAATATGCTTGTTACTATTCGTATTAGTAACGATGGTAACAATATTAATCTCGTCGATAGTTATATTTTTCCTACATATTATGGTCGTCATTCAGTTGTTAAACACGTCACTGGTGATATATACCTGATTTCCTTTGGTGGTGCATCTAACCCTAGTTACACTACAGGTTATTTATTTACTGTATCTATAAATAGTCAGGGTGTTATAAATGATGGATATGTTGGGTATTTTAAACTACAGGGTGGTTCGTACTGTACAGAAACAGATATTGCATATGTTGATGAACGTTATGATCTTTTTATTTTTGCTGTTTTTTATGGTGGATCCAGTGATGGTATAAATTATAACAGATGGATAAATACAATTAGTGTTTCACCTCAAGGATTAATTACTAATGGATTGTTATTTGATGCTGGCTATTCGCACTATTGTCATTCCCCTTGTGTAACTATGATAAGATATGTCGGTAGTAGTGTTACTTTTGCTGTTGGTTATGGTGGTGGTACCGATCCGATAGAGAAAAAAGGTTGTATACTAACAGTGTCTATACTCTCTGATGGTTCTGCTATTTTACCTGGTGATATATTTATTCTACCTAGGGTAAAGAATTGTTCTCTAGTTGATATGATACATGTTAATGATACAATTTATCTATGTGCTTATAGTGATCGTGTAACCTCTGTCTGTTATCTTATCACTGTTGGCATTTTAACTAGTGGTGAGATTGTTGATGTACACTTTGATGAACATCGTATAGTAGGGGATGGTGGGGTTAACCCGGTTATTATCAGGCTATCTAATCAAAATCGAAGATATGGTGTGATGTATAGCCGTAGCGTTAATTTTTGTAGTTTTTTTATAAGTGTGGACGTTGAAATTAAAAAAGAGGTCTATAAAATCATAATGAAACAAGGATCCTATAGTTTAGAGCTTAACAGTAATCTACTTATAGGTAAAATATGGAATAAGAATGGAGAGGTGAATATCACAGGTAGGCTTAATGAGATTGGTACATGGTATATGATCGATTTAACATATGACGGCTCAAAGTTGACTTTAAAGATAATCTCCTCAGATATAATGACTTATACTCGTACAACAACAGGTGAGATACCCAAGAGTTCATCTGATTTGGTTATAGGTTCGTTCCCAGGTGCTATTGATGAAATACAGATATACAGCAGAGGAGGTTCCTAGAGGAAGTAAACCTAACATGAATATAGGAGTATGATTAAAACATTAGGAGAATAGGTTTAGATGTATGGTTCATCTGATAATAACAAGAGGGATTTGAGAGGCATCTTCGATAGGGATGCAGGCGTATCCGAAGTTGTAGGTACTCTTCTGCTCATAGGTATAGGTATATCATTATTCGCAGGTTTAGCTATAGTTGTTTATACTACTACTCTGTTTTATTTTCCTTCATCGCTATCATCAGTGTATGTTGTTGGTTTTGTTCAAAACATAAATGACCAATATCATATTATCCTTCATAATTACGGTGGGGAGCCTCTGCCGTCTTATATGATGATACGTTTTACTATAGGCGAAGATACTATAGATACAAGTATAAAGGATTTACTAGGAGATGATCATATCTGGGGTATAAGCGAAAAGATAAGTTACTATCCTGGTCAAATTAATCCTCATTATAATACTATACTTGGTTACGCTGAGGTTAAAGTTTCTATAATTGATCCTAATAGTAACGCTCTCATTCTTGAAACTACTATACAGGAGGGTATACATGAGCCTACACCACGGGTTATTACTGATCCTGCAACGGGTATAGATATAACTAATGCTACGTTAAATTTGAGATACGACTTCAAAAAAATAACAGAGGATAGAACGGTAGCTTTTGAGTACCGTGAAAAAGAATCACAAAATGATTTTATATTGATAGGAGACTCTGTAAAGCTTGTTGAGAATAGTGTGGGTTCATATAGCTATAATCTTCAGGGTTTATCACCAGGTAGAACATACGAGTTTAGAGGGGTTATTAAATGGAAGGGTGCTGATTGGATTAGTGGTATAACCAAAGATTTCAAGACTTTGACCTATGTGCTTGGTGAATGGCGTTTCGATGAGGAATCAGGGCCTTTAGTTAAAGACTCTTCAGGTAGGGGTCATCATGGGTCCCTCTATCCTAACTCTTCTCTTTATCCAGGTATTATACCTGTTAGAGTAAACGGTTTGTCACAACGAGCTGTGAGTTTTGATGGTTATAATGATTACGCTGTTATACCTGATCAAAATGATGAGTTGACACCCTCAGGTAGCTTCACTGTTGAAGGATGGATTAAACCAAGTACTCCTATTACTGTGGGTGTACCAACGCATATTGATACGTCTCTTTTTGGTAATCAGAATTTAAGTTTCTATGAACCTCAGATTCATCATGTTAAGGATGACTTGTACGTGATGATTTCTCGTAACTATACTTATCATGGTTTCATCGCTACTTTTAATGTTAGCTCAGAGGGTGTTATAGAGCATACCCATACAACATGCTTTAAGGATATAGAAGAGTTTGATGTGATTTGCAGATCACCAAGAATCATACATGTGGGTTATAATGGTAACAAACGCGTATATGGTGTATTCTATTATAGTGATAAAGAGGGTAAGATTGTTACTATTGGTGTAGATAATATAACAGGTGAGATCACTGTTATAAAAAGTTTTATTTTTGATACAGATATCGGTGTAACATTAGATGCTATCAAAGTTAAAGATTATACCAATAGCTTCTTTTTGATTGTATACTCTTCATTTTCTGGGAGCTGGGGTAGATTCAGGACTTGTAGCATATCACCAGATGGAAACACAATAAGTGTTGTCTCGTTCAATCAGTTGGTGACTGGCCCTTCTTATAATACAATTAATACACCTGATGTTATATATGATAATGAAAAAGATACATACTTGGTTGTGTACTCAAATAGCGATACTGACATACTTGTTAGGAATATCACGGTTAACCCTGCAACAGGTGTCATATCTGTCAGTGATTCTATCTATATAAATGAAAATGATCAGAGGTTTTATCCTCATATAATGAAGATACGTTCCAATATGTTCCTTGTGACATATTATCATAATCTGGATCCTTATAAAAACCTGGTGTCGATATTCTCATTTAATAATAATAAGATTAATTTTATAAAAAATGAGATTGAATTAATAAAATGTGGGTTAAACAACCCCTCTGAATTGGTATATATAGGTTATAGAGAAAATGGTGGGTACCGGTATCATTTTTATGGTTACATATATACTACTATGGGCAGTATCTTTAATTCGCCTTATCTTTTGATATTCCTAGTTAATGAATCAAATAGCGATATTAGCGTTTCAAATCCTAATAACTTAGATACCATGTCTCCGTGTTTTTATTATGGACCTGTTATGTATCCGATTTACAATTTTAATAACAATGAAGGCTTTGTTGTTTTATATTTCAGAGGAGAATCCTCATCTGATACAAATAATGGTATTATAAAAACAATAAAAATCACAGTGTCTTTTGTTGATGGGAAGGTTAGTTTATCAATTGTTTTTATTGATGAGTGGAATATGGGTGTACAGAATTGTATGGTATCAAAGTTGATACATGTCTCAGGTGATGTCTATGCTGTTTTATATTTAGGTTATGACTATCGGGTTTATCTTAAAACCTTTAGGATTAATAGCAATGGAGTTATATCTAGGTCTTATCTTTATTCCTACTGTTTTCCTGATAGATTATATAAGACTATTCTACCTTACTTGATGGATATATGTCATCTTTATGACTCGTATTTCATAGTTGCCTACTCGCAATCGCCTTATGGATCCTATGGTTCTTTTTTAATCAAGGTGATAAAAATAGATGATGCAGGTATTATAACTGACATTGGTATAAGTATAACAGAGCGTGATCTGAATATCGATGAGATTAGAGAATCATTGAAATGTAAGTTAATCCAGATATCAGATGATAAGTTTATTTTTGTTCAGCATTATGTTGTTGATGAATCCACTTATGGAGATAGATGGAGGAATATCTCTTTGTTTTCTTTTAAGGTGGATGTAGATAATAAAAATATTGGTCGTCTCTCTACGTGTAATGTCTCTTCGTATAGTAAGAGTGATGCTATTCTTCTATCAAAACAAGTTGATAAAGCGTATTTAGCTGTTGTTGTCCCGTCTATGATTTATACCTTCAAGATGGATATCCCTACAGGTGTCATTGATATAGTAAAAAATGAGGCTGTTTCTCTTCTGGAGGGCATATCCTATGTTTCAATTAGTTACGCTTGTAATGATGCATATCTAGTATTTTCTAAGAGAACGGGTTTAGGTTCGCGTTTATCAACTCTATACATTTCCCCTGTTGGTGATGTTATTCGCGTGATTGATCCTGGTGATAAGATTATAGGTTATAATATCATGAATCCTGAGATTATCAGATTATCCGGTGATAAATATCTATTTATTTTTACAAATTCATCTTCAAAGTCAGAGGGTTATGCTGCTAGTTTCCGTGTATCAAGTGATACTTATAATATAAGTTATAATCTAGTTAATAAAAGTATATTTAATAGGATACTAATGTTAGATTCGTTGACAGGTGTGTATCCATCTGTAGTGAAGGTTAATGAGGATATATTTGCTGTATCATATCAAGGTTCATCAGCTGATGGATATATTGAAACTATCCGTGTTAACCATGTATCTGATGTCCAGTGGGTTATATGTAATAAATCATATGATGTTTTTATAAAGAAGACAGGTGATAATACATATGATGTCGAATGTAGATTGACTTTTACTGAGAATCAGTACACACTTAGTGTACCAGTATACCCTGATATCTGGAATTATATAGCAGTAGTATATAATAAAACTACTAGTAATATAAAGATGTATAATTATAATAACCAGCAAAACCATATTAGTAGTGTAGATACTACAAGTGGTTTAACCCTAAAAGGTAAAAAAGGTTCTCTACTTTTTGGTAGCCATAAAGGAGTATATGATGAGATTCTGCTACATGCTGTACCAGTAGCAGAGGATTATATCACTACACGTTTCAATTCATTAAAACCTAGTGGAGGATGATGTTAAATTAAAGGAGTAATAGCTCAAGGTGATTAAAACATATGAGAAGAAAGTATAATATTACAGACAGACGACTTCGTGCGGTATCAGAGATGTTGGGGACCATTCTCCTGCTTACAATAGCGGTTAGTATATTCAGTGTGCTTTACCTTATGGTTTTTAATTTATCTCAGAATTACTCTAATGCTCCTACACCTACAGTTAGCATCGTTGGTACAGTTGATAATAACAAGATCATATTGGAGCATAAAGGAGGCTTGTCGTTGCCATTGGATACTAAAATTGTGTTTGTTATTGCAGGTGTAAATCTGGAGTTAACGTTGAAGGATACGCCCCCTCAGGGTTATACCTTGACTTTTGATAATTTATATGATAATGATCATTGGAATATAGGTGAACGTGTCATCCTTACTAAGAATCAAGGTAGTTTTGTTTCACTTGAGATAAAAGTCTTAGTTATTGATCATATCAGTAACTCTATGTTGATGAGTGGGTACTTGCAGAGAGGGGAAAGAGGGGATCAACCCTATGTACAGACATTGGGTGCTGATCCTAGGAGCTATAGTGCTATTGTTAAGCTGTACTATAATTTCCCAGGGGAGAGTTGCAGTTTGTATCCTACTAAATATGTTTATTTCAGATATAAAGAGGCTGCTAGCGGGGTTTGGAGTGTAATAGGTAAAGAAGAAGTATCTGTCTGTTCAGGTGAATACAGTTATGAGATCCTAGGTTTAAAACATAGGATGTTGTATCAATACCAAGCATTTATTGACAATGATGACAATTATGATAATGGTTTCATTAATAAAGGTTTGATTAGGGTTTTTACGACACTTGGTGATAAGATAGGGGAATGGCTCTTTGAGGAGTCTTATCCAAACCCGAAGGTCTATGATACCTCAGGTAATGATAACCATGGTGACCTTTTACCTAGTGTTCTAACAGGTCCAGAACGTAAAGAGGGTGGTAGAACTGGTGGTAACGGTGAGAGGATACTCTACTTAGAGGGTTTAGATGATTCTATAAATATCACTAAATCCTCATCGATCAACAATCTGGTTGATAACATCACGATTGATCTATGGGTTAAACCTGGTAACTACACTGAGGGTTACAAAGGCTCTATGAGTATCAAAAACAACAAAATCTTTGGTTATCCTAATTATAAATGTATTGAACCTGATATTGTATATGCTACTGGTAGTATCTACGCTATCGTTAGTAGAACATCGTTAATAACTGTAGAAGTATCAGATACTGGCAGGATATCAGCTGATACTACTACATGTATTAAACATATTTATAACTTTACAAGTCCATGTTATACACCTAAGATTATAAAAACAGGTGATATTGGTGGTAGCGCTATTGTAGCAGTGGTCTATCGGGGTGGTGATAATAAAGGGTATATTCAAAGATTTAGTATATCAAATACAGGTTGGATAACAGCATCTGATAATTATAGTTTTGCTAATGTATGCTACTATCCTGATATAATCCACGTTGAGGGTAACAAATACGCTATTGTTTATAATAATGTTTCTAAAGGGCTTGTATGCACTTTGAACATACCACCAGCGTTTCCTGGAAATCCAAATTCGCCAAATACGTATACCTTCCGTGATAGTCCGCTGAGTAACGCTGAGATTATAAAGATTGATGGAACAGATGATAAATATGTGGTTGTATACACAATAGAAGAACAAAATTCAAGGGATGGAGGAATATCAACATTGCGTATACACTCATCTGGGATTAATGTAATTAAACATGCTACATTTGATGAATCCGCGGGTTTAACACCTGAG
>JAVYLV010000006.1:0-8242 GCA_038740425.1 Thermoplasmatota archaeon | reverse complement strand
GATCATCCATGTTGGTGATACTCGCTACGCGATTGTATACGGTGGGGGTAAAAATCAGTTTGAAGTAGAGGGTAAGATAAAAACAATAACTATAACGTTAACAGGAGATATAGATGTCTATGCTGGCGGGTCGTATACCTTCAATAATCCTATTAATAACTTCTATGATCCCTGTATTGTAGATCTTGACAAGGTTAATGGTTATTTCACTGTTGTCTATAAAGGTTACTATGGTTACGTTAATCTATCGACATTTAATATCTTTTCTTCCACTGGCAGTGTAAGCCATGTTAAAACCGTGTCTTTAGGTAGTGATGGTGGTTTTACTCCTATTATTAAACCTGTGAAGAGAAACTCAGAGGATGGTGTATACGTTGTAGTGTATAAAACCGGGGATGACAGTGGTTTATTGAAGACTGTTAAAATGAAAAATACCGGTGTTATACCATGCAGACCTGTTGTTAACGCTTCAGAGTTATGTGTTAATCGCCTGCTTGGTTTCTCAAAGATGTTACCTGTCTCGTCTAATATAGTAGCTATCCTCTACCCTGGTTTTGACTCAAGTTGTTTCATTAAAACAGCTAAGATAGTAGATGGTGTTATCGAGGATCGTTTCCTTGATTTCTTCGTGGTTGAGATAGGTCGTCTTTCACATGACTCATCGGTTTGTTCAGGGGAGAGACCTCAATGGTATGATTTCTGCTTCTACCCTGATATGATACATGTCTCAGGTGATGTCTACGCTGTTGCTTATTATGGTAGGGATAACGGTGGAGCTGATAGACTTATTATAAAAACTGTTAGTATCAATCCTGTTAGTGGTAAGATCTCTTATATCAACAAAGCTGAGCTAGTCCAAGTGGCTTATTATGTATCAATTATCAAGGTTACAGATGAGTACTATGCTGTATCTCTGAATTACTATATCGCTGGTGAGCTTAAATGCGGGGTAGTAACTGTATGTATCAAAGATGGTGGTAAAACCATAAGTCTGGTTGATGAGCTCGTAATAGAAAACACAATGAAAGTAGAGTATAGAGATATGACGCGGGTGTATTGGGATAACGAGAACAATAAAGGAGTCTTTGCTATGGTTTATAGATACACTGCGCTTTCACCTAACAACAGATTGGTGGTCTCTACATTTGAGATAGATGGTTCAGGTTTTATAACCGACAATGTTTTGAAGAGAGCAGACATTGATTCATGCAATAATAGTGCTGTACCAAGGATCATACCAGTTGCAGATAGCAAAGATCGATTCGTGATAATATACCGTAACACGTCCAATACTGGTTATCTACGAACCATCCGTATCTATGATAATGGTAAAAATATTTCAAATATTGACATATTCAAGATTGGTAGTTCCCTCTCTGGTTCAGAATACATATGTTACATAGAGGATAGGATATATGCTGTCGTCTACCAAACCAGACAGGGTTCTCTCTACAGGTATAACCTTAGTTTTATAAAGATAGGTGAGAATGGCCATATCAATGAATCATTTGATAATACTACACGTTTTTTGTTCTACATGTCGTACCCTAATATGATAAAACTCCCAGGTACATCTTACCATCTTCTCCTGTATTGTTACTACCCAACTATACTAAGTGTTAGCTCTATCACAGTGGATAAGACTCCTACACCAGGTCATATACTCAAGAAAAAAAGTTGCTATGGTGTATACGCGATGAAAAATGAAGCTAATATCATTTTAACAGCTTACGTTGTCAATGCTACTGGTTTTTCTCATACATTAACAGGTTTTTTAACCCCTAAAGAATGGAACCATATAACAATAGTATACAAGGAGAAGAACCAGGAGATGCGTCTGTATATCTCTACCGATCCAAATCAGATCAACCTTGTTAGTAGTTCATCTATAAGTGGTAAGGATTCCAAAATAAATACCAGCACATATGGATTAACATTTGGGTCATTTAACGGCTTCTACGATGATTTTGTGATATACAACAGGGATATAATAATAGGTGGTGATGACCTCTCAGAGGAAGGAGGAGGATAAAAAATACCAAGGATGAATTAGATATGAAATCTTATTAAGGATACTAATGGGTTTAATTTCGAAGGTGGTGGATATGAACATAAAAAATAATAAAAAACAAGCTAACGCAGATTTTTTAAGAGAATCTGATGAGGCTGTAGCTGGTATAATAGTGGCAGTGATGATCGTAGGGTTGGTGATAGCTGTGATATCACTGATACAGACTGTTTATATACCAAGATGGATGGAGGAACGAGAAGCAGCTCATATGATGCAGGTTAACGATCAATTTGCACAGTTAAAATACATGCTCGATACTTTGGCGGCAACACATCAGTCGACACCTATGTCAACGTCTATAACACTTGGTAGTAAAGAACTAGGTTTCTTATCCTCAGCTAGGGCTTTTGGTCATCTGCAAGTATACCCTGATGACTGGTACCTAGTTGTTAGTGCAAGTGGTCCACAGTATGAGTTCTACTGCAGTACCTTGAAGTACTCATCTGAGAATGCCTACTATATTAATCAGAACTATATATATGAGACAGGAGCAATGGTACTTGAACAATCTGATGGATCGGTTTTTATAGCCTCGCCTTCTATCTCAGCTTCGTTGGATACTACTTCTACACCTCGTGTTCTTACTATATCAATTGATATGGTTAATCTGAATGTATCTACAGGTAAAATATCTATAGGCGGGTATGGTACTTACCCGATACAGGCCCGTTTCATAAGAGTTAGAAACCCTAATTTACAACCTATAAATAATGTTGATAAGTTAGAGATTACTACCAAGTATCCTAAGTTGTGGATGGATTTTTTAGATACAGTATTGTCAGACGCAGGTTTAACTAAAGAACAACAACAACCTCCAGATCCAGGCGAATACAAAATTACTAGTAATAATAACTTGGTTACGGTTGAATTTGGTGTTGATCCTGCTGCCTTTGTGATTAATTTAGAATACCAGATGACTGATATAGATTTACAGCTTGCTCCAGGATGGGTTAAAAAATAAGATGGCCCGATTTTATTGCGGTAAGGTGACCTTTGTTTTTTTCTTGGTATCGATAAAGTTTATAGTGGGGATGATGTATTCAGGTGTTCAGTATATGATATGATTTGAATCATATATATTGAGGTTTGTATCTATGGAGCCGTTTGAGGAGTTCTATGATATTGCTAGTACGATTTTTTCGCCTGATGGTAGATTATTTCAGGTTGAGTATGCTCATGAGGCTATAGTTAAAGGTGCACCATCTATTGGTTTGAAGTATGCTGATGGTGTTATATTAATGGTGTATAAGGAGCGTTTTACATCTTTGACTCCGCCTGATTCTATTGAGAAGATATTCCAGGTTGATGATCATATAGGTTGTGCTGCTTCTGGTCTTATACCTGATGCTCGTCATCTAGTTGAGTTCGCACGTGAAGAAGCTCAAATCAACCAGTTCGTATATGATGAGAGAATACCTGTTAAGATACTGGTTGAACAGGTCTGTGATTATACCCATCTTTTCACCCAGTTTGATGGCGTTAGACCTTTTGGTGTAGCCTTGATCTTTGCTGGTGTTGATCATCTTGGTAACCATCTCTATGTTACTGATCCATCTGGTGCTTCTATAGGTTATAAAGCTGTATGTGAGGGTGAAGGTAGTCAGAAGGCTATGTCTTTCTTTAAGAGTCATTATAAAACTGGTTTACCATATGAGCAGGCGTTGGATCTTGGTTTACAAGCCCTTCAGAAGACTATGCGTAAAAAACTAACAGTTGATACGGTTGATATCGCTATTATAAATGAAAGGGAGTGTTTTAGAAGGCTTACTCATGATGAGATTAGTGGTTTAATTAGTAGGTATCAATAAAAAATCTCTTTTTTTTTATTAGTATGAATCTTTATTTGCTTTTACGTAATGAGTGTATGAATCCTATGTAGGGATATCTTTTTCTTGGTACTATAGCTTCTCCTACTGATCTTACATCCTCTACTATATAAAAGATATGAGGATGTATCTCCTCTAATTTTTTGATGATTTTTTTCAGATCTTGTCTTTTTATGACTGTTTCTATTATCTTTACTGGACCGTTTAAACCATCAGCGTTATGTATTGTTATACCGTATTTCTCATTTTTTAGGTATTCTATTATCTCTTTATCTTTATGTCTTGTTATTATTTTTAGTAATGCCATCCCTACTGATAGTTTCTCTTCTATTATCATCCCTAGCAGGTTACCTGTCGCGAAGCCCCCTGCGTATGCTATTGAACATGCTATGTTGTTCAGGTTTTGTACTATCTGCCCTATTGCTAATAGCCATATGTTGATCTCTATAAAACCTATGATGGGTGCTATATATTTTATCCCTCGTGATATGAATATTATACGTATGGTGCCTAAACTTACATCTAATAAACGTGAGGCGAATATTAGTAGTGGTAATATAACCCATTTGAATATATCTGAGTTGTAGAGAGATATTGGATCCATTTTTCATTCCTTATCTTCTTCTATCTTGTATTATCTTTAAAAAATAGTATTAGTTGTTTTTTTTATCTTATTGAGTCTGTTTTCTCACTTTTTTATCGCATGTCTGGTTCTATATCTTCCATGTCATCTAGGTTATGTTTTTGTGATAGTTTGCAGCTCTCGCAGATGCCCTCTTCTTCTTCCTCTGGTGCCAATTCTTCTCCGCAGATGCTACAATACGATATCATGTCTATTTTTCCTCCTTGTGTATCTTATATTTTGTTTGCTATAACCTTTTTGTTTTTTATCTTGAAATGGGTAAACAATAACGCATATATATCTTTTTGTTTATACTGGTATTAATAGTTGATAGTTTGTTTACTGGGATGGTTTATGGTTAAGAAAAAGATTACTGTGGGTATTGACGAGTTTTGCCCTAATTGTATGGAGTGGCGTGAGTTTGATGAGGCTGGTAGATGTAAGGTTTGTGGTAAATGTATTAGGAAGTCCAAGGATGAGCCACATAAGATTACCGATGAGTATGATTTGTCTGATTTTACTCTTGAGCAGGGTGGGGAAGAATAATTTTTTAGCACAAATATATGTTTGTTTAGTTATGAAATTTATTTAATAAATGTTGTTAAACTATAATATTTATTAGTTAACTTCTTTACTTTACATGTTGTTTTGCTGTGTTATAAGCTGTCAGATAAATGTAATTGTTATATCTGGGTGTTCTTTTTTTTATGTTCATGGGTTGGATATTTGTTTTGTTTGGTATTGTTTTTGGCTGGTTTTTTATGATTTGTATGTCAGTAGTGATAGATATTATCTATCAAACGATTTGGTAATCGACATTTTTATAAAGGCATAAACCTTTAATATTAAACTGGATGGATGCGCAAAAAACAATAAGAGCAGCAATTTATACTAGAGTATCAACTGAAGATCAGGCAAAAGAAGGTTTTTCATTAGATGCCCAACTAGAAAAGCTCAGATCATATTGTAAAGCACGTGATTGGCTCATAGCAGAGGTATATGTTGATGATGGATACTCGGGTAGAACTACTAAGAGACCTGCTTACCAACGCATGTTATCTGAGATGGATAAATGGGATGCATTACTTGTTGTTAAAATGGATAGGATCCATCGTAACTCTAAAAACTTCATGTCTATGATGGAGCAGCTTAACAAGAATAAAAAAGAATTTGTATCGATGAGTGAATCGTTTGATACATCTACCGCTATTGGTAGATTTGTTATGAACATTATACAAGGTATAGCCCAGCTTGAATCAGAGCAGATTGGAGAAAGGGTGTATATAGGAATGGAGCAGAAAGCTAGGACTAACGGCGGTGTATTAGGATTCAATATACCGTATGGTTATGATTATAAAGATGGTGTTTTTATGATCAATCAGTCTGAAGCTCCAGTTGTTAGGGATATATACAGGTGGTATATTGAGGGGAAAAGTATGGGTGAGATATCAGGTATCCTTAATGATGCTAATATTCCAACGAAAAACCGGGGTTTCTGGGCTAAAAAGATGGTTTCTACGATACTTAAAAACCCGATATATTGTGGTTATTTGAAATGGGAGAAGTATATCAATAAGAGTAATCATGAGCCTATCATAGATGTGGATTTGTATAATAGGGTTCAGGGTATTATAAAAGAACGTGGAGGTAAACCTGCTGATTTATTGCCATTTCAGCCCCTCGTTTGGTTACCTTCGGTAGACCGAGAGTAACTCTTATCAATAGAAAAATATAAGTAATATTTTCATATATATGTTACTGTTACTTATATGAGGATGGTTTTCATATGAGTCACTACAGAGTAGCCATATACACCAGGACCATACCAACAGATAAAAACAAGGATTACACACAGGAGAAACAACAGAAATTACTCAAACAATGGTCAGAAGAGATGGGTTGGAAATGGGTAAAGGTATATAGCGAAGATGACAACAGAGACCATAACTTATCAAGATACCAGGAGATGCTAACAGACTCTAAGAACGGTCTCTTCAACGGCATATGCATTATAGATACTAAAAGGATCACAAACAATCCAGGAGAGATAATACACTTACTAGATGATCTACTAAGATACAATGTCAGGATACACATCTATGATCTACAACATGTAGATATATACAGCGAAAAAGGTAGATTCATAATAAACAATCTAGATCTTTTTGAAGAATTCTGTAAGGGAAGATTATCAATAACTATAAAGAGTGGAATCAAACAAAAAATGAAGAAGGAATGGTTTGGTCAACCACCGTATGGTTACACTACTATATCTGATAATACACAGGATAGCAAAGTTAACACGAGACTAGTTGAAGATCCAGAGGAACAAAGCATTATAGAAGAAATCAAAAGGCTAAGATCTTCTGGTAAAAGCTACGCCGAGATAGCCTCTTATCTTAATGAAAAACAAATACCGACAAGGCTGAAGAGAGAAGGACATAACTGCAGCTGGTACCCAGCCACTGTTAGAAATATACTTTTAAGACAAAAGATAGATACAAAATAACATTGATTGATATATTATAGCATGATAGATTTGATATAGCAATGTGCTGTCTTTCAACAAAATAAATCAAACTAATCCACTTTTTCATTTTTGTATAGATCCTCTAAAACTTTGAAAATAAACATCAAATATTCACAACCAAAAATATAAAGTTAAGATTAAAGATTAACTATTTAAATAGATACTAAAACAAAGTTTACTAAATAAACTATAAAACAAAACAGGTAATTTTTGACAGTGCGTACCAACATGAAATACAAATATAAAAAATAACTGTCCAATCAGAATTTGTAACTCCTCATCAAAAAGATCAAACAAGAACCAAAAAATAAAAACACAATGAAATATGATAACAATAATCACACAAAAAATCTTAGACGTCAAAATACTATAAAAAACAAAAAATAAACAAAAAAAGATAAATAAAAAATAAATAAAAAACAAAATTATTAAAAAAATATTTTATATTTATTAAATTTATACCTCCTGCAATAAAAATGCACCGAGACATTTCAACTTCTCTTTATACGACTCAGGATACAAGAAACGCTCAGTCATAGTGATACTGCTCAGAAGTGAATTACCATCCTGAGGTGTAAAACAGAAACCAAAAACCTCATTATTATTAATAACATGAATCGTAGGTATAACAACCACAGTCTGATCAAGTATGCGACCATAATGACCATGCTCACGACCAAAAGAAAAAACAAGATTAGTAGACATCTTATGAGTAACAGCTACATAAGGATTATTAATAAAACGTTTGATAACCTCATCCTTTGTAATCTTCTTATCAAGCTTCACATCAAACCATATACAATGCATATACTGACTATTAATCTTCAAAGAACTAGAGAAAACATTCAAATCAAAACCAAGGGTCTTATAAAGATGATACACATCAACAGCATGATGAGTACCCATCTTCTCATCCTTATGCTTATCAACCTGAGGAGCAGGGACAAAACTCTTATCCTGACTTATATCATTCGCCCTTCTAATACAAACAAAACGCCCCTCAACCATATGATTCTTCTTCTTTTCTATAGCAAGAGTCTTTATTATAACAGCTATATTATGAGTATTACAACTAACAATATGTATAAATTGATCATCCTTAGTTATAGCCTCATCGTTAATACCCGCAGCAAACATTTTGCCAAAACCAAACTCAGAACCCTGAGCTAAAAACCCTTTAACTTTATTTTTAT
>JAVYLV010000005.1:16468-39195 GCA_038740425.1 Thermoplasmatota archaeon | reverse complement strand
CCTCATCCTCACTAGGCCCAATATTCACTATGCTACCCCATGATCCACCACTACATCGCTTATAACGAATATTATAAACTGTGTTTGCATCAGGGAAACCATGCCAGACAACATGCAAATCATCATTTGAATCAACAGCTATACAAGGAGCAGACTGGATATAATTAAGGTTCGTTGTAAGATTAACAGGTGAACTCCAAGAGCTAGATGAAGCTGATTTATAAGCGTACCTTATCTGAGTAGCTGTATACGTAGCTGATACACGACCCTGCCAGACCACATGTAAACCATCAGAGCTATTAACAGCAAGCGAAAGATAAGTCTGCGCATAGGTATCTGTTGTAACATTCACAGCTGTTGACCATGTGGATCCACCATTACTAGAGTTAATATAACGTATCTGATTAGCAGATAAAGTACCATGACGACCATACCATACAACATGAATCTTATCACTGCTATCAACCACTATACACGGGAAGTTCTGATTATAACCAGAACTAGTAAGATTCTTAATAGAACTCCAAACACCACTACTGCTATTATAGCAGATGTACCTTATCTGATAAAGCGTTGATGAACCAGCATGCTGACCCATCCATACTATATGGATATTATCCTTACTATCAACCGCGATACTAGGAGATTTCTGATCATAAGTATCACTCTGCGTTACATTAACAACAACCCAGCTGTCATCATCACTCGAACTATAAGCATACCTTATATTATTCTTAGAAGAGTAACTCTCATAGAACACACAATGCAACACCCCGTCAGATGTACGAGCCATCTTACGCTGAGTAGTTGACTCCAGAGAGTCAACCAAAGCACCTGTCTTAACAGTATAAGTAGGGTCAAGCTCAATACAACTACCAGGAGCAACATCATCCTGCTGTATCCTAAACCAGAAGAACTCATCATCACCCTCAACACTGATACCATGATTCAACAAAACCCTATCTAACCCAACAAGATCTGATACATTAAAAAGAATACAAACATCCCTACCATCAACCATCGTATGAATCTCATACGTATAAAAAACCTCATCATAAAAATAATCAAAAAGAGGATAACCCAACCTTAAAGTTAAACGATAATCAGTAACCACAGGATAAGACGCGTTATAAACCAACGTCAACTTCCTCGCAGTATCACCCCTGCTCACAAGTATACTCCGAAGTGAATCATTCATATACACCCATCTACCACCAGGATCCCACGCTTCAAGAGACCAAAGAGCACGATTAGAAAAATCCCTCCAGAAGACATTAGTGTTAAGACGCGGATAAACACGCACAGCATCATCCACCTCTTCCAAAGGTAACCATAAACTACTAGAATCCTCGTACTCCCTAACAACAGAAAGCAATTTCTCAAGGACACCACGAAGAGAAGGAGCCAACCTCGAAAAAAAAGAGTTATCACTAAACCAATGAGTAGTACATTCAACATCATACAAACCATCAGGAGTCAAAACCAGATAACTAATACGACCATCAGAAGGCATCATAGGAAGACAACTAAAAAGAAGATCAACCTTAACCTCATCATCCACAAAGAATAAATCTGAATAATATACATTACTCAATCCTCTAACCTTATCAGGCAAAACCAATCTAACACCTTCAATCAAACGCTCCACCCTAGAAGAAGGAGAACCAGCATTATAAAAACCTGAATACACATATTTATCATCCACAGTCATATCATATAACCCTACTCCAAAGGATGACAAAGCAACAAAAAAAACATAAGAAGGCTGATCAACCCTAATAGTCCTACTCACTGACAACATAGAACCAGGTTTAACCCTTACCTCCTCATCCTTCTTATCAACAATATGAACAGAAGAACGAGTAAAAACCGGAGGATCCTTAACCCAAGCCTCCAAAGTCAAAGCAGAAGGAGCAAGACTGCTCTCATTACCAAAATCAATATAAGAAGAATAACTACCAGGAAGCGAAACACCACCATCAAGCACCACCCTACCAGTAACACCCCGCCCTACACTACCATGAACCGTACCATTATTACCATAACCAGTAGAATCATAAAAAAGACCAGACACCTCCTCCAAATGATGAACCATAACATAATTAGAATTCCAAGTACCCTGCACATCCTCCTGATTACCACAATCAGGATTACCATAATAAAGATAAATTATAGTATCAGACGAAGAAGAAAGAAAAGGAATATTCACCCAAGCTACAAGCTCACCAGATGAACCATTAAAATACTCTATCTCATGCGATAATTTAACTGAATGTGTACTATCAACAAAAACAAGATCATCACCATCATCCTGAGCACGCGCTGCTAAATCACTATCACCACCACGATAAATCAAAACAGGATAGTTATACTGATCACTAGCAACCATACTATGACTAATTGTAATCATCTTATAATACGACCAATTACAATCCCACCACTCAGCAGCAGACTCAACTATACCATAAGAATAACCACTCTTAGAACCTATATACTCCATCGTATAAAAAAGATCAGGATTAAAACCACCAAGTACCAAACATACCACACAAGCAACAGTTATTATGATAATCTTCTTCTTATTCAAAAACTACGAACCCCCTCCAATCATCCGCTTTGACCTAGAATCAAAAGACGCATCAACCCTCCTTATAATCAACTCACCATTAGACAAAGGAACAATCTCCACATCCATACCCTTCTCAATACCAAAAGCTGACACAATCTGACTAGGTATAACAACCACGAAACTTCTACCATACCTCCTTACCTTACGTGTCAGAGCCACATCCTCACCAAAAAACAAAAACATGTAATGTATACTAAAATATATATACCTTGTGCTCCCATCCAACACAACAAATTTTTATAACACCACACACCATCTCTAACATCTCCACCCCAATTAACTAACTAAGCTTTTTTTGTTCAAAAAGAAAAAAAATACGCAAAAAAATCAAAATAAACCATTGCCACAAACCCTCCTAATATGACCAAAATAACACCACGGCAATCTGCCAAACAGTACATTTTACAAAAAAGATACTTTCCAAAAATGAAAAAATAACAACCAATATATATAAAATAAAAAAAACAAAAATAAAGTATAATTAAAAAAACACTTAGTTGAGATGGAGAAAAAAGGAAAAAGAAAATATGCAAAAAAACATATTAGAAATAATCATAATCCTACTATCTATACTCAACCTATCATTAGTATGGCTTACAGGACAACAAATCAAAGATACAGAAACATATACCACACAAAAAAACTTTAAAAATTACTATATACTAGGAGAACAACTACAACCAGGAGCCTTCAACACAACCATACAAAAACTACTCAACAACAACCAGATAGTATTCCTATTCTTTTACGTAGACTGGTGCAGATTCTGCAAAATGGAAAAAAACATACTACAAGAAATAAGAGAAACATACACCCAGAATATAATATTCATAGACATCAACGCTGAAGAACACCCTGATATAGCGAACATATACAACGTGAAAAACTACCCCAGAATGATAATCCTAAAACTAACAAACGGACACACACAAACATACCAGGACCTCATAGGATACACACCCGCCGAAAAACTACACCAGATAATCAAACAAGCATTAGGAATAAAACAACAAGAAACAACATCCTACATAAAACAAAAAACACGCACACAAGACTGCACACTATGCGACTGCGGATGCGACGAATACACAGAAGAAGACCCCAGAATAACAACCAATATACTAGGATCACCACAAGACCACGAAACATGCACCTATAACATAACACAAAATGAATCAATCAACATTTACAACGATCAACTACAACCGGGAGACGTTGTATGCATACATGAAGGGACTTACAAAGAGACACTACAACCAACACGCAACGGCACACACACCAATATAATAATATACAAAGCATACCCCGGAGACACTGTAAAAATAGATGGCGTAAACCTAGATAACGTATCATACGTAAAAATCTCAGACGTCCAACTACAAAACATAACACAATGGGGAATAACATGGTGCCTAGACAACCACTACCCAGCTGGTCAATTCATAAATGGAGACTGGTGGATCACACCCCACAACCCAGGAGGCACTGTCAACATCACAAGAATCAAACCTGATTTCGATGGGGAACACCACGGATGGCACGTCAACCCCACAGACATCTACACACAACCATACGACACAAGAATAGTTAACTTCAACGCAAGCGCTGTCCCCTCACTACCATACACCGCCCATGGTAACGAATCCATAGTAAAAGCAGTATCAAACAAGATAAACGAAACATCACCAAAATGCAGCTACAGTAGTACCCGAACATGCTATCTATGGACAGCAGGAGTACTAACAATTCTAGATAAAGAACCACCTGCAGACGCCTTCAGACCAGGATACTTCAGTACAGAGAAAAGACTATTCAGATTCGAACAAGTAGACACATCCCTACTACCCAGCTTCCCAACTGTAGACAACACACCAACCATACAAGAGATGGCTGACCGATTCGACAGAGTATACCTAGACCATAAATACGAATACACAGTACGACAAATCCACCCTGACCAGAACATGTACGATTACGGAGCAGACATATCATATGACACTGGACGCGGCGCCCTTAGATTAATGCTGAACGACTCATTAGAAAATAAAATACCACTACTGATACATTACCTCCAAGTAGGCATAGACTTATCCTCAATATACCTCGGCGGAGGGAGTTGGAGAGGAAATGGCGGCCATGGTGTAGGGAGAAAACTACCGATAACATTCGCAGGGGTATTATTCAACGATACAAGAATAAAAAACGCGATCTACAACTCAAAGATAGAAGACTTCCAAGAAAACAAAGACATGTACTATGGAGATAACGCACAACAATGGATATACGGCCAAGGACATGACAACCCATACATCTACTGGGGGAAACTAGTACTCGGATGCGATGCCATAGCAGGCTCAAAAACCATAAGCGACCCATATGAATGGATAGACGGAGGATGCAAACCAAGTCTAACATACAACATCATAGCATTTGCAACCTGGAAATCAAACTCTATAGCAATGTATATGATGCCAGCGTTAAACATATGGAACAACTCAGAAGGATTCCTAGCCTACACTAACCGCTGGATGGATCAAGGCAGATGGCTGCAACCAGATGAATGCGCACCAATCAAAGGAATATGCATAGGCGGCGAAAGAGACGGAGAAACATGTACCATGAGGAATTCTACGAAAAGATACGAAACCAGCGACTGCCCAAACGGTATATGCGCTGGCGGTAAATGTTCAAACGGTCCAAGAACAGGATTACCCTGTTATACAAACGGCCCAGTAAACTACAACCTAACAGTCAACGGCGTAGAGATACAAGTAGAAGGATACGGATGCGGAGAAGGATACAACTGCATCTTAAACAACGAACTCTACGGCGTCCTCTACGGTGACGACCCAGCCCACCCTGGCGAATGCATAAAAGACACAGACCCTAGCGATGGTATAGGCAGATTCCCAAACGAACACGGAACCTACAAAGGATACCACACCTACGGAAGCGCATTCGTAAACAACCTATGGGATGCTTATAGATTCCACCATTGCAACGATGGGATCATGAATTTCGATGAAGAAGGCGTAGACTGCGGAGGAGGATGTGTACGAGACAGCGATGGCGACTACTATCTAGGCTACCTATGCAACACCTCAGATCCTAGATATGACTGTGATGATACCAACCCTAACGTTCACCCAGGAGCAACAGAGATCTGTACAAAAACCGGTGAATACGACGATAACTGCGACGGTTTTATGCATGCATCATACTACGTTGATACCGACAGAGATGGTGTAAACGACTGCGAAGATAACTGCCCCTACGATTGCAATCCTGATCAGAGTGACCTTGACTATGATGGTCTTGGTGATGCCTGCGATTCGTTATTCCAACTAAGCGAAGATTTCGAAAACATGACTAACATATCAAAAAAAGCCTCGCTCTCAGGTTTATCATTTGAGATCATCAACGGAACCGCGACACTGAGCTCGTCAACACATTGGAACTACTACAGCAAACACATAAGAATGGAGAGTTTAGCTGGAAATGATAGCATCATAGTCTCATACGAAGGGAGAAACGAATGGGCTAACTATACCTTGAATGTGACACTAGGACACAAATACATACGGGGCGGGGTCATACTCAATTATCAAGACCCAATAAATTATTATTGGTTTGATATCCGCGATGGAAACATAAAAAAAATAGAAAACGGTATTGTGACCGTACTTAGTGGTACTGGCTCGTCAATAGGCACAGGAGCTGGATACCAAAATTATAACTTTTCTTTACAGGTTAACAATTCCTATCATTTCAATGTCACCATAGTCAGAGACCATTCATTAACAAGATTTTTCACTGATGAAACACCACATGTACGCAAGGGCGCTATCGGTTTCATCGTAAAGAAAGGGTACGGCTCAGGAAACTACATGATAGCAGACAACATAGAAGTAATCTTCGATTTTGAATACACTGGCCAGACCGGCTCCTGCCCTGGTAATCCGCCATCTGGTGGTAACCCACCATCAGGAGGAGGTGAACCACCAAACGGAGGAATACCCCCCTACACACCACCTAGCACACCACCAAACAACAAAACTAATCATCCACCCAAAGCAGATGCAGGAGGACCATACATAGGATACGTAAATCAGAGCATCCAATTCAATGCATCAAAAAGCCAAGACCCAGACAACGACACACTACAATACAGATGGGACTACAACAACGACAACCAATGGGACACAGACTGGCTACAAACACCACTAACTAACCACACCTACAAAAAAACCGGGAACTACACCATACTACTACAAGTCAAAGACACACAAAACCAAACCAACACTACAAGCACCTACGCTACCATACAACAAAAAACAAACAACACCAACAAAGAACAACAACCAGAAGAAAAAAACAAAAACACAACCACAACAGAAAACAACAATGACACCAATAACAAACAAACAGAAAACAAAAAAACACCTGGATACGAAATATTAGTCATGATAGAAGCAATAATAACAATAGAATTCATACTGAGAAGAAAAAAGAAAACAAAAAGATAAAAAAAAACAAACCGTTGCAATATCCTACTCAGAAATTTTAACTCATTCTCCAACTATCAATCAATGTAACCTATCTAACCTATTCTCAAGTTTATTTTTAATGAATCTGTCCACTGCTTCCTCAACTAGGATCTCATCAGTGATTACAGGTTTAATATTATTCTTTACTAGGTCCATGTATATCCTGTTACCCATACCATGACTGATAACTATATCACAGTCATCTATAGTTTTAATCATAGCATCATGATCACAGCTACCACATTCCTCTTTTTTAACACCTGTATTCCTACGGTACTCTCTTCTTATGATTTTATTGTTTACTATTTCTAATACCATGAAACCTGATGCTCTATCGAAATGAGATGATATATGCTTTTCATCATCAGAAGCTACAGCTACCTTCAAATTATTACACACCCCCTCTGAAACATCTCCCATGACGACGAAATCTATTATCAAATGTAAACTCTATCACGCCTCCTTCTATCCTTATTGCTTTACCATTAATTAACGCATCAGATATCTTACGTCTTGCGTCATGTATAAGACGATGGAATGTTGGTTGTGATATATTCATCATCCTTGCGCATTCTTCTTGCTCTAAACCCTCTAAGTCCTTTAATCTTATAGCTTCGAATTCATCGATGGTGACTGTAACCTGCTCCAGATCTATCATTCTAACCCCAGATGGTTTAAAATATGTAAAAAGAGGGGATTGGTGTACCCTTCTGCATCTACGTGGACGTGGCATTGTTTCTTCATTCTTCCTTTGAATCTATATCCTTTAGTAACTGTTCTATTCTCTGCTTCTCTTGCTCTATCATCCTACGCTCATCTTCTAGTATCTGCTTTCTCTCATTTTTGGATATCGATGAAAGATCTATATCTTGCAGCCATGATCTATAAACAGAGCTGTGTCTGTACATGTGTGGGCCTATACCTCTCCAGCCTCTATGATAAAGCCACCAGGGTCCTGTACCATCACCGCAAGGCATACGTTATCACCTCTATATTCAACATAATTATGAATATATATTCATAACTGGTATTTAAAACTTACTGATGATATCGTGATATATAACAAAAATCATCTCTCAGCATCTATCTCATTCATCCATCTCTCTTTTAATTTTTTAATCTCTCTAGGATTTTTTATTGACAGATAAGAGAACTCATCCACAGTGTTTTTTATGATCTCTCTGAGATCCTCTAAATACCTAGGGATATGGTAGACATCAACAAGACGTCTATACTCTTTGAAATCCAAAAACCCAGAATGCAAAATGGAAAGTATATCTATCCTATCTTTCTGCCCTTTTATACTATCCTTTCTCTCAATATACGCTTGTTGTTTTAATAAAAGCAAAGGTTCAGGGTTAACAACATGGAATCCCTCTCTTATACTATGCAAAGAGATCAAATCCTCACATGGAATAACTAATTTAGAGTAATGAGAAAGGTAGATATCAACATCGACATCAGAGAGGACTATCTCATATTTTTTAAGTCTATCATTCTTGTATGGTTCATATTTTTTTAACTAATTCAAGATCATCCCATGAAGTCAACACTATATTGATATCCTTGGATTTCATAGCATGACTCCACAGATATACACCCCATCCACCTATAAGGATGAATCTAATCTGCTTGTTCAACTGCTTTAGAATAGCCCAGCTTTTTTGAGTGTTTATATCATTCCAGAACTCTCTCATAGGTTACACCTTCAAATGTTTCTCAAAATCTTTAATGAATTCATCAGCGTACCACGTATTCAAATTCCAGAGATCAACGTATATGAGTTGTAATGGTGCTACACTACCAACAGAACGTCTAACTATATAATCATCCACTCTTAGAACAAATATGTTTCTCAAAGAGGTTTGTACAGGAGGGAAACGCTTACAGATTATACCCGGATCCCCATAGACATAAACCTCTGAATAATCGGCAGGAGTATCATTAAATAGATATCTATACCCAGAATAAGCTGTGAAAATACAAGGTGGCATCATCTGTTCTATAACACGACTAGATTCTTTAACATAGGTTGTGTATACAATGTTAGAGGAGAGGCTAAGTATCGATGCCCAATATAGTAGAAGTTTCTTAGGGTTAATTATGTTTAGATAGCGATTATGTATCTCTATTATTCCCATTTGATGCAATGGTTTCAACGCGTAATCAACTAGACCTATAGAGACTTTACAATCCTCTGATAGTTGTTTTTGTGTGGTTTTTCTAACATTCTTTTCCAATATAAGATGCAATATTTCGCAGTAAACACGTTCGATCTTCTTCATCATTCAATGTTATATCCTCTATATATAAATGTTTCAACTTTTTTTGAAAATAATATTGGTTCTGTAAGGATACATAAAAGAGTATAGGTGCAGGGGGAGGGATTTGAACCCGCGAACCTCTACAGGAACAGATCTTGAGTCTGTCGCCGTTGACCAGGCTTGGCTACCCCTGCATTTACCATTAAAATACAGAAAGAGTGATAACCATTATATAGTAATAAAATTTTAGGTTTTGTAATGTCAAGACAGATAAGTAACATCGCTTGTCATAATGAAACTGTTTATATTAGGAAGAGTTATCGGATTTACATTATCGTGATGGGTTACATTTTCTCCTCAGAAGAATGTTACCCATGCAGTTGACACTCAATAACAAAAACTTTGTATCATAAACCCTTTCATATCAATACTACAACAATATCCAACATATAAAAAAATGATTTTTCAGTATAACTAATTTAATAAGCTCTGCTCATCACTATTAAAATACCGCAATTGTTTACTTCACAAAAGTATGACTTATAACAACAAATGGGTTTTAATAAAACCTACTATATTACATTATTAGAGGAGAGAATAATAGAACCATGATCGATAAGAAATTCATAGGTGTACTCACCAGCGGTGGCGACGCTCCTGGTATGAACGCTGCCATACGCGCCATAGTTAGAACCGGCATATACCATGGGCATACAATGTTTGCTATAAAAAGCGGCTACCAGGGCATGATCAACGGGGAGATAGAACAGCTATCAAGATACTCAGTGAGTAACATAGTAAAATACGGCGGTACTTTTTTACGCACAGCTCGTTCATCCGAATTCCTAACAAAAGAAGGCAGAGAAAAAGCTTACAGAAACCTTAAACGTTTCGGTATAGACAGCATCATCGTCATAGGCGGCGACGGATCATTCAGAGGATTACACGAATTCATAAAAGAGTACCATATACAAGGTATAGGCGTACCAGGCACCATTGACAACGATCTATATGGGACCGACTACACTATAGGATTTGATACAGCGGTTAACACAGCATTAGAAGCTATAGATAAGATAAGAGACACAGCATCATCACATTCACGTTTATTCATCATCGAGGTAATGGGCAAAACATCAGGGTATATAGCATTATACACTGGCATAGGTGGAGGGGCTGAAGAGATACTCATACCTGAAAAACCTTATGATATTGATAATCTGATATCAAAACTACAAGAAACCTACAAAAAAGGAAAAAGCAGCTACATAATAGTTGTAACCGAGAAAGACGAACCAGGTTGGTTAAACAATCTTAAAACAAGGATCGAAAGCACCATAAACTGGGAGGTAAAACTCAGCATATTAGGACATGTTCAACGCGGAGGCGACCCTACAGCATTTGATCGTGTATTAGCTAGCAGATTAGGATACGAAGCAGTATTAGCAATAATGAACAATGAAAACGACAAAATGGTAGGCATGGTTAACAACAAGATAACACTCACACCCTTAGAAGAAACATGGACACGTAAAAAAGATATAGACATAACTTACCTAAAGATGAACGAAATACTAGCAACATAAAAAAAGTAAAAAGGCATATAAAAAGATATATCATATTATCTTATTTTTAAGATGTTTAACCAAAGTGTACTCAAAATCAGATAAAAAACTATTAACCTCTGATATATACTCAAATTCAAAATCATAAAACACATCCTTTAATATTAACGGTTCAGCAGGGGCTAAACCAAGATTAACCCTTATATCAGGATTATTTAAAGCTTTAACAACATCAATCTTACTTATCTTATCATTCATAACTAGTATAACCGCCTGCATCATACGTCTTATCTGATGCCATAAAAAATGCTGAGCATAAAAATCAACAACTAAGAAACCATGATTCTTATCAACGTGTATACGCTCCACAAACCTAACAGGGTTCTTACCTTTTTCTAACCGCGCGAAATTACTAAAATCATGCTCACCAACAAAAAGTGATAACACATCAACAACATCATCATAACAATAATCACCATCCAAATAGTACCTATAAACCCTCATCTTAGCATAACGAGGATAAAAAACAGGATCAACCTCCTTAAAACCATAAAACAACACCTCCTCAACATCATCATTTATCACACTAAGTACATCATCACCAGCATAAGACGTGTTAAAAGCGATAACATTACCCAAAGCTGATACACCCTTATCTGTACGACTAGCCGACCTGAAACAAGCCTTTTTAGGAGACTCAATAATACCTTTTGACACCAAAGTATCAACCACCACACCCTCTATAGTCCTAGGTGTGTTAACCTGCCTAGCATAACCTGAGAAACCCCTACCATCATAAGCAAATTTAACAGCTACACGTCTCATAAAACACAATACCGAACCGTAATACAATAATTAGGTAACTATTTTAAAATATATACTATATTACCTTTAAACAAAAACCAGAGGGTATAACACGGACATGAAAAAGAAAAACATCTTAGATGACAAACTACACGCAGCAGAGGTGGAAAACGGCGACACTATAAGAATAAAAAAAGGCGAAGAGGTATATGAAGGCGTACTGATGCCTCATCACATATTCAGCAGCGATAACATAATAACAATCAAACTGAAAAATGGGTACAACATAGGATTAGAAGTAAACGAAGACACAGTTATAACCCTCCTTCATAAAAGTAAAAAAAAGGAGAAAAAAGAAAAAAATATCCCTTTTGACCCTGCTAAACCCACGGTATCAATCATAGGAACTGGGGGCACTATAGCCTCCTATGTTGACTATCGAACAGGAGCAGTACACCCTGCTACATCAGCAGAGGATCTAGCGTTTTCAGTACCTGAGATATTCAACATAAGCAACGTAAAAGCACATGTAGCATTCCAGTTATTCAGCGAGGATATATCACCAGCTGAATGGCTAAAACTAGCTGAAAAAGTAGCATACGAGCTGAACCATGGTGCACACGGCGTCGTGATCCCACACGGTACAGACACACTAGGATACACATCAGCATTATCATTCCTACTTAAAAACCTAAGCGGACCTGTCGTACTAGTAGGAGCACAGAGATCAAGTGACAGACCATCAACCGACGCTGTATTAAACCTACAAGCAGCGGTACGCGTAGCAGCAACAACAGACCTAGGCGAAGTTGTAGTAGTAATGCACGGTGAATCATCAGACACATACAATCTTATCCATCGCGGTACAAAAATCAGGAAGAACCATACATCACGTAGAGACGCATTCAAAACAATAAACGACAAACCATTAGGAAGAGTAGAAGATAATAAGGTTATAATAACAGAACCCTACAAAAAGAAGAGCAAAGGACCTACAATCCTTGATAACAAAATAGAAGAGGATGTCGGTATCATATACGCTTCACCATCACTAAGAAGCGAGGATATACCAGAGAGAAAAGGATTAGTATTAATGGGTACAGGTCTCGGTCATGTACCTAACCGTCTTATACCAAGATTAGAAGAGTTAATAAAAAAAGGCACAGTCATAGTAATGACCTCACAGTGTATCAACGGACGAGTTAATTTAAACGTGTATTCCACAGGACGCGACCTACTAAAAATAGGAGTCATACCAGGAGAAAATATGCTACCTGAGACTGCATGCGTTAAACTAATGTGGGCGCTAGCGCATGGTAAAAACAGGGAAGAGATAACAGAGTTAATGCGTACAAACATAGCAGGAGAGATATCACCAAGGAGCAGATGGACAATCTAACAAGAGAGAGAACCTAGTTTTAATCACATCTTTAACTTATAATAACCTTTATACGCGTATCTCTCTGCTATATCACCTACAAACGGCGCTTTGAATCGTTCTCCTTGAAGTGCTTTAATCATGAGAAACGAACAAAGAATTATCACAAAAAAGAAGAACAGAGTATTTAGAAAATTCTGCACAGATACTCCTAAAAAAGGGATCAAACCACAGGTGTACTTAACAATAAAAAACAGGAACGTTAACGGTAAGAATAATAATACTGATTGGAGAGCATGAAAACGTATGAAACGATCCCTATCATCCAGTAACAAGAACAACAAACCTGTACCCCATAGGCCTATATAACAAAAAGCAGCCTCGAGATTCTCATTCAGACCCAGATACGTCCTAGTCATACCACAGCCTCACAATCCAGATAAATATTATACACCCACAATTTATTTATAGTTTTCTATCAGGTATAAGCAAAACCTTATCATCCACTTTTATAACCTTTATAAAACCTTTTTTAAACATGATACCCTCTGGTTTATCAACGTTGATAACTCTATACGTCTTCTGATCCATTAACTGAACATCCCTAGATGTCTGACTGATAAGCATCATCTCCTCTATCATACCCTCTTCTCCTATAATCCTAGCTTTTTTAAGATCTCTAAGGTTAAAGCTAACCCTAGACCATGTTAAAAGATCGACAAGATGCACTGTACTCTCATGCACTGAAGACAAATAGTAAAATCTACCATTGAATTCTATAACATCACCTCTACGATAAGGAGATAACCTTATAAGATAAGTCATACGGTATACATGTCTACTATCCTCCATGCCGGCATCCTTAGCGGAGTGTTTCATCTCCCCACCGTAAAGCGTATATATTCTCTTAGCTAACATCAAAGCCGAGCCTTTATCACTAATGTAGAAATCCAAACCACCATGGATCTCAACAACCTCGGTTATAAACAAACCATGACCCCCCCTACTCCTTATATCATCAACTGTATCCTCAACCATCTTCCTTATCTCTTTCATATCCTCCCCCAGAGAATCTCGTTTATCACCACGTACCTGTAGTATAGCTTCATAATAACCACCATACCTTCTTGAACAATTAACACAGGTCTCTCTCTTTATACGTACTGTTAACTGATGCTGCTCTCTCACCTTAACATCCTCTAATTCCCCACAGATCACCACGTCTGACACAATAGTGTTATCCTTCCTATCATACGACACGCTAAAATCAACATTACGCATCTCAGAACTAACCATGAACACATCTTTTATAACACGATTAAGATAAACATCAAATGATTCAGACAGGTAAGTATTCCTATACTTATACATACCACATTTAGGGCACATGTATACATCAAGATAAAAAGGACCCTTTGTAAATCTATGATGTTTAATATAACATGAAAGACAGTAACCATTCTTATACACTAATCCATCCTTACCGCATTCAACACAGAACATAAGATACACACCATATCAAATAAATCATACTTAATTACTTACTACTAAACATACCAATATTAGACAACATCAGGATATAAGTCTTACCAATGCCCCAAAAAAGTCATGACCTGACAAAAATAAGGGGAGACATTTATAAATCATTTTGGTAACAACTGTAAAACAACCCTGATACCAATTGTACAACAAGTCGTTTATAAGCAGAGAGACAAAGATAGTAATCGAGGAGAAATAGAATATGTTAATGATAGTTGGTCAAATCTCATCGCCTGAAGAAGCTAAAGAAATAGAATTCATAACTAAATCATTCGTAGTAGCCCTACACACCCATACCCTAGTAAAAAAGATAAATAAAACAAATTAAAATGAGGAGGTACCACAGATGAACAAAAAAGAAAAAAAGGATGACAAAAAAAGATTCATACCAAACGAGATACCAATAATATGGGTAAACATATAGCCAAAAAACCTCCTCATGTCTACCCTATCTAAAAACATCTAAAATTTCGCTTGTAAAAAAACCATTTTCTTAAATCATCAACAAAAAAAAGTAAAAGAATAACATCTCACCATAGAAACATAACATACAAATAATACAACCCCCCCACATGCTGCACTTTCATCCATTTTAACCCCTCAGAAAAAAACATCTGATAACAGACAACGCTAAATAAAATGAAAAAATGTAAAAACACAAAATCCATTAACACCTTTTTAATGCAGAACTCTAAGGACAACGGCAACTACAACGAAGAAAACACGAGACAAAGATGCAGTCTAATACTTGAAGATAAATCAATCTTCTCAGGTTATTCTTTCGGATCAAAAAAACCAGTAACAGGAGAAATAGTATTCAACACAGGAATGGTCGGATACTTAGAATCCCTAACAGATCCCTCATACAGAGGACAAATCCTAGTTTTTACATACCCTCTAATAGGAAACTACGGAGTACCTACCAACGAAAAAGAGAATGACCTACCAAGATTTTTTGAATCAGACAAAATACAAGTTCAGGGTGTAGTCGTATCAGAGTATTCATCTGAGTTTTCACATTGGAACGCAAAAAAATCGTTATCCGAATGGCTGAAAGAGAACAACATCCCTGGAATATATGGAGTAGACACAAGAGAACTAGCAAAAAAAATAAGACAAAAAGGAACAATGCTTGGAAGCATAGTCTACGACAACAGAAAAACAAGATTACAAGATCCCAACAAAGCAAATCTTGTAGCCGAAGTAAGCATAAAAAAACGTGTAATATACAAAAAAGGCAGAAAAAAAATTCTACTTATTGACTGTGGAACAAAAAATAGCATCATAAGAGCTTTCTTGAACAGGGGTTTCACAGTTATCAGAGTACCATGGGATTATGACTTCTCAGAAGAGCACATTGATGGGGTAGTAATATCTAACGGCCCAGGGGATCCAAAAAAATGCTACGAGACAATACAGAACGTAAAACACGCGCTCTCCAGGAAAACACCGATTCTTGGAATATGCTTAGGCTCACAAATCCTAGGCTTAGCAGCAGGCGCAGATACGTATAAGCTAAAATTTGGACACAGAAGCCATAACCAGCCATGCATCGAAACAGGGACAAATAAATGCTATATAACATCACAAAACCATGGTTACGCTATCGATACAAACACACTACCTGAGGATTGGAGGGAATGGTTCTATAACAACAACGATGGAACAAACGAAGGGATCATACACGTTTCAAAACCGTTCTTTGGTGCGCAATTCCACCCAGAAGCCTCACCTGGCCCTAATGACACCGAGTTCATATTTGATATGTTTGTCAGGGCGATGAAATGAAACAAAAAGAGAGAACAAAAATCAAAAAAATCATTATACTAGGATCAGGCGCCATCTCCATTGGCCAAGCTGGAGAGTTCGATTACTCAGGCAGCCAAGCAATAAAAGCATTAAAAGAAGAAAAAATCAAAACTATACTAATAAATCCAAATATTGCAACTATACAAACCTCTGATCATCTCGCTGATAAAATATACTTTTTACCATTAGATCCATACTTCGTTGAAGAAATCATAAAGAAAGAAAAACCTGATGGGATACTACTCGGCTTTGGCGGTCAAACAGCGTTAAATGTAGGTATGCAACTCCATGAAAAAAACATTTTTAAAAAATACAAAGTAAATGTTCTAGGTACACCTGTGGAATCCATCATAAAAACAGAGGATAGGGATCTATTTGTTAAAAGTATAAAAGAGATAGGGCTAAAAGTACCTCTTAGCAAAGCCGTAAAAAACATTAATGAAGCAGTCAAAACAGCAGAGGAAATAGGATATCCAGTCATGTGCCGTGTCGCGTACGCTCTAGGTGGTCTCGGCTCGGGAGTTGCAAAAGACAAAGAGGAACTTGTAGAAATGTGCAAAAAAGCTTTTTCATTTACCAGGCAAATACTCATAGAAGAATATCTAAACGGTTGGAAAGAGATAGAATGCGAGGTTTTAAGAGATTGTTACGACAACTGCATCGTAGTCTGCTCAATGGAGAACATGGATCCAATGGGTATACACACAGGAGAAAGCATCGTTGTAGCACCTGTCCAAACATTAACCTCCTCAGAGATATTTAAACTACGTTCATTATCCATCAAAATTATACGTCATCTGAATATAATCGGCGAATGCAACATACAATTCGCACTTAACCCAGAATCAGATGATTACCGCATAATAGAAGTGAACGCTAGACTCAGCAGAAGCTCAGCTCTGGCATCGAAAGCAACAGGCTACCCATTAGCTTTTATCGCTACAAAACTCACTCTAGGCTACAGCCTCACTGAATTAAAAAACAATATAACAAAGGTTACCTCAGCCTGCTTTGAACCAGCATTAGATTACATCGTCGTGAAGCATCCTCGATGGGACCTACAGAAGTTCAAAAAAGTCAAACCAAATATTGATACAGAGATGAAATCAGTAGGAGAGGTAATGAGCATAGGTAGAAGTTTTGAAGAAGCACTGCAAAAATCAATAAGAATGCTTGATACAAACAGACCTGGTCTAGCATGCAACGATCTAAAATTCAACAACTTGGAAAAAGAGATAAAAGAACCAACCGATAAGAGAATATTCGCTGTATTTGAAGCTATAAAACAAGGGATATCCATTGAAAGAATATCCCACCTCTCAGGGATAAACCCATGGTTTCTATGCAAAATCAAAAACATAGCTGATCTAGAACAAAAAATAAGTAAATTTAAACTAGATGAACTACCAGCAACTCTGATTGAAGAAGCAAAACAAAAAGGATTCTCAGATCAACAGATCGCTATATTAACAAAAAGCAAAGAGATCGATGTGAGAAAAAAAAGGAAAAAACTAAGAATAACACCTTACGTCAAACAGATAGATACACTAGCTGGAGAATACCCCGCAAAAACAAACTACCTCTATCTAACATACAACGCCTGCTCTGATGATATAAAACCCAAAGAAAAAAACAAGATAATGGTTATCGGTAGTGGCCCTTACCGTATCGGCTCATCAGTAGAGTTTGACTGGTGCTGCGTCAACGCAGTTACAACACTAAGAAAAATGAGGTACAAAACGATCCTAGTAAACTGCAACCCCGAGACAGTCAGCACAGATTACGACACATGCGATAAACTATACTTTGAAGAGTTGACATACGAGAGAATAATGGATATTTACGAAAAAGAAAAACCAGATGGTGTGATAGTATCAATGGGTGGACAAACCCCAAATAATCTTGCCCTTCCTCTTCACAACTCATCCATCAAAATACTAGGTACATCACCTTTGGATATCGACAAAGCAGAAGACAGACATAAATTTTCACAGCTACTAGATAAAATAAACGTGGATCAACCAGAATGGAAAGAACTGACAAGTGTAGATGAAGCTGAAAGATTTGCAGATAAGGTCGGTTATCCTGTAATCATCAGACCCAGCTACGTCCTAAGCGGTGCTGCAATGAGCATCGCATTAAGTAATGAAGAACTAAAAGATTATCTTAAAAGAGCATCAGATGTAAGTAAAGAACACCCTGTTGTTATAAGTAAATTTATAACAGATGCAAAAGAGATAGAGATAGACGCCGTAGCTAATAAAGGCGAATTATACTGCTACGCTATGTCTGAACACGTTGAAAACGCAGGTGTACACTCAGGCGACGCTACAATAGTCCTACCACCCCAGAGAACATACATAGAAACCATGAGAAAAATAAAGATCATAACAAAGAATATCGCAAAAAACTTGAATATAACAGGCCCATTTAACATACAATTCATAGCCAAGGATAATGATGTTAAAGTTATAGAATGTAATCTAAGAGCATCCCGAAGTTTCCCTTTTGTCTCAAAAGTTCTAAAAGTAAATTTCATAGAATTAGCAACAAAGATCATCATGGGGAAACAACCCAAAAAACCCGAGGGCAGCTCATTTGATCTAGATTATGTCGGCGTTAAAGCACCTCAATTCTCCTTCTTTAGATTAAAAGGATCAGACCCGGTTCTAAACGTAGAAATGACATCAACAGGAGAAGTAGCATGCTTAGGTGACGATTTCAACGAGGCCCTCCTTAAAAGCCTACTATCTGTAGGATTAAAATTACCTAACAAAAACATTTTATTGTCCACCGGTCCTCTAAAAAACAAAGCAGAATTACTAGAAAGCATAAGAATGCTCTATAAAACAGGCTATAAAATCTACGCTACAAGAGGAACAGCTGATTTTCTAAAACTCAACGGTATAGAATCCGAGATCCTCCATTGGCCACTAGAAAAAAAAGAACCGAACACTATAACATACATAACCAATGGGTTGATAGACCTTGTGATAAACATACCAAAAAACATCGAAAAAGAAGAATTAGACAACGATTACATAATAAGAAGAAAAGCAGTTGATTTCAATGTACCTCTCATCACAAATACTCAGCTCGCAAAACGTTTCATAGAAGCTATAAGCACCACATCTATCAACAACCTAAAGATAAAAAGCTGGGATGAATACAAATAAAACAAATCAAAGAACGAGTAAAAGATAATATAGAACAAGATGATACCAGCATAAAAAAACCTCCTTTCATATTTATAAAAATATACCCGAGGGAAACCTAAATGAACAGAGCAGATAAAAAGCAACTACTTGAAAAAGCATATAAGCCAGGTAAAGAAGCGTTAAAACTACATCCATTCTACCACGGTAAGATAGAGATCACATCTAAATGCTGCATAAGAGATTTCAACGACTTCTCAATATGGTACACACCAGGAGTAGCAGAACCATGTAAAGAGATACATAAAGAACCAGAGAAGGTCTATGACTACACCAACAAATGGAACACCATAGCAGTAGTATCAGATGGAACAAGGATACTAGGGCTAGGTGATATAGGACCAGAAGCAGGTTTACCAGTAATGGAAGGGAAATCATTACTATTCAAATACCTAGGCGGAGTAGACGCTTACCCCATATGCTTAGACACCAAAGATACAGAAGAAATCATACAAGCAGTGAAATGGCTTAAACCAAGCTTCGGTGGTATAAACCTAGAAGATATAGAAACGCCTAAATGCTTCACAATTCTAAACAGACTAAGAAAAGAGATTGATATACCTGTATGGCACGATGACCAACAAGGAACAGCTACCATAGTAACAGCTGGTGTAATCAACGCTCTGAAACTTGTTAACAAAAAAATGGATGAAGTACTAGTATCAATGATAGGCGCAGGATCAGCTAACATAGCCATAGCTAGAGTGTTAACATCAGCCGGTATAAAAAAACAGAATATTATAATGGTTGATAGCAGAGGGATACTACACCCATCAAGGAGAGATATAGAGGAGAACAAAGAGTACAACCCTGAGAAATGGGATATATGCTTAAAAACCAATAGCGAAGGCAGAACAGGCGGTATAAAGGAAGCTATGAAAGATACTGATATATGTGTAGCAGCTAGTAAACCAGGACCAGGCACTATAAAACCAGAATGGGTAAAAAGTATGAGTGATGATGCTATAGTATTTGCAACAGCTAACCCTATACCTGAGATATGGCCATGGGAGGCTAAAGAGGCAGGCGCATACATCATAGCTACAGGTAGATCAGATTTCCCGAATCAGATAAACAACTCTCTAGGTTTTCCTGGTATATTTAGAGGTACGCTCGATGTTAGAGCAACTACTATAACTGATGAGATGTGTATATCAGCAGCTGAAGAGATTGCTAAAACAGCTGAAGACAAAGGTTTAGACCCAGAGTACATCGTCCCCACAATGGATGAATGGGAAGTATTCCCACGTGAAGCTGTATCTGTAGGCTTAAAAGCCATCGAGCAAGGTATAGCACGTTTAAAACCATCAAAAGCTGAGCTATATGAACATGCTGAATCTATTATAAGAAGAGCACGTGAAGAGACACATGCGTTAATGAAGAATGGAATTATAAAGAATCCTCCTTAGATAAAATCAAGTTAATACTTCTTTTATATACCCTCTACATACCCTCTATGCTAGAGTAGAGTCCCAGAATGCAAACAAAAAAGGTTAAATCATGAACGCTTATTCAGGTTACGCGGGGACGAATATAACTGTAAAAAAAAACTATTTTTTTACAGTGTATTAATTAAATAAAAACTCATGTTTAAAAAAAAGAGGTGATATCTCAGATGGAAACCTCCTCTGTCAGGATTATAACTAAGAAGAAGTTCATGGATTTTGTTGATAACCTTATAAAAAACGAGAAACAAAGAGTTATAGGTGTAAAAGCCAAAGATGACCATTTTGTATACGCTCCATTAGAGAAAGCAGAAGAACTTAGACTAGACTTTGATGTAACACTTCTACCACCAAAGAAATACTTCCTACCTCAATACGATGAGGTTTTATCATTCAAATTAACAGACCCAATTCACGTAGAAGAACCTAAGGATAAAAAAGCCCCTATAATAATAGGTGTACACCCCTACGATATCATAGCCTTAGAGCAGACTGACGCTGTGTATCTAGACCCTCAGAGAGATACGATCTATAAGAAGAGACGTGAAGAAGCAATAATCATAGGTGTGGATATAATAAACGTATCTGAGAGGTCATTCGCCGCTAGCATGAATACCCATATAGCAGACAGAGGATTTGACCTCCTGCTAACAGATCTAGGCAAAAATATAGCAGTAACTATCGGATCAAAAAAAGGAGAAAAACTCCTTGAAAAATATGTTAATACAACAAATGCAACTAAGCAGGATATAGAACGAATAGAAAAAATAAGAAGAAACCTCCCTAAGAAGTATAAGAACAAGGTTAAAATAGAGAAAGAGAAATGGGCGTCGTTATTATCAGCTAACTACGAGAACGCTATATGGGAGGAGAAATCTGATCTATGCTTAGAATGCACTTCATGTACTATAGTATGCCCCACGTGTTTCTGCTACGATGTACATGACGAATTAGATCTAAACATGAAAAATGGTAGAAGGATAAGAACCTGGGATGGCTGCCTCCTACGTGACTTCACCAAGGTTGGTAGCGGAGAAATCTTCAGAAAAGAAATCAGAGAGCGATACCGTCATAGATTCTACAGGAAAGGTAACTATCTCTACAGTAGATACGGTTTTGTAGCATGTGTAGGATGTGGTAGATGCGGTACAGCATGTTTACCTGATATCGCTGACCCATGTAAACTAATAAACCAGTTATCTGGTTTTGGAGGAGGGGATAAACATGATCGTTTCTTCATAAAAAAAGAGACGTTATCTTATCCTGACTCGCCTATACATACACCTAAATCAGCTACAATTAAGAAGATAACAAGATTAACTGAGAACGAAACTCTATTTGAGATAGATCTCGATGATCGTAAACCCTTAGGTCATAAACCAGGTCAGTTCGTAGAGATCTCACTATTAGGTGTAGGAGAAGCACCATTCTGCATATCATCACCACCAACAAAGACAGCGACATTTGAGATCGCTGTTAGACGAGTAGGTAATGTTACATCTAAACTATTCACGATGAAACCAGGAGATAAG
>JAVYLV010000005.1:0-16458 GCA_038740425.1 Thermoplasmatota archaeon | reverse complement strand
GGTGGGTGTAAGAGGACCACTAGGTCATGGTTTTGATGTTGAATTAATGAAGAATAAACATCTTTTATTTGTATCAGGTGGTATAGGTATATTCCCTCTTCGCTCATTGATTAAATATGTTTTAGCCCCTGATAATAGGAATGACTATGGGAACGTTACCATATTGTATGGCTGTAAGAGACCTTGTGAAGTATTATTCATGGATGAGGTAAAAGAATGGGAAAAGGCAAAGAACGTTACATGTAAACTAACAGTTGATAAATGCGAACAGAATGAATGCTGGACCGGCGAGATAGGTTTAATAACAACACTATTCCCTAAGATAAAACTAGATAAAGCTGACTCAAAGAATACTATATCAGTCATCTGTGGTCCACCAATAATGTACAAGTATGTTATCAAATGCCTTCAGACACTAGGAATACCAGATGAGAATATCATAGTCTCACTTGAAAGAAGGATGAAATGCGGTGTTGGTAAATGCGGGCATTGTCAGATAAATGGGGTATACGCTTGTAAAGAAGGGCCTGTATTCAACTATAACTATATTAAGAATCTACCTGAGGCTTTTGAATGAAGAATAAACCAAGAGTAGCGGTATTCGACTTTGCTGATTGTGAAGGATGTGAACTACAAATAGCTAATCTAGAAGAAGAGATACTAGACCTTGTAGATATCGTTGATATAGTCTCATTCCGTGAAGTCATGAAAGAACACACTGATGATTACGACATAGCTATTGTTGAAGGATCGATAATAAGACCCATGGATGAAAAAAGACTACAAAAAATCAGGAGGAACGCTAAAATACTAATAGCCTTAGGAGCATGCGCTACCATAGGGGGTGTAAATAAGATAAGAAACCAATGGAACCCAGAAGAAGCAATAAAAATAGTATACGGTGATAATGAACAACTGAAGAATAACGAATTCTTCAATGCACAAAAAGCAAAAGCATTAAACGAGGTTGTACCAGTTGATTATTATATACACGGCTGCCCTGTAGATAGAGATGAATTCAAAAAAATTTTAACCAGTATAATACTAGGTAAAAAACCAGAGATACCAACCTACCCGGTCTGTGTTGAATGCAAAAAAAAGGAAAACATATGTCAATTCGAAAAAGGCGCATTCTGCCTTGGACCTATAACAAGAGCTGGTTGTAAAGCTATATGCCCCACACATAACAGCCCATGCGAAGGATGCCGAGGTTTACTAAAAAAAGCTGAAACTGAATGTGTAAAAGAATTATTAGAGCGTTACAAACTAACCTATGAGGATATACGTAGAAGATGCACCATTTATAACTACGGAAAGGAGGAGTGCAGTGTAGATGAATAAGGATTTCATATTAGGCGTAGAGCATGTAACCCGTGTAGAGGGTCATGGGAACATAATACTAAACGCTAAGAACGGTAAAATAGAACATATACAATGGCAGGTTTCAGAAGCACCTAGATTCTTTGAGGTGATGGTAAGAGGGCAATACTACAAAGAGTTACAAACAATAACATCAAGGATATGTGGTATATGCTCAATAGGGCATTCTCTGGCATCACTCAAAGCAACTGAGGATGCTTTTGGTGTTAGTATAACTGAGCAGACAAAACTACTACGTCTACTAGCTATAAACGCTGAGAACATGCAGAGCCACATACTACACATCGGATACCTGGTCGCGCCTGATCTATACAACGCAGGGAGTGTGATACCGCTATTAAAAACCGAGGCTAAACAAACAGTTCTGAGGATAATAAAACTACATAGATTAGCAAATGAGATGTCAGATCTAATATGTGGACGGACAATACACCCTCTACGTTTAACAGTTGGTGGTTTCACTGAAACACCCAGAGAGACTGAATTATTGAACCTGCGCAGTAGATTAACAGAAGCAGAAGACGAAGTGATAGAGTTAGCAGAGGAGATAAATAAAGTATCATATAAGCTACCTGATTTCAAAAGAGAAACAGAATACATAGCGCTCAGCTCAGATGAGAACTATGCATTATACGACGGTGTTATAACATCAACAGATACAGGTAAACACCCTGATTATCGTAACTATCATAAAATCATAAATGAGTACGTAGTACCCCATTCAACAGCTAAATACGCTAAACACGTACGTGAATCATACATGGTCGGTGCGTTAGCCCGATTTAACATAAACGCTGATAAACTACACAGATCAGCCTTAGAGATCTCCCGGATTTTCAACTTGAAACCAGTATGCTACAACCCGTTCATGAACACCATAGCTCAACTAGTAGAATTCATGCATAACATAAAAGACTCAATCAATGTTATCGATACTCTCCTAGATAACGGTATAAAAAAGGAGAAAAATATTAAACCAAGATTGAAAGCAGGCAGAGGTGTAGGTGTAGTAGAAGTACCGAGAGGCATGCTTATACATGATTACACATTCAACTCTAAAGGATACTGCACCAATGCCAACTGTATAATCCCCACCAATCAGAATCATGCCAACATACAGAAAGACATGGAGATGCTTGCACCAATGATCATAGAAAAACCAACTAATGAGATAGAGCTCACCCTAGAGATGCTGGTCCGAGCTTATGATCCATGCATATCATGTTCCACACATTACTTACATGTAGAATTAAAAGAATGATGATTTGGAGATGCGTATTGGTATAATAGGTTTAGGGAACCCTCTCCGAAGGGATGACGGTATAGGCTTAGTGTTATTAGATCATATTAAAAAAAAGATGAGTAACATAACATGCGAACATGACATAGATTATATCGACGCGGGTATACCTGGTGTTAAGCTTATACATTACCTACCTGTTTATGATATGGTTATATTAATTGATGCTATGGACTTCAAAGGTAAACCTGGGGAATATGTACTCTCCACACCAGATGAAATGATAAGCAAAAAAAACAGTAAAAAAGTATCGACACATGAAGAGGATATACTCAACGTACTGAAATTAGCCAAGGATATAAACCAGTACCCAAAAGAAGTGTACATATTCGGTGTGCAACCAAATATAACCAGTGTTGGTATAGGTTTGTCGTACGAGCTAGATAAGGCGTTACCAAGTCTATTAGATGCCCTCAGAAGAACCATCCTCATGCTAATGCAAAAGAAAAGAGAAATATAGCTAAAACAGGTTTTCATTAAATTGGATCAAATATCTATGAAGAAAAATCAGCGGAATAAAAAATCAAAGACCACAAAGGTAAAAGATAAACTCAAGGTGGCGTTCTACTGGGCTGCCAGTTGCGGAGGATGTGAAATAGCGATCTTGGATATAGATGAGATGCTCCTCGACGTGGTTGAACATATAGATGTAGTATTCTGGCCTGTAGCATTAGACACTAAGTATCAAGACGTAGAGTCATTACCAGATAAAAGCCTTGATGCTTGCTTCTTCAATGGTGCTATCAGAACATCAGAGCAAGAGCATATGGCTAAGCTTCTAAGATCTAAATCAAAGATACTAGCATCATTCGGTGCATGTTCAGTAAGTGGAGGAGTACCAGGGTTAGCTAATCTATCAGATAGGAACAGTATCATAGAGGAGGTTTATATTCACAATAATTCAACTGCAAACCCTGACAGAGTAACACCACGGACGAGATCCAAGGTTAAAGAAGGAGAGTTATTCTTACCTGAGTTATACGATACTGTTAAGAGTCTCGCTCAGGTTGTAGAAGTGGATTACTATATACCAGGATGCCCCCCATCACCAGGGTTAATAATCAACGCTTTAAACATGATGATATCAGGCAAACTCCCATGTAGAGGAGCTGTATTAGCGCCAGATACAGCGGTATGCGAAGAGTGCAGATACGAAAAATCAGAGAAGAAAATAAGATGCATAAAAAGGATATACGAGTTAGAAGAGGTAGAGGATAAATGTTTCTTAGAGCAAGGCGTGATATGTTTAGGACCTGTCACACGCGGAGGGTGCGAAGGTAGATGCATGAAAGGTAACATGCCTTGTACTGGTTGCGGTGGTTTGTTACCAAGACTACAAGATCAGGGTGCAGGTATGATATCAGCCTTAGCGTCGATACTAGGTGTTGAAGAAGAGGAGAAGTTGAGTGAGGAGGATGTAAACCGTTTAATTGATCAGATAAAAGATACCGTAGGGACTTTCTACAAGTACACCCTGCCTGTATCTATTATCAACCGTAAAATAAAGAGAGGGGTAGAATGAAGAAGGAAATAAACATTGATCCTATAACTCGTCTAGAAGGACATGGGAAAATAACCATATTCCTAGATGAGAAAGGGGACGTGGAGAATACCTATCTTCAAATACCTGAGTTACGTGGTTTTGAAAGATTCTGCATTGGTAGAAGAGCAGAGGATATGCCTCAGTTAACATCACGTATATGTGGCGTATGCCCTGTTGCTCATCATATGGCATCAACTAAAGCATTGGATTCTGCTTTCCATACTGATCCACCCCCTGCTGCTAAGAAACTACGTGAACTATTATACTGTGGTTACATTATATATGATCATATACTTCATTTCTACTTCTTAGGTGGGCCTGATCTAATAGTAGGACCTGATTCCACACCTATGGATCGTAACATACTAGGTGTGATAGAGAAAACAGGTTTAGATATAGGAAGAGAGGTTATCAAACATCGATCCTATGGCCAAAAGATAACATCTATACTAGGTGGGAAAGCTACTCATCCTGTATGTGGTCTACCTGGGGGTGTATCCAAGGGTCTGAACGATGATGAGCTTAGAGAGATAAAAGAGATGGTTAAATCATGTGTTAAATTCAGCAAATATACGTTGGATTTATTCCATGATATAATAAAAAACAAGGATTATAAAAAACTGATAGAGAGCAAAGCTTATCATCTTAACGTGTACAATATGGGATTAGTTGATGACAAAAACAGATTGAATTTCTATGATGGAGTTATAAGAATTATCGATACTAAAGGAGAGGAACATGTTAAATTCAAAGCTGATGAGTATGACAGGTATATAGCAGAACATGTGGAAGAATGGAGCTATATGAAATACCCTTACCTCAGAGACATAGGATGGCATGGTTTAAAAGATGGTGATGGTAACGGGTTATACCGTGTTGGTCCTCTTGGTAGATTAAACGTTATTGATGGTATAACCACCAGGGGGGCGAAAAAAGCCTATGATGAAATGATAGATTACACGGGTGGGAAACCAATTAACTCTACTTTGATGTATCACTGGGCTCGTCTTATAGAGTTATTATATGCATCTGAGAGAGCAGAAGAACTCACAATGGATGAGAGTATAACATCATCCTATATACGTAACCCTGTTAAAGAACCAGGAGAGGGTGTAGGAGTAGTAGAAGCAGCTAGAGGTACACTTATACATCATTACGATATCGACAGGGATGGTTTAATAAGGAAGGTTAACCTCATAGTAGCATCCACCCATAACGCTGGTGCTATAACCCTATCAATAAGTAAAGCAGCTAAAGGTTTAATCAGTAAAGGCAAGGTTAACAATGGTATACTAAACATGATAGAGATGGCTTTTCGCGCCTATGATCCTTGTTTTGCATGCGCTACACATCTACTGCCAGGGGGTTTACCATTTGATATTGTGATCCATGACAAAAAAAAACAGATGTATAGGATAGCATACAATGATAACAAGGAGGGATTGATAATACGAGTATCTTGATATTAGGTGTAGGTAACCCTATAATCCCAGGGGATAACATAGGTTTACAGGTAGCAGAGCAGCTCAGAGGTATAATAAAACATGATAACATAAAAGTTGATACAGCTTGTACTGGTGGTTTGAATCTCATTGATCTGATGATAGGGTATCACAAGGTTATAGTCATTGATATAATACATGAGAAGTCAGGTGCCATAGGAGAGGTTAGAAGATACTGTATAGAAGATATACCATATCAACCTGCTTTTAATCCTCATGCTTTATCATTGCCAGAGGCTTTTAAAATAGCTGATAAACTAGGTTATCATAACCTACCTAGAGAGATCATAGTTATAGGGATAACAGCATCTACAATACCACATGAGTTCAACTATGATACTCACCAAGGATCAAGATCAACTGTTATAACAAGAGCAGTGGATATGATACTCAAAGAGTTAAACTATAAAGGAGAAGAGGTCATAGTCCATGAGTGATTTTGAACCTGAGATAATAGGTTTCTTATGCAACTGGTGCAGCTATGCTGGTGCTGACCTAGCTGGTACCAATCGTATACTCTACCCATCCAATGTTAAATCAATTAGGGTTATGTGCTCGGGTCGTGTTGACCCTGTATTCATACTACAAGCTTTAGCAGAGGGTATAGATGGGGTACTAGTCGCGGGTTGCCATCCAGGAGATTGTCATTATAAATCTGGTAACTACAAAACCAATAGAAGGATAAAAATGCTAAAAAAATTATTAAATGAGATGGGCATTGAATCATCTCGTGTACGATTCGAATATGTATCAGCATCAGAGGGTGAACGGTTCGCGACTATCATCAAGGATTTTGTAGAGGAGTTGAAAAAAATAGGGCCCAATCCTCTCAAGAAAAAAGAAGAAAAAACAACTCTCTAAGTATAAAACTATATTGAATCAATATAATTATTCATCATCACTCATACCTACTGCTATCAGATATCCTCTAGCCCTCTCAGATAATTTATACTCATTCACCTTGGACCAGAATTTCTTAGAATGATCAGGGTAGATAAGATGAGTGAGTTCATGTATGATAATGTAATCCTGCACCCATCTGGGCATCTTTACAATACGATCAGATATTCTGATACTTTTTGTCTTATACGTACAGCTACCGAAACGTGTATTTTGATTTGTAACGTATTTAATACTAAATTTTAAGGACCCATCGAAGAACCGCTTGTTTAACCCTTCAGCTCGTTCTTCCAGATCCTTATCAGATTTTAAACGTCTTCGTTTCTCCCTCTGCTCATAGCGTTTTTTCATGTGTTCAACCCATCTTCTCTCCTCCTCAGGTTTCAGACCAGATGGGAGATAAACATAGAACACATCACCTTTAAGCTTGGATTGTATAGTCCTCCTTCTTCTTTCACTACGTATAACAATAATATCCTTTATATTCATGGAATCAAAATCCAATGGTTTTTTGTCATATATGAGTGCATTATTTTGTCTTTTATTTTTTAACCTTCTGTATGTTTATGGTTTTATCTTTTAGCACCACCCATCTTAATTTATCACCGTTTTTAAGATTCAACATCTCCACTACTTCTGATGGTACTGTTATCCTGCGACGGGAACCACGAATGGTTATAGCTGTCTCCTTCACGCATTTAACCATATCCAGATCTACTTTCATATCACTACCTCCTAAGATCAAACCTATATTTTTTCTACTTTAGCTTATTTCTCCACTAAGATACGCTATACTCTCAGGATCCTTAGGGTTATTAAAGAAGTCATACGCTGGACCTTGCTCTATCACCATACCAAAGTATAGGAATATCACATAATCAGCTAAACGTTTAGCTTGACGTAGTATGTGAGTAACTAATACAACTGTGTAATTCCTCTTTAATTTGAGTAACAGCTTCTCTATTTGTTGCGCTGCTATAGGATCCAACGCTGATGTAGGTTCATCACATAGCAATACCTCTGGTTCAACTGCTATCGCTCTCGCTAAGCATAAACGCTGTTGCTGACCTACTGATAAACGTGCTGCAGGGTCATGTAAACGATCCTTCACCTCATTCCATAACCCCACCTCTTCTAAGCAATGTTGAACCTTGGTTGCAATCTCAGATTTTGACTTTTTTCTGTCATGTATCCTTATACCATAAGCAACATTATCAAATATCGACATGGGTAAGGGGTATGGTTTCTGTGATAGCATACCCATCTTCTTACGTATATCAGGTATGTTCAAACCAGGGTTAAGTATGTTAACACCATCAACTATGATCTCTCCTGATATTCTAACATTATCCTGTATCTCTAACAATCTGTTAAATGATTTCAACAGCGTTGTTTTACCACAGCCTGAAGGACCTATTATAGCTGTTATCTGTTTGGAGGGGATCTTAATGTTGATATCTCGGAGTATATGCTGTTTGTCGTAGTATACATCTAGATCACGTGTCTCAATCTGTATGATATTTGATGATGCTATCATATTATCCAACTCTTCAACAATTTTTTATCTAATCACATGCTTAGTTATTCTCTTTGTTATAACCCTGGATGTTACACTAATAAGTAGTACTATCATTAACAGTATAAAAGCTGCTGCGTACGCTTTCTGTCTCACATAGGGATCTGGTTGTGAATACAAGTTAAATATCATAGTAGGGAGAGCTGATGTCGGTGAATTCAAAGAAGTAGGTATACTGTTAGAGTCACCTATGAGGAATACTATAGAAGCTGCATCACCTATACCCCTACCTAGACCTAGTAACACACCTGCTAGTATACCAGGTAACGCTTGTTTTCTCACAATCTTGAATGCTGTCTCAACCCTGGTTGAACCTAGCGAGTAAGCACTCTCTTTTAGACCATGTGGAACCATGTTGATTGATTCATCCATGTAACGTGTGATTATAGGGATCTCGAGCAAGGTAAGCGCTATTATCCCCCATAATAGCGATGTTGTTGCTCCTAACGCGAACATTATCATCATGCAGAATACACCGTAGATGATAGATGGTGTACCCCATAATATATCAAGCACGAATCTGATGATATTAGTTAAACGCGGGTCTGTGAAATCTCTCTGTAGGTATAGCGCTATAAATATACCTACTATAAAAGCGAGTATTGTAGCTGGTATAGCTAGAAGGATAGAGCCTATTATAGCATTTAGTATGCCCCCGCCTCTACCAGTGTACAGACTCATACTTGATGTTTGAGTTACCATCTCAATTGTAATAGCTGGTGCACCATGATACAATACTAAACCAATGATGATTAGTAAACTACCAAGTACAAAACATAGTGATGTAATCATTAATATTTTAAACAACCATTCCTCTGCTAATCTTTTATTCAATAACTCCACCTCTTCTGCGTCTTGTAGAGTAAGATCTTACTGAGTATATTGAAAACTACCACTACTATTAACAAGAGAAGAGCCATGAACAGCAACGCTGATTCACGTATAGGGATAGAGCTTAACTCACTGTAATCAGATATTATTTTAGATGCAAAAGTCTGACTGGGATCAAACAACGAAGACGGCACACGGGATATACCACCTACTACCATATTCACTGCTATCGTCTCACCAAACGCTCTCCCAAAACCCAGCAAAATAGCTGATATTATACTAGGAGCAGACGCACGGAATATCACCTTTTTAACAGTCTCCCATCGTGTAGCACCCACCGATAAAGAGGCTTCTCTCAGAGGAAGAGGTACAGCGGTGAACGCCTCCACACATAATGATATAATGATAGGTAGAACCATTACCGCTAAGGTTACTGACGCGGTGAATATACATAGACCCGTACTCTGAACGCCGAATAACGGTGCTATATAATCCTTAACTATTGGAACTAAAAATAAGAATGCACATAGACCATACACAACTGAGGGTACACCTGACAGAAGATCAATAAATGGTCTAACAATGTGTCTAAGTCTAAGTGGGGCATATTCTGATATGTAAACAGCACTCAAGATTGATATGGGCACCGCTATGAGAAGAGCTATACCTGTTACTAAGATAGTACCTATCATTATAGGATATAAACCAAACTCTCCTCTTTTAGGACTCCATCTTGATGATAATAATATCTCAGTAATGGAGTATTCACCCAGAAGAAGAGACGACCTCCATATTAAGAAAAATAGTATAACAAAAAAAATAATTACTATAGATAAAGTGATAACACCCATCAACTTTGTTGTTACTGAATCACGTATGAACCTGAATCCTCCTTTATCCATAAATCCAGCAATCTTCATATTATTTTTTATAGTCTTCTACCGTTTTCTAGGTATTCTAACTCATGCATAATCATTTCATCTGATAGCTTAATGTACCCACAGTCAGAAACAAAAACCTGACCATCAGTCAGTATCCACTTCACAAAATCCTTAACTATACCTTTAAACTCGCCTTTAGTAACCAGGTGGAGAGCGCGTGATGGCGGTGAGGGATATATATTATTAGCAATAGCATTAACTATAGAATCTCTCTCCTGATAGAATGATTCATCATCACTCAATAAACCATCCTCATTTAGATCAATAGGTACAGGTTGCAAACCATTATGAGGCAGACGAGTAGCAGGATCATAAACATAGTTTATATTGTTATATCCTATACCTAATATATCACCCTGTATAGCAGATGCTAGGTTAGCATCACCGTTAACTGCGGAATCTGCAGAATGCGTAAGATCATCCTGTGTATATGAACCTAAATAAAGAGCCCATGTTTCAGCTGCACCACAAGAATCAGAACGCGTATAAACTCGTATAGGATCTGTTATATTAGCATCGCCTACCAGTTCACCCCACGTAGTTACAGACCTATCTATAAATATCCTCTTGAATTCCTCCTTTGTAACCCCTCTTGATAATATGATATCCACAACAGGGTTCTGTGAGTTGATAGTAGCTACTACCGCATCCTTAACAACAGAGACCCAGAACGCACCTTGCTCTATCTCAGAGTCATGTATCTCACGAGACACCATACCTATATCAACTATTCCTCTAAGGGCATCAGTCATGCCCTTACCAGCACCACCAGATTGCACGTCTATCTGTATATCAGGATGAAGACGCATGTATTCGTCAGCCCATTTACTCATCATAGGGTACAAAGCAAAAGCACCAGATACTTTTATAGTGTTTTTTTGTTGAGTTGTACAACCACTGATTAGAAGAATTGATACAACCACCAGCGTAATAATGATGATGTTTCTATATCTTGTCATATATCTTTAGCACCTCTGGCTCCCTCATAAAATAATTCATCCATAATTTTTTCCATTTTACAGAGTAATATATGTTCATCATAATATAAATACTTTTTGGAAAAAATCCAATATTTTCCAACAAATAATGGAAAAAAACCAAACTTATTAGAGTACGTCATCTAAAAAGAACTAACAAAAAAAGAAGTATACGACAGAGCATTATAAAATAATTCAACTACTGTTTCAATGATATCGTAATCAAATTCTCCTTAGATTTAGGAACCAATTTAATATTTATCTTATCCTCTCTCGCAAGCCAACCCAACGCTGTATACGCATCATTAACATCAATCTTAGCTAATTTAGCAACAGTAGAAACATCAATCTCCTTTCTAACAGAAGCAAGCGTGTTCCATATCTTACCCGCATCATTACCAACCTTACCAGTAAGATTAGTCTCACCCAGCTTGAACACCGAGCCATTGCAACATATCTTATTCTCCCTAGCCAACCAACCTATAGCTGATCTAAGCTGTACATCATTAAGCAAAGTATTATTCTTCAACTTCGTCTCAGAGAGAGGACCATGCTTAAACAACGTTTCCCATACCTTACCAGCATTGAAACCCATTTCCTCAATAACATTAACCATAGTTCATCCACCTTCCTAAAACCCATAATAAAAACAAATCTTAAATAACTTATGCTTAAACAACAAAAAAAAGATGCATATTCTTAAAAAAAGATATAAGGTTCATCGTCTACCCTGCTTAATCCTTTTAACAGATTCACCAAGAACACCCATAAGAGTATGATACTCCCATTTAGAAGGCATAGCACGACCCATAAGCCTCCTAAACATTATCATAGTATTATCCCTCTTATGCTTAGGATAATCAATAGCATCAAGCAGAAGCATAAAGAACTCATAGAGTTTATCCCTCTCAACCCGACTCAACCCACGTTTTTTTACCCTACTTGACCTAAATCTATGAACATACAACTCATACAGTACCAAACCCACAGCATGAGATACATTAAGCGAAGGATAAACATCACTTGTAGGTATCTTAACCAGGATATCACAAACAGCTATCTCCTCATTGAACAAACCATAATCCTCACGCCCAAAGATAAGACCAACCTTACCCTCAACATCATACACCTTCTCCACAAAATCATTAAGCAAAACAGCTTTACGCAGATGCCGCTTATCATTGAGACTCTCAATACAAGACGTAGCAACCAAATAATCCATATCAGCTACTGCATCCTCAAACGACGAGCATATCCTCGCCTGATCGATCACACTACTAGCATGCATAGCACGCCTATAACAATCATCATCAAACCTACAAGGATTAACCAATATAAGATTAGAAAAATCAAAATTCATCATTAAACGCGCAATACTACCTATATTACCACCATATTTAGGTTCAACAAGCACAACATAGAACTCAGGTATCAAAAATCACCCTAACCAAAAAAACACTAATAATAGTTTAAAAATTTTTTTATTCTATTCCCAACTGATTCTTCTTCTCCTCTACACGTTTCCTATATTTTGACGGCAGATGCTTAACCATAGCCTCTATCTCAACCCTACTCTTAAGAAACTCTGATCTCTTATTAGTCTTTAACTCCTTATTAATAAACTTCCAGCGTTTAACATACAAGTATAAATAATACAAACCTACACCAAACACGATCAAACCAAAAACTAGTACATACGCATTCCATTCATGAATATCCCTAAATAACCATATCTGAAGATTCTTTGCAACCCAGTAAAAAAGACCCATAAAAAACAAAAACAAACCAATAACAAGTAGCATAATACTAAAAGCAAGGGAATACTCACGCATACCATAAATCAACCTATCTATCACGCTCATAACTCTATTCACCAACCTTTAAATCCTAATCTTAATACATCTTTGCATACCTCATATACGTATCCGCAGGTCTACCACATATAGGGCAACTAGCATCGCAGCCTTTCTCATCAACTGGTTCCCCTAACGTGTTACAATCTAAAAATTTTTCTACCTCCAATGCACATGCTTCATCACGACACCAAGGAACCTCCACTATACCTTTCAAATCAACAGCATCCTCAATACGTGTAACATGATGAATACCATCATCTAGCAGCTTCTTAGCATTATTATATAAACAATCTGATATACTCTTTAACTCTAATTCTATAGTCTCCTCTACGGAACGCTGTTGTACACTACGTCTCTCACCTGTATCCCGTCTTACAATCACGCATTCACCCTTATCCACATCCCTAGGACCAATCTCCACCCGCAAAGGCACACCTTTCAACTCCCAATCATAAAACTTATTACCAGGGGTACACTCCCTCTGATCAACCTCAGCACGTATACCTCTAATCCTTAAACGATTACACAATGTCTCACACGCTTTATTTATCTCCTCCTCCTTACCCTTAAATATTATAGGTATAATGATAACCTGAACTGGAGCAACCTCTGGTGGAAGAACCAGGCCTTTATCATCACCATGAACACCTATTATAGCACCTAACAAACGTTCACTCATACCATAAGTAGTCTGATAACAGAATTCATGTTTACCGTCCATAGTTTCATAACTAATATTATACGGTTTAGAAAAGTTCTGCTTATATTGATGTATAGAACCCACCTGCAATGTTCTACCTGAAGGCATCAATACATCTATACTTATAGTATAGCATGCACCTGCAAATTTATCCCAGTTCGGTCTCTTGTTAAATATACAAGGTAGCGACAACTTCTTCATCAATACACCAGCTATCTCCTTATCCTCAACTATCTGACGCTCAGCATCCTCAAAATCAACATGACAAGTATGAGCCTCAAAGAAATGTATCTCTCTAACCCTTATGAAAGCACGAGTTTGTTTAGTTTCATAACGAAAAGTATTAACAATCTGAAAAACCTTCAAAGGTAGATCAGTATGCGACCTGACCCACAAAGCAAATATAGGATACATAGCTGTCTCAGATGTAGGACGTAGAAGCCAACGCTCCTCTAATTTATTAGAACCAGCATGAGTAACCCAGTACACCTCACTACTAAATCCTTTAATATGCTCCTCCTCCTTTTTGAATAACGACTCAGGTATAAGCAACGGGAAACACACCTCCTCATGGCCGGTACGGATCATCTCCTCTCTGATAAGATCATCCACATGCCTCATCAACTTCCAACCATAGGGCATCCAGACATTCATACCCTTAATAGGATAACGTTTATCACATAGACCAGCAAGTTCAACTATCTCATTATACCACTCGTTGAAATCCTCTGTTTTTTTAACCTTTGTCTCAGGCATTACTCACCTCAACCATTTTAAGCAGATTATATCTAATGTTAAGAAAAAAACTTGACATAACGAATTATTTTTATTGACCACGACTCTCTTTAGCTTTAGGTCGTAGCTCATGTGACCTGCATCTTCTACATCTAACCGCACGAGCAGCATTAGACGCACCACATCTCATACATATTTTCTTATTAAGCAATCTATTCTCAGCCTCTGGGAATTTAGCCATAGATGAAACCCTACCTTAGATCTCTTAGAGTACTGAAAATAAACAAATCATATATAAATATACTGACTGTTTTCAACCCTAAAACATTCATTTATTTCATGGTTAGTGAAAAAGCATGTTAAAAAAACAGAGACCAGAGAGATCACACCAAGATATGAACAGTATCATCAAAAAGATTGGATGGCAGAGGATTATAACATCTATATTATTTATAATATCAACTCTATGGATACTATTCCAGTTCATAGCACCATTAATGTTACCCTCAGGCAGTATTAATGACTTATCAGGTAGTGTAGCCCTACTTGACAACAGAGAAAAGATAAACGAGATGGATAAACCATGGGGTACGATATACACGATCGGTGATAGACTATGTCATCAAATAGCATCACGTTCCCTCTTCCTGAATGGTAACCAGATGCCGTTCTGCGTTAGATGCACCGCGATATGGCTTGGTCTATCTGTAGGATTAGGATATATGGTATTCTTTAAACATGAGATAAACGAAAAAATACTGATTGTAATAATAATCGGAGTAGCCCCTATGGGCGTAGATGGTACAGGTCAACTTCTGGGATTCTGGGAGAGTACGAATACCATAAGGTTTATAACAGGTTTATTATCAGGTCTATCATGTGGGTTAGAGACAGGTGTAATAATAAAAGAAATTCTGCCTCGTCAATCCATGAAAAAATAGCATTTTTGTATTTTTAAAATATCTGATGGTTCATTATTTGACAACTATCCTTATAAAAATCGATATTTTTTTATAGGGATACATGCTACTTCCACTTAAAAAGATTATGAGGAGAAAGAACGTATGGGGAAATTTAGTAATGCAAAAATGATGGGTATAATTGGAGCTATTTTAATGCTGATATCTCCATTTGTTCCAACGGCAGGTTTTGTGGTAAATATAATTGGTCTAGTGTTGATGTTCGTAGCTGTTAAATACATAAGCGAAGAAACAAAGGATCAATCTATATACAAGAACTATCTTTGGTATCTAATATTTAGTATAATAGCAGTAGTCGCCCTGTTAGCTATTATACCTATAATCATTGGGGGATCGCTATTAACCCTGACAAATATATCAAATCTCAACCCCTCAGGTATAATAGATGCTCTAGGCGGGACCATTATAGCTTGCGTTATAGCATTAATAATAGCGTATATATTCTATCTCCTAAGTGCTATATATTTCAAGAAGAGTTACACCAGTATAGCTGATCATACTAAGGTTGATTTGTTCAGAACAACAGGTCTAGTGTATCTAATAGGTGCTGTAACAGTGATCATAGGTATAGGTATCTTCATCGTTGCTATCGCAAGGATCCTAGAGTTGATATCCTTCTTGATGCTACCCGATGCTTTACCTGCAGGTTCTATGCAGGGTCAGATGGAATCCACAGCTTCTAGTAGGAGATGCCCTAACTGTGGTCGTTTGATACCTGAGGATGCTCGCATCTGCCCTTATTGCAGTAAGAATTTCGAGATGTAGAAAGAAGGGAGAAGATTCTCCTCTTTCTCTTTTTATAATTCTTAATAGACAGCCGTGTAATGTGTTTGTCTGTAAAACACAATCTGCTTGTTTATATCTAATCATCTAATGCAGGGATTAAAAGTAAAAAGGAGCAGGGTATGTCTGACCAACTACAGGGTATATGGAATCAAGATTTCTATAGGATAAGAAAAAAGGTTCTAGCAATTGGTAATAAATACTGGATTGAAGATAAGAATGAGAACATCCTAGGTTTCAGCAAACAGAAAATATTGAAATTGAGAGAAGATATAAGAGTGTATACTGACGAAAACATGGATAGAGAACTATTTAGGATCCAACAGGAACAGATAATAGATGCTTGGGGTACTTTCGCTGTGATTGACTCACAAACTGACAGAGTACTTGGATACATCAGGAGAAAAGCATTAATCTCAACATTTGGATGGGATGAATGGGATGTACTAGATCA
>JAVYLV010000004.1:0-41039 GCA_038740425.1 Thermoplasmatota archaeon | reverse complement strand
ATGATGCTTTACAAAAACATTAAAACAAAAAAACTAAGGGTGGTAAAATAAAAATGAAAGAATCATTAAAATTTGTATATCAACAACAGAGGGAGATATCGTTACTGGGGGGAATCTCGGCTTTACTCAGCTGGGATCAAATGACATATATGCCTATGAAAGGTGCCAATGAAAGAGCTGAACAATCATCGCTAATATCACGTCTCATGCATGATAAAATAGTATCAGATGAATTCTACGATCATATAATAAAACTCTCAGATGATAAGACCTTAAAGAGACTTACCAAACATGATAGAATAATACTGGAACGTCTGAAAAAAGATGTAGAGAAAGCACGTAAAATCCCATCTGATTACATTAAACGGTCATCCAGGATTATAAGTTTATCATACAACGCATGGCAAACCGCTAAGAAAAAAAAGAACTATAGATTATTCTCGCCTTATCTTAAAAAAATATTGGAATTAGAACAGGAGTACTACGATTACATAAAACTACCAGGACACCCCTATAATACACTTCTGGATGATTACGAAGAGGGTATGACAGTGGAAAGACTAAAAACAGAGTTCAAACATATCAAAAAACAAATAGTAGATCTACTGGAGAATATCAAAACAAGTAAAACCTACGAGAAACAAAAACCTATAAAAGGATTATACCCCCAAAAGAAACAACATGAATGTTGTTTACTAATACTCCAACATATGATGCTAAAACCTGATGAATCACGCCTTGACACATCAGCTCATCCATTCACCATACAGATAAACGACAATGATGTAAGAATCACAACCAGATACAACAAATACAACCCTTTATCATCATTCTACTCCACCATACATGAAGCAGGTCATGCACTATACGACCTAGGATTACCTCAGGGGGTATACAAGGATACAGTAATATCAGAAGCACCATCAGTAGGTCTACATGAATCACAATCAAGATTCTGGGAGAACATGATAGGTAAAAGCAAGGATTTCTGCTACTACTGGTACCCCATACTAAAAAAGATGTATCCTGATAACCCTGATATCAAAAAAAACCAAGATATAGGGTACCAGATAGTGAACCAGGTTAAACCATCACCTATAAGAGTAGAAGCAGATGAATTAACCTACAGTTTACATATAATACTAAGATTTGAAATAGAATTACTACTAATCAACGATAAAATCACAATCAACGAGATACCAGACTTCTGGAATGATAAAATGATAGAACTATTAGGTGTAAAACCAAAAAACGATGCAGAAGGAGTACTACAAGATATGCACTGGAGCACAGGTGACATAGGTTACTTCCCCACATATCTAATAGGCTCAATATACGCCGCGCAGATACATAAACAGTTACTGAAAGAACAACCAGATACACCAAAACAGATACGAAAAGGAGATTATCAAAACATAATAAAATGGCTACGCACACATATACATAGATATGGTAGAACATTAACCTCTGATCAAATAATCAAAAAAACATGCCATGAAGGATTAAACGCAGATACATACATAAAATATCTAAAAGACAAATACACCACCATATACAACCTATAAAAAAAGAAGAGAAAATAATCAAATTATGAGGGTGTATTAACAATCGATGATGAGGCTTTAATCAAGCCTAAACCCTTGCTCAACACAGACAAACCACCTGCAAGAGCCTCTTGCTCACATATAAAACCAAGCCTGAAGAAACCCTCCATATTAAAGAAAAAACCAGGATCAACCATAACCCTGACATCAGATATAAGCCTACGGCATAGATCCAAAGAAGATACAGGTATCTTATAACGAGGGAAACAGAATAAACCACCATCAGGTTTAACCCATTCAACCAGCTCCTGATTATCACTAAACCATTTACTAAGAATCTGAAGATTCTCCTCAGAATGCCGATGCAATCTACGCAGATAATCAGATTTAGCTATACTAAGAAACTGAGCAGAAAAAACCTCAGATAAAGCAGATACACCAGCAGTGACATGAGCCTTAGCCTCCTGGCACAACGTAGCGATCTCCTCAGGAGCGATAATCCAACCTACACGTAAACCACCAAGACCGTACACCTTACTTATACCAGAGGTTATGATAGTATTAGGCAAACCAAAAGCTGATTGTGGTGTATTAAAAGCACCGTCAAGAAAAGTTTCATCAACAAGAACATACAAACCTTTGCTAGATGCTATCTCAGATACAGCTTTAACAGTAACAATATCTGTTAATACACCACTAGGATTATGAAGATTAGTAAAAACAACCAGTCTACTTTGAGGGGTAACCAAAGAATGTAAACCATTAACATCAAGCTTAAAACCATTATTGAACAAACGCGGCCAGAAAACCAAACGCGCACCAAGTACTTCAGGTGTAACGAAAAGAGGTTGATAACCAGGTTGCTCAACAATAACTTCATCACCACGATTCAACAAAGCAAAAAAAACAAGGAAATTAGCCTCAGTACAACCACTAGTGATAACTATATTATTAGGTTCACAATGATACATCTCAGATAAAACCTTTTTTAGCTCTTCAGAGCCATAAAGATGATTAACACCAAGATTAAAATCAGGAGGGACCTTGAACTCAGTTAACTGATAATACTCAGATAAGGTTAACCCGTCAGCGTCACTAAAACCTAGGATATACTCAGCGTTATTACGTTGAGTTAACAACCATTCAAACAATGATAACTTACTGATGCTACGCATACAAAGACACTGAATACTATACGCTATATATTAGAGTATTCCCCCAAATAACTCAGCCACTGATCTGTATATGATCTATCTCAAAAACTCTGAACGGATGGTATCTCTAGATCAGTTAATCATTCTTACGTAAACTATTAAATATAACTATTTCATTTGTCCCCCTGTAAAACATAAAATATTACAAAACTACAAAAAGGGAATCAGAGAAGATGAAACGTAGTTCACGAGACTGGAAAAAAAGAAGGAAAATGCGATGGAAATGGCGTAAGAAACGTATGCGAAGAGAAAAAAGAGCCCGTAAGAACAAGTAGAAAATTTGAATTATGTTACCTTCTGGGAGCATGGTGTAACCCGGCATCATTGCGGGCTCCAGTTACGGGAATGATTAAAAGAGGGTCATCTGAGATATGATGAATAACTGGAGCGATGACCCAAGAAGAGACCCGCCGATCTGGGTTCAAATCCCAGTGCTCCCATACTTTGTTACTCCTGTAGTTTTCAGTCGAAATAGGATAAAACAGGGTTATCTTGGTTTAGCGTGTTGTCCTCTTTCCTTTTTATGTGAAATTTAAGGACATGTTTTAACCAATTATACGGGGCACGATCTTAGTTGTTTTGCATCTTTGATGTAGCTCATTGTGGTTTTGACATCATCATGTACAAGCCAGTTGCAGACTTCGAATTCATCTAATTTTCCATGTTCAATTTTGGTTTCAATCAATCTAGCAATGGTACACCATCGTCTAATGTCATAGGGTTGAAAATTAGGCCAGATACGTTTTTCGTGTTCACTGAGTCGTTGTCCTAGTTTTTGTGGTGTGATTTTTCGTGTCTTCTTTGATTTCTTAGTTTAGGTGATGATAATGAATCCTGTTTGGTTGTCATCGATGATGACATCATCAAGTATCATCTCGCAGATTTCGCTGTGTGCTCTCCATCCGATGGCGAAACCAAAGGCGAAAAGATACTGATAGAGTGCGTTTTAATAATCGTCATTTGAGTAGGTATAATTCATCATGTTATAGACTTTTTCTGGGAGCAAGAGATTTCTTGGTTTTGGTGTTCTTTTGCTTGTTGGTTTGTAGTTCCATTCTGGGATACCATAGGCTCTCAGAAATATCTTCATTGCGTCATTCGCGTCTGAGTGCTATGTAGCCTGCGCCTGTTTGCTCGCGGTATAGCCCATGTGTCTGATGGTGGTTTCATAGGTTGGGTTTCTGAAATCCACTGGAACATCGTGGAGTTCCATGTATCGTGCGTATCCGAGGTGCTACTCTATGTTTGATCTGGAGAGTCGCTGCCTGAGGTGCGTGAAGTATAACGCCTCTGAATGATGCTTTGCCTTGTTGCAAAGTTATGAGAAAATCTGTTCTCTTAAGTTGTTGTGGTTCATTTCGGTTGCATCCTCCATGTCTTTTCCATCCAGTATGGATAGCTTTTCTCCGTGTTTTCTGAATATTTTTTCTTTGAGTTGTTCCCATTCTTGGTTGTTACTTCCTACCAACTCCTGGTATGAATTAGTGAGATTTGAGTTTGATACAAAGTAGGGTTTGTTAGATATAGTTATAACTTTTCATTTACTTTACATGTAATACACCATATATTTATATACTTTGCTTTTGATATACATTTGATAGTATTATGCCTATAAAAAGAACTGACACGGTTCCAATCAATATGAGGCTTCCTAAAAACATGATAGAAGGAATTGACGTTGCAATAGAGATCGGACAGGGGAGCAGCAGAAGTGATATCGTTAAAACAGCTATTGCTAACTACCTGAAGGAATTGACAGTTACATCTGAAATGAAGAAAAGAAAATTATAGATATCATAAAAAAGTAATGAAAATTCGTAAAAAAAAAACCGACGTTATCTCAACGATATTTAAATTAGGTTGATGAGGAATATCATGCGTTTGTTACTCACTTTAAAATCCACCTGTAATTGCTCATATGAGTACATGAACAAACATGCAATTCAGGGGATGATCTACTCATTGCTAAAGAATACAGAATTACGGGAGTATCATGATTCTTTTCGGTTTAAATTTTTTACTTTTTCTGATATTTTTCCTGTGGGTGATTTTCAGAAGAATGTTTCAAAGAATCTTTTGGTAGCGTCACCAAATGAACAGTTTATCGAAACGCTCTGGGAATCCTTGAAAACAAGAGATACTATAAGACTAAAAGGGAATGATTTTACAATAGCAGATGTAAAAAGAATTCATTTGAACATGAAAAATCGTTTTATTTCTGGTAGCCCAATTGTATTGTACAAAGATAATAGAACCAATGAATATTATTCTTTTGAACGAGACGGTAATCTTGATTTTTTCTTGGAGCGCTTGAAAGAAAATGCAGTGAAAAAATACAACGCGTTTTATGGAGAGAATTTTAGTCTCAATGAACATATCTTTGATCGGTTAATATTTAAAAAGGAAGTCGTGGTGAAGGATTATAAAGAGGGAAAAGATTTTATTTTCATAGGAAGTGTCTGGAGTGTGTTAGAAAAATTTGATATAAATAAGGAAAATAGAAAGTTTTATCAGTTTGTCATGGATTGTGGTCTTGGGGAGAAAAACAGCCTAGGATTTGGGTTTGTGAATCCCATAAAAAAGTGATGTAGTAATATGATGAAAGCTATCTCTGAGCTTGGGGAATATTTAATTCATAAAGAAAGAAAAAAGCCTTTATCAATACTTGTAGAAAATCCAGAAACTAAATATGTTTTAAGTGTGGTTCTTAGAAAAAGATCAGACGATTATAAATATGAGAAGGTAGAATTGGAAGAATATCAAGAAAGAAATAAAGATCGATATCTTTATCGTAGAGGCGCATCACAAGGTGCAAATGTTACACCATCTTCAATAGTAACAGATTTAAAAAAAACGTATAATAAAAAATTTCTTTATTGGTTTTCGGAGAATAACCTCGGAACTTTAGGGATATCAAATACAGAAGAATTTATAAAAATTAAAAACGCACTTGAAAAAAATCAATTAAAAATACTTAATGATATTAAAAAAAGCTTATCAGATTTGGATTCCAAAGAGCAAAAGCAAGGAATTTTACTGACCATTAAATTTAATGAAAATGGAGGTAAATATATTGGTGATTTTGAAATATTTAAAACAGCTTTAATACATCGATCTACACTAAATTATTATTTAAAATACGGTTGTACGTCACTTGGCAAAGAAACTATTTGTAGTTTATGTTTTAAAACAGCCATGGAGGTTTATGGTTTTACTTCAGATATCTTTCCATTCTATACATTAGATAAACCTGGTTTTGCACCCCAATTTAACCAAGAAAATGCCTGGAAACTCTATCCTGTGTGTCCTGAGTGTGCTCTTAAACTGGAGGCAGGAAGGAGATATATCGAAGACAAATTAAATTTAAATTTTTACGGTGGATTAAAGTACTATCTAATTCCAAAATTTCTTTTTTCAACTGACTATCAAACGTATGATAAAATCCTTGACCAATTTGAAGCATATGCTATAGATCCATCTTTCTCTACCCATAAAACAGGTTGGGTCGGTGATCTAACTAATAAAGAGGATAGGATACTTGAGATTATTAGCAAAGAAAAGGATATCTTTGCATTGGATTTTTTATTCTATGACCGACCACAAAAAAAGGAATTAAAAATTCTATTGCATATAAACGAAATTCTTCCATCAAGGCTTAAAAAATTATACGAGATAAAAAAAGAAGTGGATCGAATCGAATTATTTGAGAAGAATAATTTGAAATTTAATTTTGAAATCGTATATAATATTTTTGTTAAGTCACAGGAAAAAAAAGAAATATCTCAAAGATATTATCTTGACACGATCGAAAAGATTTTTGTTGGTCATAATATTGATTACGAGCTTATTCTGGATTTTCTCGTTAGGCGAATAAGAAAAAATTTTGTTAATGGATGGAGCACAAAAGATTTAACTCTTGGGGGTCTATTGCTCTTTATTTATACTAATAAATTAGGTATATTGTATAACTTTGGAGGGAAAAAAATTATGAAAAAATCGCCATCGGAAATATTAAACAAAAACACTGATAATATTAATAAGATTGTGGATAAAATATTTGTGGAATTCAGTGATTTTTTTGATTCGAATGCTAAAAAAGCTATTTTTTTGGAGGGAGTCTTAGCTCAGAAACTCCTGAATATTCAGCTTGAAGATAGAGGTTCGAAACCTTTCATTAAAAAATTAAATGGCTTAAAGTTGGATGAAAAAAAAGTTAAAAATTTATTGTCAGCTATTCAAGGAAAATTAGAAGAATATGATAAAAACTATTATAAAAAGTTGGAAAAACGAATTTCAGAATATTTTATTTCATCGGGTAAAAATTGGGATTTGAGTAATGATGAAATAAGTTTTTATTTTGTCCTTGGAATGAATTTAGTTGAGTTATTTAAATTTGAGAAAAAAGAAGGAGGAGTAGAAAATGAATAAGATAGAAAATAGATCAGAACTAATATTTCTATACGATGTAAAAGATGCTAATCCAAATGGAGACCCAGCAGACGAAAATAAACCAAGAATTGACGAAGAAACAGGAGTAAATATTGTAACCGATGTAAGACTAAAAAGAACAATCAGAGACTATCTTTATAAATTTAAGAAGAAAGAAATTTTTGTACGAAAAATCGAAGATAAACAGGGAAACATCCAGGATGCTAAAACAAGAGCAAAAGATTTTCAAAATAATCCTAAAAAGATTATTAGTACTTGCATTGACGTCAGACTTTTTGGAGGAACAATTCCAATCTCGACAGGAAAGGCAAAAGAAAGCTCCATAACATTTACTGGTCCTGTACAGTTTAAAATGGGAAGATCACTCAATAAAGTCGAACTAAAATATATCAAGGGAACCGGTGCTTTTGCCTCCGGTGAAGAAAAGAGACAGAAATCGTTCCGAGAAGAATGGATATTACCGTTTTCGCTAATATGTTTCTATGGAATAATCAACGAAAATGCTGCTGAGGAAACTAATCTTACAGAGGCAGATGTCGATCTTCTGCTCGAGGGAATGTGGAATGGAACAAAAAATCTTATTTCGAGATCTAAAATGAGCCATACACCGCGAGTTTTATTGAAAGTCGATTATAAGAAAAATAATTTTCATATAGGAGATCTTGACAAATTAATAAAATACACTAGTGACATGCCAGATGAAAAAGTACGAGACATCTCAGAACTGACATTGGACATGAATATGTTTACAGGTACTCTTAAAAAATACAAGGAAGCGATCTCTTTAGTCAACTACAAGATCGATGAAAGGATGCAATTGTCGGCAGATGGTAAAAAATTAATATTTACAGAAATCTTGAAAAAAGTGGGGATTAAGGGTCGCGAGCTGTCCATATAAGGTGCACATTGATGAAAGTTCTTGTATTTGATGTTTGGGGAGATTATGCCCACTTTAAAAAACGTTATACTACAACATCCCCCCTGACCCATTCTATACCTCCCAGAACAACAGTAGCAGGATTAATTTCAGCAATTGTCGGTTTATCGAGAGAAACATATCAAGAATTTTTTACTAAAAATAAATCAACGATAGCTCTCCAAATTTTAAATCCTATAAAAAAAACAAGAATTACATTGAGTCTTATTAGCACAAAAAGTGAACATCTTATCTCTCCCCAGATGATGAATTATTTCAAACAACATACTCTAATTAATTTTGAATTTTTGAAAAATCCTAAATATAGAGTATATTTTTCTCACAATGACGTCTCTTTTTATCACCGAGTAAAAAAGTTTCTGAATGAACATAAATCAGTCTATACCCCATCATTGGGTTTGAGCGAATTAATTTGTAATTTTAGGTATATTGGAGAATATAACGCAAAACAAAGTACACCAACAGATTATGTCTTTATACACTCAGTCATTCCAATAAAAAGCTCATCCTCGGGAAAAATAATAGCAAAAATACATCCAGAAGAAAAAAAGAAATATTCTTTAGAAACTTTGCCATCGATTATGAAAACTTATCGTGAAGTTGAGGAGTATCTCGAAGTATTACTTGAGGAAGAAGGGCGCCCTATCGAAGCCTTCCCAGAAACATATCTGGAGATCGAAGATGGAACAAAAGTTATCCCCTTCTAAACTTTTATCTCACCCAAAAAAACCGTTGAATGTGCATCTTTCTAGAGTTGCTAATAATTGTAAAAGTTTAATGGAAACTAAAAAAATTAAATTTTCTGATTTTCCAGATCAAGAAATTTTGTCTAACATTGTTTATTTAATGGGCATCACTCACGATTTTGGAAAAACTACAAAATATTTTCAACAATATTTAAAAGAAAAAGATGAGATTGAAAGAGATAAAATGAAAGCATTACCTGAAACTAAACATGGGCTATTTTCAGCAATTTTCACGTACTATGCAATTAAAAAATTTTTAGAACAAAACAAGATCCGTGAAAAATACTATTCTTATTTGCCGATATTGTCGTTCTTGGTGGTAAAGAGACATCATGGAAATCTCGGCAATTCTTTAGAAGAAGTCAATGATATTCATGAATATTTGAGAGACAAAAAATTTAGAACCGTATTAGATTCACAATTAGAATCAATCGATGAAGAAGCAATAAAACCCCTCCTGCAAGAATTAACTCTGGATTTCCTTTCTTTTACTGAGTTTAAAAATAATTTTTCAAAGATATTACAGGAGATTGATGGGGAATATGATAATCTGTTACAACTCAAGAATATGAAGAAAGTATCATTCTATTTTATTGTTTTGTTGCTATATTCAATTTTAATTGATTCAGATAAAACTGAAGCAATGAACCTCGCTATTATTGAACGAGCAGAAGATATTTCATCAAACATTACAGATAGGTATAAGACAATTACATTTAGTAAGTCATATACAAAAATCAACAGAATACGCGATGAAATATATAATGAAGTCAATACACGAGTTGGACAACTTTCTCTCGAAGATAAAATTTTTTCTCTAAACGTTCCAACTGGAACCGGAAAAACTCTTACTTCCTTATCATTTGCTCTGAAGTTGCGAGAGAGAATTAAAAAAGAACACGGATTCACACCGAGGATAATATATTCACTACCATTTTTAAGTATCATTGATCAGAACCATAAAATTTTTGACGATGTGTTATCAATAGAATACAACAAAGATATACCCTCGAATGTTTTACTGAAACATCACCATCTCTCAGAAATTTTCTATAATGGCACGGATGACGAAATAAATATGGATGAGAGTCAATTTTTAATTGAAGGGTGGAACTCTGAGATAGTTGTAACCTCATTTATTCAATTATTTCATACTCTAATATCAAATAAAAACCGATCTTTGAGGAAGTTTCATCGCATTGTAAATTCTATTGTATTGCTCGATGAAATCCAAACAATTCCACATAAATATTGGTATCTATTGAACGAGATAATAACTTTCTTTTCGAATTATTTCAACACATATTTTGTACTTATTACTGCAACTGAACCTATGATTTTTGACGAGTCAAAAGGGGAAATCAAATCACTTGTAAATAACAAAGAAAAATATTTCAAAGAATTTAACAGGGTCAATCTTAATCTCATGATTAACAAAGAGTATTCTTTAGAAAATTTTGAAAAAATTCTACTAAAAGATATAAGAAGTAAATGCAATAAGAATTTTTTGATTGTTATGAACACAATTGATTCGTCAAAGGAAGTATTTAAATTTTTAAAAGAAAATCTCAAGAACAATACAAATGAATTTTTCTATTTATCTACTAACGTTATCCCTCTTCACCGTTTGGAAAGAATTAAACAAATTAAAAAAAATCGGAGAAAAAGAAAGATTATTGTATCTACTCAACTAATCGAGGCGGGTGTCGATATCGATGTAGATATAATTTATAGGGATTTTTCTCCCCTCGATTCGATTAATCAAATTGCTGGAAGATGTAACCGTAATTATCGAAGAAAGGCGAAAGGCGAAGTAAATGTTTTTTTATTGAAAGATTCAAAAACTAATAGACTTTTTTGTAAATATATCTATGACGGTTTTTTAATGAACAAAACAAAAGAAGTTTTTAATGGAAGAAAAAAGATAGAAGAAATAGATTTCCTCAAAATTAATAATAAATATTTTTCAAAGATTAAACAATATTCAAGTGATGACGAATCTAAAAAAATTCTTGAACATCTCTATAAACTTGCATTCAAAGAAACTGGAGATTTTAAACTTATTGAAGAGGATTATGAAAAAATTGATGTATTCATTGAATTTGATGAAGATGCTAAAAAAATATGGAAAAAATTTGATAGGATAATGAAAGAGAACATTAAAAAAAGACATGAAAAATTTCTTAAAATTAAGACAAAATTTTATAGTTATGTTGTATCTGTTTCGAGTAAAAAAGTAGGAAATATTTGTAATATAAATGGAATGGGATACATTCCTCAATCAGATCTACAAAGAAAGTATGATATGGAAACAGGATTTATTTCTGAAGATGGTGTGTTCATTATTTAAAGATTAATTTTTGAGATAGGTAAGAAACGATGTAAGAATGTCACCAGCATTATGGTTCGATTCTTGATCAAAATCTCTGTCAATCATAGTAATAACAGTCCAGACCAGTTTTTTATTTAAACCGATAGGTTTAAATTTTAAACTGATATATCTTTTTATATGGAACTTGATAAAAACACCATGACGATCATCAAATTTTTCTACGAGCAGAAAAGTGGCTATTTAAATGAGTTGTACAGAAAAACAGGTGTTTCCAAACCAACGATCTTGAAAATCCTGAGAAATCTCCAAGAAAAAAAGATGCTCAAACAAAAAAATGAAGCGAATGCAAAAATATACGTTATTGACCTAAAAAATCCCATAACTCAGAAGGTATTTGGATTTTTTGATCTTGAAAAATTAGAAAAATTAAATGGGCGAAGAAAACGAGCGTTGAATATTTTTTTGGAATCACTGAGTATGAAACCGTATTTTCTTTTATTGTTTGGATCAACCGCCAAAGGATCGTATACCGCGAAGAGCGACATAGATGTTTTAGTCGTGTATCAGAGTATAACAAAAAAGATTAAGGATGATATTGAACAAGCTCGACTTAAAGCCGAGAGTGTTGCAGGACTGCAATTTCAGGTCTTTCTACTCTCTCAGGAAGATTTTATTGCGAATTTGAAGAGTGCTGGTTCTACTGTGAGAAGCGCAGTGGAATTTGTTTTTCCCGTCCATGGACAGGAACACTTTTACGAACTTATGAGTGAAAATTATGAAAGATAAAATTGAACAATGGATATGTGACAAACAATCTCTAGATAAAGAGTTTCGCTTTTATGTCTCAAAAAAGATAATCCAGAAAACTCGTCTGAGTGAGGAGGAGATACAGGGCCACTTGGCGAAAATGGAACACAACCTCATGTTCGCATATAAAGTATTGGATATGGGTGGGTATTCAGACTGGGTCATCACTGCCTATTACTATGCGGTCTATCAGGCATCTTTTGCATTGATCCTGAACAAAGGATTCTATTCAAAAAATCACACTGCTACATTGTTATTGCTGATAAAGTTTTATTATCCCCTGTTTGATAAAGACGAGATGAATTTTTTTGATGAACTTCATAAGAAAACGGTCGATAGAGACTTGTTGTTCAGTTACAATTTTTTGAAGGTAAAAAGAGAGGAAGCAAGCTATACGATTAAAACATCATATGAAAAGAAAGAAGGTCTAGATGATAAAGAAAAAAGCTATTGATTTTGTAAACAAAACCTTGGATATACTTGGGAAGTAATATGAACATCACTGGTGTCATGGTTCAATATTACAAAGCGTGCAAGCGAGAACTTTGGTTTTTCGCTCATCAGATAAATATGGATTATGAAAGCGATGATATTGCTGTTGGCAGGTTGATCCATGATAAAAGTTTTAGTCGAGAAAAGAAGAACATCAATCTTGGAGATGTATCATTCGATTTCGTTGAAGAAGATGGCGAACCGAGGATTTACGAGATTAAGAAATCGAGTAAACTCGTAGAACCGGTGCGGTATCAGTTGTATTATTATTTATGGTATGTAAAAAAGATGGGGATCGAGGCAAAAGGGATATTAGTGTACCCAAGGGAGAAGAAGAGAGAGGAACTCAGATTGACGCCAAAAATTGAGAAGGAAATATCTAACATCGTTTGTGATATACCGTTGATTATTGCACAACCAGTGCCCCCTGATGCACAGAAAAAACCGTATTGTAAACGATGCACCTATTATGAACTCTGTATGGTGTAGAGGAGGAGATATGAAAGAACCATTGTATATAACATCAGAAGGAGTGCTTGTCAGAAGTGGAAATACGCTATATTTTATGAATGAGGAAATAGGCAAAAAAGCACTACCTATAGAAAATACATCCGATGTCTATTGCTATGGTAAAGTCTCGCTTCGATCTGGTGCTATATCACTTCTGATGAAGACAGGTATCCCAGTCCATTATTTCAATAAGTATGGATATTATGAAGGATCGCTGTATCCAAAGGTTCAACTGAATTCCGGTCTAGTAATTGTAAAACAAGTAGAACATTATCTTGACCCTGTTAAGAGGGCAGAAATTGCAATAGAAATGGTTAACGGAGCAAAGCACAACATTCTCCAAACATTGAGATATTACCGGAAACGAGGAAAAAACGTTGATGGGTTTATTAAAGAGATAGAAAGCGAGGCGCCTCATGGAGATATTCCTACCATAATGAGCAGTGAAGGAAGAATATGGGCGACTTATTATAAAAGTTTCAGCAAAATCATTGATACATTTGAAATGGATACTCGAAAGATTCAGCCACCAAATAATGAGATGAACGCGCTGATATCATTTGGTAATTCCCTTCTCTATTCAACAGCACTTTCTGAAATATACAATACGTACCTTCATCCTTCAATCAGTTTTCTTCATGAACCATCGGAACGGAGATTCTCGCTCGCTTTGGATATGGCAGATATATTCAAACCGGTTATTGTCGAACGTGTGATTTTTACTCTAGTGAACAATAACATGCTTTCTGAGGAAGATTTTGAACATGATGTCGGTGTTTTGCTAAAAGAGAAAGGAAAACGACTCTTTATAAAAGAATATCAAGATAAATTGAATACCACAATGAATCATCCCGATCTGAAGAAAAAAGTTTCTTATCGATACCTTATTCGTTTAGAATGTTATAAATTGATCAAACATATTCTTGGAGACAAACACTATCTGAGTTTTAAGATGTGGTGGTAAAAATTGTATGTCTTAATTGTGTATGATGTCGATGTGAGTATAGTTAATCGTCTTAATAAATTCCTGAAATGTTATCTAAATTGGAGACAAAATTCAGTATTTGAAGGAGAATTATCTGTATCGCAATTAGAAAAAATTAAAACAGGTATCAAGGAAATCATCAATGACCAGACGGATTCAGTGCATATATACAAACTCCATAGCAAAAAAAGCTTGGAGGTAGAAATCATAGGAATAGAAAAAAATCCGACAGAAAGGATCTTGTAGACTAGTCAACCTTTATATATAAAATACCGTATTAGAGGTTGACTTGAAAAATATTACATTTGTAAAAGATCGGATATGAAGAAAAGATCTGAACTTTTTGCCGGGTTTGAGCAGCACTAAGTAGTATGGAAAGAGAATAAGAGGAGATTAACCTGGAAAGAGATACTTCATGTTTGAGCAGCACTAAGTAGTATGGAAAGATAACAATAAACCAGTATATAAAATTTTGTATAATAAAGTTTGAGCAGCACTAAGTAGTATGGAAAGATTAATCGTTCTGTAGTAGTATTCAGTTTCTATAACAGTTTGAGCAGCACTAAGTAGTATGGAAAGATAAAAATATCACAATTACATCCATCAGAAAATCTTTTGTTTGAGCAGCACTAAGTAGTATGGAAAGACAGCATTATATAATTGTAATCTTGCATTCGATGTAGTTTGAGCAGCACTAAGTAGTATGGAAAGTAGGAATATTGGATATAAAAACTTCGAGGATATGCAACGTGTTTGAGCAGCACTAAGTAGTATGGAAAGTTTGACAGGATAGAGATAGCAAAAGAGATAGCAAAACAGTTTGAGCAGCACTAAGTAGTATGGAAAGCATACTAATCTAAATGAAGTAATCAAAACAGATAGTTATGTTTGAGCAGCACTAAGTAGTATGGAAAGCAGTTATATAATACCGTCAAAAATAAAAATCATAAGTGTTTGAGCAGCACTAAGTAGTATGGAAAGAACAAAGTTGGTTTGTCATCAATAACTCTATATGCGAGTTTGAGCAGCACTAAGTAGTATGGAAAGTGCTTATGCGGGTAAGTCTCCTCGAGTGATTTTTGATGTTTGAGCAGCACTAAGTAGTATGGAAAGACTGTTAAATTTGAAAAAGATAATTACTACACAGAAGAGTTTGAGCAGCACTAAGTAGTATGGAAAGTCGCTAATCTCCTGCCTGCTATTTCCCACATCTTATAGTTTGAGCAGCACTAAGTAGTATGGAAAGATGGCGTAGTTCAGGAAATAATAAACCATCAATATATCGTTTGAGCAGCACTAAGTAGTATGGAAAGGTTCCAGGAACACAACATAAATATATATTAGTACAATCGTTTGAGCAGCACTAAGTAGTATGGAAAGTAATAACAGTTTCTAAGCGTTCAGATAATAAAAAAGTGTTTGAGCAGCACTAAGTAGTATGGAAAGTAATAACAGTTTCTAAGCGTTCAGATAATAAAAAAGTGTTTGAGCAGCACTAAGTAGTATGGAAAGAGGGATAAAGTCAGTTATCGTCGTCTTGAAAAGATAGTGTTTGAGCAGCACTAAGTAGTATGGAAAGTCTAAAAAACCCATCATTAAACCCTCCTTTTCGCTATTTGTTTGAGCAGCACTAAGTAGTATGGAAAGTTTGCAAAAGTGGGATACTATAAAGAAAACACAAAAAGTTTGAGCAGCACTAAGTAGTATGGAAAGAACAAAGTTGGTTTGTCATCAATAACTCTATATGCGAGTTTGAGCAGCACTAAGTAGTATGGAAAGACAAGACTAATAAGATCTTCTTCTATATAAATAGTCGTAGTTTGAGCAGCACTAAGTAGTATGGAAAGTGCTTATGCGGGTAAGTCTCCTCGAGTGATTTTTGATGTTTGAGCAGCACTAAGTAGTATGGAAAGACTGTTAAATTTGAAAAAGATAATTACTACACAGAAGAGTTTGAGCAGCACTAAGTAGTATGGAAAGTTGTCATAGACAACTATACCATCCACAAATTCATAATCGTTTGAGCAGCACTAAGTAGTATGGAAAGCTGTCATATACATCTACAATATAACCACCCGTTACAGTGTTTGAGCAGCACTAAGTAGTATGGAAAGTATCATATTCTTTAGCATGTTTGATATATCCTTTTTTGGTTTGAGCAGCACTAAGTAGTATGGAAAGTAATCTTGGTTTTGATGTTGAAAGTATACTGAAATATCGTTTGAGCAGCACTAAGTAGTATGGAAAGTTAATATACATTCTTTGCCACAAAAAGATATATTCATTGTTTGAGCAGCACTAAGTAGTATGGAAAGGATCAATAGGAGTTTTTGAAGGTAAATTATAAAATTCATGTTTGAGCAGCACTAAGTAGTATGGAAAGGAATATCATCAAGAGATAGATTTTTAACATCATAACCGTTTGAGCAGCACTAAGTAGTATGGAAAGATACATGGGACACAGTGGCAGGGAGAACGAGACAGAGTTTGAGCAGCACTAAGTAGTATGGAAAGAGATTTTTGTTAAACATTGAAACACTGTAAATATCCATGTTTGAGCAGCACTAAGTAGTATGGAAAGTAAGTGATGATACAAATACAATGAATAGATGGATTTAGTTTGAGCAGCACTAAGTAGTATGGAAAGGCAATATGCGTCATGGAAGACATGATAGAATATGACTAGTTTGAGCAGCACTAAGTAGTATGGAAAGTCCTCAAGACAAAAGTTTTCTTTTTCTGCAATATATGTTTGAGCAGCACTAAGTAGTATGGAAAGTCTAATCGTTCTGTAACCATGTAAACATCTGTTATATGTTTGAGCAGCACTAAGTAGTATGGAAAGCACATATCTGTTGTATTTGAACCTGAGGCCGTGAATAAGTTTGAGCAGCACTAAGTAGTATGGAAAGGCGATATGCGTCATGGAAGACATGATAGAATATGACTAGTTTGAGCAGCACTAAGTAGTATGGAAAGACAATCACACTTGATGATGGTAGTAATCTTGTCATAAAAGTTTGAGTAGCACTAATACGATCCATTAATTAAACCTGAAAATCTTTACATATTATATATATCTCAGAGCTACTTTTCCTAGATGCCTCAGGTGAATGCAATTTAATCAGTTTAAAATATTTTTTAAGATTATCAAGAAAAATCTTTGTGTCCTCACCCTCAAATATCTTACATATAAAATTCCCATGGTTTTTCAGTATTTGAATAGCACATTTAAAAGCCTGTTCACATAGATAAACACTTCTTGCTTGATCAACAGAATAACTCCCTGATATATCAGGCGACATATCAGATATAATCACGTCAGCTTTTCCATCAGGTAATTCATCTTTTATCCTCTCTAATGTAGATGGATCAGTCATATCACCTTGTATAAATACAACCCCATCCAAAGGTTTCATCGTTGAGATATCGACACTTATAACTAAACCATCTTTACCCACTAATTCATACGCTACTTGACTCCATCCACCTGGAGCCGCCCCTAGATCAACAACGATGTCACCGCGTTTAATTATATGAAATCGATATTGTATCTGGATTAATTTAAAAGCAGATCTAGCCCTGTATCCCACTTGTTTAGCTTTTTTATAATAATACTCATTTTTTCTTTCTTGATACCACCGTGTCACCATAAAAAGAGATTATATTTTTAGAGTATTATATCGATATCTAAGCGTTCAGCTAACTCCTTATACCTATTCCTGATAGTAACCTCAGTTACACCAGCCACATCAGCTACCTCTCTCTGCGTTCTTCTTTCACCACACAGTATGGACGCTATATATATAGAAGCTGCAGCTACACCCGTTGGACCGCGACCACTTGTAAGCTCTTTATCCGCAGCATCCTTAAGAATTTCTATAGCTTTAGCTTGAACATCACCACTGAGTTTAAGCTCACTGCAGAATCTTGAGATGTAATCTTGTGGGGAGGTAGGCATTAGTTTTAAACCAAGTTCTCTAGCTATGAATCGATATGTACGACCTATCTCTTTTCTTGATACTCGTGAAGACTCAGCGATCTCATCTAATGTTCTCGGTACGTTGCATTGACGACATGCTGCATATAATGCTGATGCTGATACACCTTCTATGCTTCTCCCTCTTATCAGGTTTTTAAGTACTGCTTTACGGTATATCATAGCAGCTGTCTCTCTAACAGTTCTTGGCAGACCCATACCAGAGGCCATACGGTCTAATTCAGATAGAGCAAAAGCGAGGTTCCGCTCAGTAGCATCACTAATGCGTATTCTACGTTGCCATTTCCTTAGACGGTATAACTGAGCACGATTTCGAGTGGGTATTGATTTACCGTAGGAATCTCTGTTCTTCCAACCTATAACTGTGCTTAAACCTTTATCATGTATAGTATATGTCATTGGTGCTCCGACACGAGCTCGTTTCTCTCTTTGATCACTGTCAAATGCTCGCCATTCAGGCCCATGATCTATTAAATCTTCATCTAGGACGAGTCCACAGTCTTCGCATACAATCTCGGCTCTAGAGTAATCCTTGCTTAGATGAGTACTGCCGCATTCAGGGCATTGTATGATCTCTTCTACACTTTGATGTTTGTCTTTTTTCTTTTTACTTTGTGTTGGAATCATAAAAAATTCACCCGAAATGTTTTTAAACCTTTCGATATCTTTTTAAGAGGAATAAAATAACTTATATTTATATTTTTCTCTAAATCCTGGGGGTGGTTATCTGATCGATGATTAAGGATTAATAATTTTAAAATCTGTTAGCGCCTCACAAGATATGATAAAAATTTTACTATAAGTTTAATATCCCTCTTCGATGATACCTCTCTTCTATGAATGAGGGTGAGATCCAGACTATAATTGATGGTTTAAGATTCATAATAGGTGTAGTTATATTATTATATGCATCCTATACTGATATAAAAACTAGAAGAGCTGCTAATTATCTATGGGTTATAATGGGTATAACAGGTGGGGTTCTATTGGTTATTCATTACCTACTATTAGGTTTTGATAATTATTATTATCTAATATTCATCCCTGTCATGATAGGTTTCTTTTATCTGATGTATCAGTTAAGACTTTTAGTAGGTGGTGCTGATGCTAAAGCACTTATGGCTTTAGCTATACTAGTCCCCATACAACCTGTTATGGATGGTTTACCGTTATGGGGTGTGACATTTATGCCTGCTGTATGGTCAATATTTGCTAACTCTGTTATACTCTTCCTAGTGATACCTGTTACTTTATTGTTGTATAATCTTACACGTAGGGATATCAAATTTCCTCATTGTTTACTAGGTTATAAAATGAGTTTAGATAAAGCTAGGGTTAGTTTTGTCTGGCCTATGGAGCATATAGTTGATGGAAAAACAAAATTCTCACGTACACCTAGAGATGAGGATGAAGAAGAAATATTTAATAAATTCAAAGAGTTGGGCGTAGAGAGAATATGGGTTACACCTAAGATACCGTTCATGATACCTTTACTGATAGGTTTTGTTATAACTTTTACCCTGGGTGATATACTTACATTCATAATGCGGTTCTTTCTCAGCCAGGGTGTATAAATTCATTTTAAAATTCTGAAGTTTGGATGATATCTTATTAATCACCCTCTTTTACTTATATTAGAATAACTCATTTATATCTACGTAGGTTCTAAGTAAAAAAGATATAATACTTCTTTATTCTGAAATCACGGGAGATACAATGACTAAAAGGGACTACTACGAGATTCTAGGTGTTGATCGTAATGCAACTAAAGAGGAGATCAAGAAAGCATATAGAAGATTAGCTTTGAAGTATCATCCTGATAAAAATCCTGATAAGGATGCAGCTGAAAAGTTCAAGGAGATATCAGAAGCATACGCTGTACTCTATGATGACGAGAAGAGACGTATGTATGATATGTACGGGCATGCTGGTATAGATCAACAATACACTAGGGAGGATATATTCAGAGATGTTGACTTCGGTGATATATTCCGCGGTATGGGTTTTGACTTTGACTTCGGAGGATTCGATGATATATTTGAAAGATTCTTTGGTTTCAGAAGAGCGAGCCCTGGTAGAAAAACAAGTCATGTTAAAAGAGGGTTTGATCTAAGATACGATCTTGAGATATCATTAGAAGAGGCGTATCAAGGTGTAAAAAAAGAGATAAATATCCCTAGAAATGAGACATGTGATACATGTAACGGGAGCGGAGCTAAACCAGGTACAAAACCAAGAAGATGCCCTGATTGTGATGGCACAGGTCAGATAAGGCGCACACAACGTACAGCGTTCGGTATAATAACACAGGTGACAGGTTGTTCCAGATGCCGTGGTGAAGGTAGTGTTATAGATGAATACTGTCAGGCATGTAGAGGTAGAGGTGTTATACAGATGAGTCGTATCATAGAGCTGACGATACCCCGCGGGGTTGATGATGGTTCCCAACTCCGGCTACCAGGTGAAGGTGAAGGAAAAGAAGGTTATAGAGGTGATCTCTATGTCTTCATCCATATGAAGAATCATCCAAAGTTTGAACGGAGAGGAAGAGACTTATACTACAGGTTAGATGTGTTATACCCTGATGCAGCTCTAGGAGGAGTAGTACCTGTAGAGACAATAGATGGAGGATTAACACATGTTAATATACCAGAAGGTTCACAGAATGGCGATATGATCAGAGTGAAAGGTAAAGGTATGCCTGATCTACATGGTAGAGGATATGGTGATTTATACATCCAGGTTAATATAGTTACACCTAAGCATCTAAGTAGAAAGGCTAGGCAACTCCTGGAGGAGCTAAGATCAGAGCTTAAAAAACAATAATGTTTAAATATAGGATATGACAAGTAGGTATAAGGATAATAAAAAAAGATGAATCGGAGGATTAGATATAAATGGATTTTGATGATGACCGTGAGAAACGCAAGAAGAAGCCTTTCGACTTCTTTGATATAGATGAGGATGATTTTGAACGTATATTCGAAGAAGCTCGTAGAATGATAGAGGACATGTTCAGATCTGGTGGTTTTCCCTCTAAATTCGAACCTGGTAAACCTATAATACACGGGTTCAAGATAAATATCGGGTCTGATGGTAAACCACGCATAACAGAATTCGGTAATAAAGCTGTTAAAACACAGGATGGTCTGCCTGTTATATCTGATGAACGCGAGCCATTAACCGATGTTATAGAGGGTGATGAGGATGTAGCTATAACTGTTGAGCTACCAGGTGTTGAGAAAGAGGATATAGATTTGAAGGCGACAGAGAATACATTGGAGATAAAGGTTGATACACCTCAGCGTAAGTATCATAAGGTAGTAGAGCTACCTTGTGGTGTTAAACCAAAGACAACTAAGGCTACGTATAAGAACGGTGTTTTGGATGTTATTATACAGAGGAAAGAGAAGAAACGAGGGGATGAAGGTTATAAAGTAAATATAGAATAATATATTTCTCTTCAAGGTCTATCAATCCTCTATTATACTAACTAAAATTGGATTGATATTGAAATAAACAAGTTCGTTTACACTAGAATAACAAAATATAAATCAAATCTTATCGGTTTTTTATCCATGATGCAATATCTGTTATAACCTCGTTTGGTATATGGCCTTCTATGAAATACTCTATACGTGTTGGCTTACCGATACCAGGTATGAATAAATGGTTTAACGAATCATAACTCTTCAATGTTACAGATGTTTTTCCATAAAATGTTTCATTCCACATATTGAAATCGACCATTGTAACTTGAAAATCTCTTTTACCTTGAAGAATTAACATTGGAATATCTAAGCTCTTTGCGGTAACAACAGGATCATATGTCTGAAGGTCACTCCAATATGATTTGGGTGCGCCTAAAACCATCTCCCCATCGCTGATATTCAACTCTTTGATCTTTTTTACAATGTTTTTTATTATCGAAATCGATGTGTTGTTTTCGTCTATTGTACTATACAGACTAGTGAGATACATCATCTGATCTAAAAACAAATCTTCGATATGCCTTGTTGGTGCAGCGAGAAGAATCAATCCTGCTATGCGTTGATCCTGAATTGCGATACGAGGTGCGAGCATACCTCCTAAACTATGCCCAAGTATGAATATCTGTGAGTGATTAACTATCGACGTTACATTCAACAAATCAACCGCTGCGATCGCATCATCAATCGTTTCATCTTGAACCGTATAATTTCTGATCTCAGCAAATCGCTGTTGATATTGCTTTGTTCGCTTTTCATACCTTAACACTACTATACCGTTAGATGCTAGACCCCATGCAATATCTTTGAATGGTTTATTTGGTCCGGTTGTTTCGTCTCTATCATTTTGACCTGATCCATGTACAAGTACTACACCAGGGTATGGTCCTTCACCATTAGGTATCGTCATGGTTCCAGGTAGAACCCATTCTTCAGAACCAATCGTTATGTTAATCTCATAAAATGCGGTAGCATCAACATAATCAGGCGGTGTATATTCATAGGCTCTTTGTACAGGTAGAATTTGCATCCCTGCTATCAGTATATGTTCATCAAAAAACAATCTGATGTTAATCTCCCCAGATATTGAGAAATTACATGTAACGTCAACGAACATATGACCTAGTAATGTACCTGTATCAGTTTTTACGATACCAAGAAATGCCCCGTATTGCTCAATAATACTCACCCATACATATTCTAACTGAGCGATAGATATCTGAGTAGTCACATTAGAGTTAAAAAGATTATACGCTTCTCTATATCTGCCATTGCTTAATAGAGTAATACATTCTTTTGCACATGTTTCTTGCGTGTTTAATGTTGATTGTTGCTGTGTGCAACCTATTAGCAGTACCCCCATTAGCACAAAACTTACTAATATAGGAAAAATTATTTTCTTCATCATTATCGCTTGATGCAAATCTAATCACCCCTTTAAAATTCTTCTGGCGGTTTTTTATATAGTATGCTGTATCTTCATGTTTTCTCCTTTTTCTAACTCATTCATCTCTGCACTGTATATCTTATCATTTTTAACCATCATTACCCTATCAACTGTATGTATCAATGGATCTGCATCTATTATTACACCGTTAAGAATCAGACCATTGTGAAATTGAAATTTGAGAAATAAATAAATTTTTATATAAGAAGAGCACTTGATTATAGAATCCAATAAAAGAGGAGGTTTTAATGGTTTACCTTACATTTCATGGTGGTGTAGATGAGATAGGTGGTAACAAGATACTATTAGAAGATGAGGATACACGTATATTCTTGGATTTCGGCTTGGGTTTCAGTAGACGGGCTGAGTTCTTCGAGGAGTATCTACCACCTAGGACTGCTAATGGTATAGGTGATTTTTTAGAGATGGGGTTATTACCTGATATACCAGGTGTGTATAGGGATGATCTCATAAGACATCTGGGTAGAAAGGAGGAAGAGGTTAGTATAGATGCTGTAGTCTTATCGCATGCTCATGCTGATCATGCAAACTATATCTCGTTCTTGCATAAGGATATACCGGTTTATTGTAGCAGTACATGTAAAGCTATATTAGAAGCTGTAGAGGAACAGAGTCAACGCGATATAGAAAACGAGGTTATAAACTATAAACCAAGACCATTGTATAGAAGGGATTATAATAAACCCCCTGTTAGCAGAGAGTTCAAGTTGTACGAATCAGGTAAACGGTTCCATGTAGGATCATTAGAGATAGAGCCTGTGCATGTTGATCATAGTGTACCTGGTTCCTATGGTTTTATAATCTATACGTCAGAAGGTTCTATAGTATACACCGGTGATCTACGTCTACATGGTTTATACGCTGAGAAATCCTGGGATTTCCTAGAGTCTGCTAAAGCATCAGAGCCTGTAGCTATGATAACAGAGGGTACAAGGGTAAATACAGGCAGAACAATGGAATCTGAGCATAGGGTATATGAGAAGGCTAAAAACATCCTATCCTCTTCCAAGGATTTCTCCATAGTGGATTTCAACTTCAAGGATGTTGACAGGTTCACCACGTTCTATAGGATAACTAGAGAGTTGGGTAAAAAACTAGTGATAAGTTTTAAACATGCTTGTTTCCTTGAGCGTTACCATAAAGATAAAAATGTTGGAACACCTGATAGCGTAGATGATCATATAGTACTACTGAAACCTAAACGTTTGACAGGTACATATATAGATGAGGATTATAGCGATGCTTATATCAGGAAGAGGTTAAACTACCCAAATATATTGACAGCTGAGGAGATAAAAGAGAAACCGGGGGAGTATATAATAGTGTTGAATTTCTGGTATTTCAATATACTAGTTGATCTCAGACCAAGAAAGGGGGCATACATTCACTCCTTATCTGAGCCATTTAACGAGGAGATGATGATATCATATAAAAGGATGAGGAATTGGCTTGATCATTTCACATTGAAGTATATACAAGCGCACTGCTCAGGTCATATCTGTGGTTATGATCTTAAGAATCTTATAAAGAGTATAAAGCCGAGGATGTTATACCCTATACACACTGAGCATCCTGCTTTCTTTAATAGATTTACAGATAAGGTTATACTAGTCAAAGAGGGAAAAACGTATAAACTATGAAAGGGTTTATATAAGGATAAAAAAAGATAGTTGTATGAAAAGGGGTTATATTTGTACATGAGTAGTATTGATATATTCACTGATAAAAATGATGAGCAGACTCTAATAAACGCTGATACAGGTAGACGTAAAAAAGAACAATATATAGAATCTCTAAAAGAAAAAGACCAGATTAATGATTTATTTGCTGTTGCACGTAAAAATCCTCCACGTCCATATAAGAAAGGTATATGGTTCGATTTTTTAGCCACAGATAAAACAGGTAGTATACTAGTGAAATACTGGGGTGGGGAAAACAAGGATAGGGTTAAAAGATTATATGATAGCTTCACTGTAGGTGATGTCGTCCAGATACGTTCAGGGTATGTTGAGATATATGATGAGAAACCACAGATCTCTGTGAATGAGAGTACAGGGGGTATAAGAAGATGCAGCAAGAACGAGTACGATATGCGTGATTTTGTACCATCACTGAGTGAAGAACGTATACAAGAGCTGATGGATATTATAAAAAAGGAGATAAACACGATTAACACCGAGAGTCTGCGTAGATTACTAGATTCATTCTTCAATGATAAAGGATTCATAGATGCTTATAAAACTTCACCGTCAGCTATGACCCATCACCATAACTACCTAGGTGGTAACCTGGAGCATGTTGTAAGTGTTATAAAGTTGTGTCATACTATAAGTGATATGTATCCTGGTATAAACAAGGATCTACTCATAACAGGTGCTCTGCTACACGATATAGGTAAACTCAAGGAGTATACAGTGAAAGCTTCTATCGATAAAACCGAGGAGGGGAACTTCATAGGTCATATAGTACTAGGTGACCGTTGGATAAAGGAGAGGATAGAAACTTTAAGAGGAGAGGGTTATGATTTCCCTAGGGATACTGAGAATCAAATAAGTCATCTTATATTAAGTCATCATGGTAGATATGAGTGGGGATCACCTCGTCTACCTATAACCATAGAGGCTTGTATATTACACTACGCTGACCTTATGGATTCACAGATAAAGAACTATATGCAGAATATCGAAGAGGCTAAAAGGATAAGTGACGATGACTGGGGTTGGATATACGACTCGGACCTTGGAAAGAGAAGAGCTATACTACTAAGAGATTATTAAGACAAATAGAAGAGGTGCTACCATTTGAAGAGAGATATGATAGATATACTATGCTGTCCCATATGCAAGGGACCTCTAGAGCTTGCTGTAGAGAAAGAGAATAAAGAAGAGATAATAAAAGGTTTGTTCACATGCATAAGATGTGATAAAAAATATCCTATAGAGGAGGGTATACCAGATTTTCTACCATCATAATAGAAACTCGAGATAACTTTTTGATTTTTCCCTAAAAAGGTTGGTTTTTTTATAATTTATTCTTGCTGGTTTCTACTGCTTCATCAACTTCTTTTTTTATCATACCCTGCTGTAAGAATACATGTATATCTTTAATAATATCATTAGACTCCTTCATATCAGGTATGTATCTTTTGAATCTAGGTGCGCGTTTATCTAGTATAACAGCTACACCCCTGTCATTCTCGTCCCGTATAAGACGCCCTATTGATTGTAGTAGCTTACGTGCAGCTGGAGCCTCCACGGTATACTCCCATCCTTTACCGAATTTTATATCATAATAATGTTGCAGTCCACGTTGACGAGCTGTAGGTTTCGGGTATGGTATGCCTACTATAACCGCTATCTCGAGTTCTTCAGCTGGGAAATCCATTCCCTCACTTATACGACCCCCTATGACAGAGAATAAAGCAGCACCATTGTTGTTACTACATGATTTAAAATCTGATACTAACTCCATCAGCCTGGATTGAGTCAATGATTGCTCCTCCACGTATAAACATCTCTTTATATCATTGAACCATCCTCGATCCCGGAAATATGATAAAGTGTTATAACTAGGGAAGCATACCATGGTGTTACGTGGGAAGGTGTTACATATAGTGGATATGTACCCCCATAGTCGAGACAGCAAGAAGTCATTATTTGATATATCCTCATACCTGGTTGTTACATCTTCTATGTAGAATACACGTCGGTTCTCAGAGGGGAATGGTGAAGGATAAGTCTTTAGTATTGTATCAAATGGTAAACCTAGAGAGTCACGATATTCTTCTAATGGTTTAAGTGTACCTGACATATGTATAGATGAATGAAATTGTTTTATAACTGAGGCACCAAGTGATGAGTCAAGACAGTAAGCTTCTATCCGAGGATTTTTACCTTGGGTGTCATCCACCACTAGTTTAATGTAGTGATCACTTTCAATGTTCAACCAGAAATCCAGGAATACACCTAGTTTGTGTATATAGGATCTTGGTAGTTTACCCTGTTTTTGTTTGTACTCCTGTATCTTCTCTCCGTAGGCTACTAGGTCACTTACTATATCATGATACTTTGCTTCGTTTATATGGAATCTGTACAGTATCTCTGATTCGAATTCATGCGATGGTATAAAAGCATCATTATACTCTGTTTTATTCTCTCTGAGTAGCGTTTCTCCTTCTACTAGCTTATATACGTAAGTATCTCTAATGTTGAATATGATCTCAGATAATCTTCTGCAGAAATCAGATATGGTAATATCACCGTCAATGAGAGAGGGATTGCCATGTTTCTCAGCTTCATATATGCAACCATTAAGCATCCCTATGCTGAGATCAGCAGAGTATGATTCACGTAGATAATCTGGTAGGTTATGAGCCTCATCTACTATAAGTATGATATCATCATCTGATACACCCATCCAATCTAATAGCTTTATTCTTATGGTCTTATCAAAAATATAGATATAAGGTACAACTACCACCAGTGCTTCATGAATGATGATCTTTATCAGCTCATATGGGCATATTGAGATTTTTTTACAGTATTTAACAAACTCCTCTGCTGTAGGTAATCTCTTTTTCATCCAACTCACAACAGCTATCGTCTTATCTTTATCATTCAAAAATTTACGATAGTAGGGACAACCTTTATTCTTTGTATTCAAAGCTTGTTTCTTTTGATAAGAGCAGAACCTGGAAAGCTCATCAGATGTACCAGAGTTTATCTCAGAGTCAAACAATGCTAGAAGACACATATTAGAACGACCCTGTAAACCTACACCAAATACACCAGTGTTCTTTATCATCTTCTTTATGGCACGTAGTTCAACTAGAACTTGCTGTTGCTGAGCATTTGTACGAGTAGTATAAATAATTCTTTTATTGAATCTAAGAGCATAAGGTATAGTAGCTGATAACACACAGATTGTTTTACCTGAGCCAGTACCAGATTCGAAGATAAAATGTTCTTTGTTATCAATGACTGATCTGATATCCTCTATTATCTCACGTTGACTCTTCCGGTATCTGTAAGGGAATATATCAGTCATGTTTAACTTGATCGGCATAATACCAGTAGAAGTAGATAGAGTTTACCGAAACAGAGATTACTGAAAGTACTTTGGTTTTTTTACAAGAACGAAACATTTATTAGATGGATATATGCTTACTTAATTATAAATCATAGAACAAATATTGGGATGCTGGGTAATAATATAGTTATATGATGGGATGCTGAAAAAATAATGGGTAGAATGTTTAATCTGGAATATACTCTACAAGAAAAGGTTTAATCAATGAAGAGAAAAAAAGGGGATGAGATGGATGATAGTTCAATCTGATGATAAAAAGAAACAAGTTGATTTACATTTAGAATTAGTAAACAAGATCGATAAAATATTAAAAGAACATGAAAAAACAAATGAGCACTCAAAAAGAGAGGAAGAGGATGCATCTATCTCGCATATAGATTCAATGTCAAGATCGCTCTGTATCGAAGACTGGAAGCCATTAAATAAAAGAATCATGACCACTGAGTACATATCCAATAGTCTAACAATAAACAAAGAAGATAAAATACAACCCCTGCATTTCACTATAACGCCGCCTATGATAGGAGGGACATCAGCATTCCGCTTTGTAGATAGATTAGAAGACGCCTTCCAACCACATACACCTAGAGACAACTGGATGCATATAGCTATCCTACCAGAAACCAATAACAACCTCCTGGATAGAATAGTAGAAAACAATATGGATATCTCAGTTAAGAAAAAATCATTCAACCTAGTAAAGGGATCAGTAGAAGCAGAACAAATACCACAAGGGACTTACAACGAGGATATCGCCACGATGATGAAAGACCCAATAGCTGATCATATGATAGAGTCAACCCCGTACAAAACAACACATATAACCAGTAAAGAAAAAACACATGCCAAAACAAAACATGATGAAAAAACTCATGAAGAAGAGAGCAGAATGAGAAAACAGGTAGCAAGACATAAACAAGAAGATAGGAAGATACGAACAACCAAAGAAAAAACATTAGACAAAAAAGAACTTAAGAAACTAAAGAAACTTGAAAAGAAAAAAGAGAAAGAATTAAAAAAACAAGAAAAACTGAGAGAAAAAGAACTTAAAAGAAAACAAAAGAAAAAAGAGAAAGAAGGCAAATCATTATTCTCTATATTCTCAAAAAATGAGAAAAAACACAAAGAGGATACATCAAACACAGAAGAAACAATAAAAGAAGAAGCGGATATAACTGATCAGACGATAACACTCGATGAAGACGTGAAAAGACTACTGCTTATAACTGATAATCTATTAGCAAAACTACCTGACGATGTTATAGAGAGTTTTGCCCAATCAGAGGATTACTCGTTATATGAGAAGGTTATGAGTAAATACAAGATCAAGTGACATGTATGGGCCTACTTGAAAAAGCACAGATGATCAAACAAAAACAAGATGCACAACAAATCAATGATATTAATGGATCCCTAGTTGAGATAGACCATACAAAACAAATGAGTCTACTTGAAAAAGCACGTCAACATAGACAAGCAAAAAAACTACCAACTATAAGTACTAACAAGACAGGGATAGAAATCATAGAAGAGAAAAAAGGACTAGGGTGGGGTAGATTAGCAAGTAGACGTATAATATACGACCATTCAAAAAATGAGTATATATATGAAGTTATAGAACCATCTTTAAACGAGAAAGAAAAAGAGATTAAAAAAGAACTGACACACCTGTTTAAGATGCTAGCTGATGTAAACACATTTGACATGACTAACGAAGAGAAACACAAGTTCCTGAGCGATACACTTGAACGTATCATAACAGACAACAATATACGTTTTGATCATAAATTCAAATCAAAAATAGAGGAACTTGAAAAAGAGAAAGATAAACAAAAAAAAACCAAACCCGAGAAAAAAGATAAGACTAAAGAAGGTAAGTCATTATTTGGTAGAAAAGACAAATCTGGTTCAGGGTACATCACTGTATCAAAAGATAAGATATTCTACCATCTCTTCCGTGATTTCCTAGGGTATGGTAGAATAGATCTATTAATGCATGACGATGGTATAGAAGATATATCATGCGACGGTCCAGATACACCAATATTCATTCATCATAGGAAATACGAAGCTATAGAGACCAATATACATTTTGAAAACGAAGAAGAGTTAAACTCTCTTATCGTTAGACTATGTCAGATATCAGGGAAACAGATATCTATATATTCACCAATAGTTGATGGTAAACTACCTGACGGTTCAAGATTACAAGCTACATTAGCAAGAACTGTTACCAAAGGTTCAACCTTTACTATACGTAAATTCAGAGAGGATCCATTAACACCCATAGACTTAATCGCCTATAAATCCATGTCATTGGAGATGGCTGCATATTTCTGGTTAGCTATAGAATACGGCGCATCTATACTGATATGTGGTGGGACAGCATCAGGTAAAACCACAGCGTTAAACGCTTTATCATTATTCATACCAGCATCACATAAGATCATATCAATAGAGGATACCAGAGAGGTTAATCTCCCTCATAAAAACTGGATAGCAGGTACTACACGTGCAGGTTTCTCAACATCTGACGAAAATAAAACAGGTAAAGATATAGACATGTTTGATCTTATAAGAGCAGCTCTAAGACAACGTCCACGTGTAATAATAGTAGGAGAGGTTAGAGGAAGAGAAGCTTATGTGCTATTCCAGGCTATGGCTACTGGTCATACCTCATACGCTACTATACACGCTAGTGATATACATACCCTTATACAGCGACTTGAAAACCCGCCGATATCACTACCCAGAGCTCTTCTAACATCGTTGGATATTATAGTATTCCAGAATGCTGTAGAGATTAACGGTAAAATGGTTAGACGTATGACTAGTGTAACTGAGATAATTAAACTAGATTCTGATACCAACCAGTTGATATTCATGGCTCCTTTCACATGGGTATCTAAGACTGATGATCGTTTTGAAAGTAGTCGTTCGAGCAAGGTATTAACAAGGATAAGGCAGCAGAATGATTGGAGTGAAGAACGCTTGGAGGAGGAAATACAAAATCGTATACAAGTATTAGAATGGATGCTTAAAAATAATATACGTGATTACAGAGAAGTTGGTCGTATAATACATACTTACTATAAACATCCTGAACAGGTTCTTAAAATAGCGAGAGGAGGATCCACCCAATGAAATCCACTTCTTATACCAGAATGTGTCGCCGTCTCTTTGAAAACGTATTTAAAAGATTTAACGTGAGTGAAACCAGTAAGAATAACCTATTAGAGAAAGCTGATATAAGCATGGTATACCAGGAGTACTACTCAATGGTTCTTATGAATATAATAATAGGTTTCATATCCTCCTTTTCCTCAACTTTGATACTTTATCTTCTATTTCCTAATTCCATCACTGCGTTAATTATGCTGGTGGTATCCTGTGTTGTACCTGTTATAATCGCAGTTGTCTATATAGGTTTACCATCATCAAAGGCTAAGTCACGTGGGAAAAACATAGATCGCTATTTACCATATGTCACTAACTTTATTAATACAATGTCAGCAGCTGGTGTGTCACCATCAGAGATATTCGGTACGTTAGCTGGTATAAGCTTGTACGGTGAGGTGCAGAAAGAAGCTAAAAAAATAACGACTGAGATAGAGCTTATGGGTGTGGATGCTATCACTGCTCTTAAACATGCTATAACGATATCCCCCTCTAAGAAGTTTGCTGAGTTCCTGCAGGGTATAGTTGGTACTATACAATCAGGTAGTGAACTAGGTCCTTATTTTGAAAGATGTGTTGATAAATACATGTTCGATGATCTTGATAGTAGAAAAAAGAGTTTGGAATCACTGGCTGTGATGGCTGAGAGTTTTGTAGTAACTGTGATAGCATTCCCGTTGTTTTTAGTGATAATCATTTCAGTCATGGGTTTAACAAGTGGTGGTATCTCATATGATTTCCTCTACATACTAGCTTTGATGATACTACCATTAGCTTATTTTGGCTTCTACATGATGATGAAGATAGGTATGGGTGAGGAAGTATAGGGATGGTTAAGAAGAAAAAATACAATATTCATAGATACTATGGGAAAGATAAGAACATTGAGATACTGATGGGTGTATCTATAATACTCGCTACAATGTTCTTCATAGTTGGTTTCTTCTTGGCTATAGGTGGGATCAAGATACCAGGGAATATACTTAGTAGTGTTGATTTTTTTGTGTTTGGTGTTCTATGCTGTATAGGCCCTATAGGTTTTTATGATCATATAAAAAGGAAACAGAAGAAAGAGATACATGATAAGCTGCCTGAGTTTCTACGTGATATAGCTAACTCAACATCCTCAGGTATGACAATTTATGATGCTATTAGATCAGCATCTGAAGGAGATTATGGTAGACTTACACCTGAGCTTAAGATGATGGCTGCACAGATATCATGGGGTATCTCAGTTAAGGATGCTTTGGTGAATTTCGCTGAGCGTATAAATACTAATGAGATTAAACGCTTAGCTATAACTATGAATAAAGCATTTGAGATAGGTGGTAACACATCATCGGTCTTCTACGCTGCTGCTAAGGAGTTGGATCAGATTAAAAGGGTTGAACAACAGAGGAAAACTGAGATGTCCATGTATAGTATAGTGATATTCATAAGTTTCTTTGTGTTCTTAGCGGTTTTATTGATCATTGATAAGACTATCTTTGCAGCTTTGATTGATGTTCAGAGTAAAATGGCTGGTCAACGTATGGGTACTATTAGATTAGCTAAGGTTAACCCGTTAGAGGTTAAAAACATGTTCTACACTTTTGTTGTAGTACAGAGTGTAGGTGGAGGGGTGCTAGGTGGTTTTATGACTGATGGGCGTTTATCTTCAGGTGTACGATATGGTTTTATATTGACGATTATATCATTTATAATATTCAAGTTCTTCTTCTGATAGGGTTTATCCTTCTATGTTGACATAACGTGTGATATGACAAAATGTCTCCAATGTTTTATATATATGGAGATAGAGATATTTAATATAGTGGTTAGGAGAGATGCGGGCGTATCATTCTGCCTTTGGAAAAATTGATTATGCAGTATCAGAGGTACTTGGTAGTGTATTCCTAATCCTGATAGCAGTGATAGTATTCATCTTTATTTATAATGCTGTTTTCCCTCTGCAATTACCACCAGTGGAGCCTAATGTGCATATTGTTGGATATGTACAGGATGGGCGTATAGTGCTTCAGCATATAGGAGGAGAACCTCTAAAATCATATGAGGTATATATCAACGGTTCTTTAAAGGATAAGAGGAATGATCTTTGGAGTTTCGGCGGGGTATATTCTCCCCCTGTTTTACTTAATAGTAGTGAGTATAAACGTATAACAGTTTATTCGATAGATGATACTGGTTATAGGTCTGTGGTTTTTGATGGTATTCTAAAAGGTACAGGTTCCTCTATTATATCTTCTCCACTGTCTTTCCCTATTCTTATATCAACCCTTCGTACCCGGTCAGTTGATGAAGATTTAATATGTTATAACCTTTCTGTTAACAGTTCTCTCTCTCCTAAACCACGCACCTATATCTATAGATGGATGATTGAGCGGGGGCTGATATCTAAGTCTTTTGCACGTTTATTAATGCCTTTTGATACTAATACTATCTCTAATGTTAAAGATTACTCAGGTAATCAGTATAACGGTAGTATATTTGGTGGTATAACATGGAGTAGCGATGGTAAGATAGGTGGAGCGTATAGATTCAATGGTAATGGTTACATAGAGGTCCCTTACTGTTTTGATAACCCTCGGATTAATGAGCTAACAGTTGATTTCTGGATTAAAACATCAGCAAGTGGTATGTCAATTATATCATTTAACCGTACAAAACTATTTGAAATAACTATAAGTAACACTGGTAGGATTATATTGACAACTACAGGTAGTGATGGTACAAGTAGTATAACAAGTACCATACCTGTTAATGATGATACTTGGCATTATATAGCGGCATCCTATGATTCATCCACAGGTGTAAGCTCTATATACATTGATGGTTTTCTCAATAAAAAAGAACAGAGTCATACACCTAGTACTAGCCTTGGCTATGGTGCTACCTCCAGTTATGGTTATATCGGTAAAGAGACTATATCGGAGAGGAAGGGTATATTCTCAACTGGTTTTGAGACACAAGAGGAGAAGAACAACTGGATCGAAACAGAGCATACAGGAGAGACTGAAACCTGGGATACTCTAAGATATGACAATTTCAATACTGGTTTTGGTAGCTACACTAGTGGTGGTAGCGACTGTCTCCGCAGTTCAACCTATAAATATGAAGGTACTCATTCAGTTTTAATCAGAGATAACAGTGGTCTAGCATCATCATTCTACCTCACGAATCCTATTGATGTAAGTACCCCTGGTTACATATCAATCAAGATTGACTTCTGGTGGATGTGGAGAGGTACCGGGTGGGTTAATGGTGAGGATTGGTGGGTGCTGTACTATGATGGCTCCTCATGGATTACCGTTCTCGACAGAGACTATCCTAGTGGCTACCAGAAAGATAAGTGGTACCATGAGGTTTTATACATAAACAAGAGTAACTATAACTTCCCAACTAATATGAAGATAAGATTTCAATGTGACGCGAGCAGTGATTACGATGAGGTGTACATTGATGCAGTATATATTAATGCTACAGCTTACAGCCGTATGGAATATGATTTCAATATATATGGTTACCCTTATCTGAACCCTTATAGCGGATCGTACGCTATAGCTGGTACCGGTGATTTCGACCCAGCGTATATCATTTATAACAGGACAGGTATAGATGTATCAAACTATGAGAATATCAAACTATCAGTTTATTATAGTTATAAGAATACTGAATCTGATGACTTCGTTGGTTTATACTATCTCTATAATGGCCAATGGATCCCTGTGTTCGAAGTTGATGAACCTGTAATAGGTACTGGTCAGTCATCATGGGTCCGCGTAGAAGTGGATATACCTAATGATATCAACATTCTGTACTTACAGTTTAAATGGATGACTTCGTCATTAGATGAATACGTTGCTATAGATGAACTAACCATTACGGGTCTACCCATAGGCGGTGGAGCAGGTTTAACAGGTTTCATAGATAATTTATGCATCTACCAACGTGCATTATCGCCTGAACAGATATACCAGAACTATCTATGTGGTAAGGATGGTTTATCTGATAAGAGCGTCATCGTATCAGAAGAAACATTGTATGGCGATATATGGTATTGTATAATAACACCAAACAATATGATCAATGATGATGTTATTACTGAATCTGAGCATTTAATGATAACAATGTATAGCGGGGGTGTGTAGATAGGATGAAGCATTATAACAGTTTGATATTATTAACAGTCATTACCTTGTTACTTGCTATGAGTGCTTTCACTTATAAACCCGTTACCGCTGGTTCGTATGACGGTTTGGATCTAGCATTAGCAATATTAAATGATCCATCAGTATTGGTTGGTAGCTCGTATACAGATACTGATCAATATGGTCATAGGCAAGCTGTGGTTTTGTCACATTTAGGTACTATGTATCCTACACATGGATCAACGTTCATACTGCTTAGCACAGGTATAGCTGGTACACCTATTGTTACAACTAGTGCTCTTAATCCTGGTAGTGAACGTGGTGAATGGTTCATCGGTGGACAGTATGGTACTCCTCGTGATAGATCAACCTTAACCCTCACCTTACGTGTACCGCCGTATATGCATTATCTGTATTATGATGTACAATTCTATAGTGCTGAAGCACCAGAGTATATAGGCTCTCAGTATAACGATAAGTTAACGATAACTGTGAATTCACCATCAAAAGGTGTATCAACCTATGTTATTGATGTTAACAGCGGTGATTTCGTATTAAATGCTAACCATATACCTGGTACAGGTTTTGATATATTTGCTACTAGTGGTAACCCTGAGGGCGTCGACTGGGTATCTACAACACCTCAGAACCCCGGTTCTGATGCTGGTGCAACCGCTCTGATTACAAGGGAGCATCCTGTGTCACCAAATGAACTGGTCACTATTACCTTTGATATAGTTGATACTGGTGATAACCAGTTTGATAGCGCTGCTTTTATAGATAACGTCATGTTCTCAGGTTACGCCAAAGCAGAGATCATAGCCCGTAAAACAGCTGAGGATCTTAACGGTGGTTTATTAGAATGTGGTGATACAGTAAAATATAGTATCACTATTAGTAACATAGGTACTATACCTCAGACAGATAACCCAGGTAATGAATTTGAGGATATGATACCAGTTAATACTACGTATATCATAGGTTCTGCTACCGCCTCATCTGGTACTGTAGGTTATGATGCAGTTAATAACAGGATAGTATGGAATGGTGGTATACCAGCTAAGAGTAGTGTCATACTAACATTCCAAGTCAGGGTTAATGATGGTTTACCTAATAATGCTGAAATTAAAAACCAGGGTAATGTATACTGGGACAGTGATGAGGATCATATAAATGATGCAGTTGAGCTTACCGATGATCCATTTATTGATGATGGTATAGATCAAGATGGTGATGGGGAGACAGGGGATGATGATCCAACAATTCTTTATGTTACTGCTTACGAGACACCGTCTGTTCTAATTGAGGATTTCTCAGATGACACGCCTGGCGTGGGTGCTGTGCAGTCTTATGATATATATCAATGGTTCGTCACCAGCCAGAGAGACGTTTCTAGTAATTTTGAGGTTGCATTGAGTTATCATTACTCTACGTTGAAATCATTTAAAGTAAAACTACGTGAAAGAGATAACCCACAGTATTGGAATTATACTTTAGCGCAGTTTAACAAGCACGTTTCATGGTGGGAGGTATGGCTCGCCTGTGGTAATATTAGTGAAGAAGCTGACTTGTACTTAACCTTTAAGAATGAGAATGGTCAGGACATAGCAACAATAAAATTCGATTATATTAAGTGTGGTAATGATCATCCAACTGATTATGTGTTATCATTATTTTATCGTGATTCCTCTACTAGTTGGAAAAAATTGAGTACCGATTACCCACAGGGTTACCTATATAATGGTTGGTATAAGTTACGTATTGAGCAGGAGGGCAATATGCTTAGATATACGTTGAATCGTTCAGGCGTTGGCATAGTTGATACAAAAACTGTCTCTCAAATTAACACCACGTTATCTGGTTTAAAACAGGTGGTTTTTACTTCGACAAAGAATCCTGTTGTATCACCTATCTTCTTCTTTGATGAGCATAGGATAGGCTTGAAGGATAAAAACTAGATGAACTAAGAAGATACGCGGAATAGAAAGAATACATTCTATCAGGTTTTTACTGTTAAGATAGCCCTATCTCTCTAAATTTAATCTTTTTTAATGAGGTTCTCGTATGGTATCAAAGAATAGATATTCACTTATCTGTTCTTTATAAGTATTGTATATTGCTACCTGTTGTGCGTATAGCATCTCGGTCTCATTGAAAAGAGTAATCAAAAGTGTGACATTCTCCATGTTATTTAATGAGAGGTTTTCAGCCGCTTTTTTCAATAATACACTAGCATTGTATCTAAGCATTGTGATGTTGATACCTGCCTGGGCAAATGAAGTATAGTATCCTATCAGCTCTAGGTATTTATCATTATCCGTATAATCTTTAGCTTTTTCGAAGTAGGGTTTTGATATCTTAAATTTGTCATACGATGACAGATAATTAGTCATAGCTTCTGTACAGTTGGTTATACATCTATTACAGTAATTTACTCTTATACTGTTGTTATAAGTGGAGACAGCGTTTGTATACCAGAATAATGCAAAGTCAAAATAATAATTACCAACTTCTCTTATTTCACGTGCTGAATCCATCTTGACCGTACCTTGTAGTATATGATCAGTGAAGTTCTCATTTCTATAATTTATATTCTGGATCTCAGCTGCATGCTCAATTGTAAGTGTCTCTATTTGGGTACGTCTAACAATATCAGCTACGAAATAGGTTATTATAACTACACCTACCATTATTGATATCAGCATTATTAGCATGTTCTTTGTGAATTCTCTAGCCATATTTTTCCCTCACCTTTTGTTTATTTGAATGTGAATGCCTATTAATAAAATATTTGATGGCGAGATACTTCAAAAATTTTTGTACTAATAGTATAGAATATAAAGATAGTCTTTTATCGGTATACTACAAAGTTAATTTTTAGGATATTTTATTAGCAATTGTATCAAGTAATAGGTTTTTCATCAACAATTGATCTCTTAGTACTTACATCAGTAAAATATAAGTTATAGTATTAACATTATCAAACAGTACTATTTGTACTGTTATATGGAGAGATGAGAAATATATGGTTCATAGAAGAGGTTTTTATTCTATCCTCTGTCTCTTATTTTTTCTGATATCAATCGTTGTTAGCAACAACGTTATCATGGTTTCTTCAGCTGGGATTATATATGTTGATATCAAAGGTGGTAGGGATTACACAAGTATAAAATCCGCTATATCAAACGCTTCTGCTGGTTCGACCATATATGTATATAGTGGCACGTATAATGAGAATTTAATCATAGATAAAGAATTATCTTTGATATGCGTAGAGGGCGAAGTAGCTGTTATAAATGGTGTATCATCAACACATGTAGTCAGGATAACCGCTGATAACGTTAGTATATCAGGTTTTGTTATACAAAATGCTAAAGGTACTGGTATGAAATGTCTCCTCCTTGATGGAGTAAATCATTGTAATATAAAATCATGTATAATACAGGGCAGCAAAGAGAGCGACGGCATACAATTATTTTCATCTAACTATAATACTATTCAGGGTAATACTATAAGGAACAATAATCAATATGGTTTGAATATCTATGTTTCGTCCTTTAACAGCATTAAAGGTAACTCTATAAGGGATAACATGGCTGGTATTGACATATATTTTTCAATAGGTAACATCATTTCAGATGAGAATATAATTACTAGGAATAATCTATGTGGCATACGTATGAGAATAGGTGCTAACGATAACACTATAGCGGGTAACACTATAACAGCGAACTCTAAAGGAATCGAATGCTCTAATAGTGGTGGTAACGTCCTCTATCATAACAACTTTGATAACAGTGGCAGTAACGCTATTGATTCGGGTAATAACACCTGGGATAACGGTTACCCTTCAGGTGGGAACTATTGGAGTGATTACACCGGGGTTGACGCAAATGGTGATGGTATAGGAGACACACCATATATCATACCTGGTGGTAGTAACGTGGATCGTTACCCTCTATTCATAGGTAATAAAAAACCATTAGTCACAAGTGCTAATGCTAATCCTGCAGAGGCACAATATGGAGATAGTATAAGATTCACAGGCGGCGGTTTAGACACTGATGGTTATATTACAAGGTACCGATGGGTGTCTAACATTAACGGTGTACTGTATAATGGTTCAGAATCATCTTTCACTAGGTCAGACCTCTCCTCAGGTATACATACCATCTCCTTCACAGTTAGGGATAATGAAGGAGCCTGGTCTGACCCTTATATATTAACAGTTACTATTGCCTCTCCGGTTAACCAGAAACCTGTGGCCCATATCACGTCGATCAATCCTGCTTACTCTTACTATGGTACTCCTGTTTATATGAATGGTTATGGTACTGATGATGGTAGCATAACTGGTTACAGATGGTTCTCAGATATAGATGGTGTTCTCAGCGATAGTCAATATTTTTCAACATCTAATCTATCTGTAGGAACGCATAATGTATCGTTCTATGTCAGGGATGATAAAATGGAATGGTCAGAGCCTGATAGAAAAACTATTATCGTAGCTTATAAACCTTCGCCTTATAATAAACCACCTGTACCTGTTATTAATATTTCTGATACAGGCTTAGTCAATGCTTCTATAGTATTGGATGCGTCTAGTAGCTATGATCCTGATGGCAGTATAGTTGATTACACTTGGGAGATCAATGGTGTGAAACTTAAAGGTAGGTTTACTCACTATGTATTTGTTTCACCTGGGATTTATAATGTATATCTGAATGTTACTGATAATAATGGTAGTAGGAGTACAGCATCAAAGACTATTCGCATCACATTGACTAATGATTCTAGTGGTTCTAATGGTTCAACAGGGGATAAACCTGAGAATGTTTTTCATTTTATCCTTGACGAATCTGTGATATTTATAGTAGCACCTGCCATAGTCATAACTATATTTCTGATTATAATCTTCATGTTTTTACGATGGTTTAAGAAATCATAAGAATATGATAAAAATATAGACCCATGGAAAAGGTTTCTTAGCGTGTGTTTATTCTTATCTTCATGTCCTCTTCTATTATTTCAACCTTCTGCGGGTATTTACTGAAGAATCCTTCAAAGAATGTCTTTATGAAACGCGATGATTCTGCCACTGATAGTATCAAGGTAAAACTGTTCTTTGTTTCCTCTTTTAGGGTATACCAGTTTGTCTTTTCAACGTATCTTAGTATTTGTTTTACTTCTCTTATTCCTTTATCGAAGTATTCCCTCCTATGGTTGTCTCCCGTCTTGTATAAGGCATCCCAGAAGTTATCTGATGCATGTTGGTTAAGCTCATGGAATATGAGTTTCCAATGAACTATGTCTAGTATTATATGTTCCTTGTTTGCTAAGTAGTCTATATATGTTAGTATATTCTCCATAGGTGATTTATCTGTAGCCTCCTCCATTATATCTAGTATCTGTAATGCTCTTCTTATTATATCAGCTTGTGATGTATTATACTTAGATAGGTATTTCTGTATGATCTCGAATGATTTATCGTTCAGTGATACACTTAGTCTGTTCATAATACCAAAACCACCATCATATAAAATGAGTTTATAACCTTTTTTAACAGTTTATTAAAAATTAATCACTATTATTAATTAGTAATAACTATTATATAATTGTTAATAAATATTATTAATTTTTCGCAAACAACCTTT
>JAVYLV010000003.1:0-41294 GCA_038740425.1 Thermoplasmatota archaeon | reverse complement strand
GGTGCTTTAAGTGAGGAGTTGAAGAAGATTAGTGTATTATCAACTGAGTGGCGTACTCCTCTTGCTAAAAGTTTCCAGTTTGTGTCTAAAAGAACTCCTAGTAGGATGCTTAAAGATTTTCTTGATAGGTTCTCTCAGAGTTTGATGAGTGGTGTGGAGCATAGGGAGTTTATAGAGCATGAGCAGGGGGCTGTGTTGGAGGAGTATGAGACGATGTATGAGTCCAGTAATGAGAATATTACCATTCTGAATGAGGTTTATGTTAGTCTGCTTATATCTATTATATTCATCATGGCTTTGGGTATAGTTATACCTATACTTATGGGTGGGGAGGATACTAACACGTTTCTCTATATTTCATCCTTTTTACTTATAATATCAGAATTGTTGCTATTGTATCTTATTAAATCGATGATCCCTTCAGATGAGATATGGAGGACTAGTGGGGAGAAAGGTGAGCCTGAGAAAAAATTAGAGGGTTTGTTTAAGAAATCTATTGTAGCTTGTATAGGTGTGGGTGTGTTCCTCTTTGTGGGTAAGTATATGCTTAGTTTACCTGTTATTAGTATGTTACCTTTTGAGATATTGTTTGCTTTAGCTATAACTCCTTTGATAATACCTGGTTATAGAGCGTTTAAGGAGGAGGATAACATCCAACGTAAAGAGCGTAATTTCTTTGCTTTTTTACCTGCTCTTGGTAGTATTTCATCTATGCGTGGTGGTAAGATAACAGAGTCGCTTTATTATTTAAGTGAGAAGGATTATGGTATACTTACTAAACATCTTAAGGATTTATATAAGAGGTTAAGGACACGTATCAATGATGATGCTGCATGGGAATGGTTCGGTGCTGATACTGGTAGTAACATTATACAGCGTGCCTCTGAGATGTTCAGAGAGGCTACGTACGCTGCTGCTAATCCTAGGAATGTTTCTCGTATGATCACTGAGAATCTTAGAAGAATTAGGAATCTACGTATGAAGAAGCTTGCTATTGTGAAAACCTCTGCTTCGCTCTTTGGTGGTATAACCTTTGGTTTGACATTCTGTGTTTATATATGCTTGGTTATAGCTAAACATCTTAATGATATTATACTGGCTGGTATGGCTGGTAACCCATTTGAGGGGACTAATATACAAAAAGCAGCTGTGTTGAATCCTCTGCCGCCAAGTGTTTTTCAGACTACTTTTATTGTTGTATTTATTGTGATGGTTATACACTCTTTCCTTATGGGTTTTACTATACGGACTTTACGTGGTAGTCATAAGATAACCTCTCTGCTTTTTTTTGTGTTGTTAGTATGGGTGGTAGCTATAACTGGGTCTTTGATAACAACATTTATGGGTAACTATTTCCAGGTGCCAGTATTGGAGTAAGGGTTTCTGCTTAACTATGAAGAGGGTAATATGGAGCTGTTGTCCTTTATTCTGGGTTAATGTTTATTTTTGTTTTACCATGTTCTTATGATTTGAATCTTGATTGATTTTTTATCTGTAAGTGTATTACTAAGTATTTGCTTATTATTATTTTTTTTGTCACTTAGTTTTTTTGTGTGGTTTTTATGCCGTGGTTCTTTAAAGTATTGTCATTAATTATACTTGGTTGATTTAGAATCTTTGAGTTTGAATAATGTGTTAACGTCAACGGTTGAAAGAGTGGTCAAATGTATCATTTTGAAATTTTGTCACGATAGTTTTTTATATTATGAATAAGAAAAAGTTAAATGGTTTAAGGGGTGTATAAAATGACTAAAAAATACGTGGTTACAGTATTTTTTTTGTTAATTTTCTTTATGTTTGTGTCTACAAGTTCTGCTTCATTTTTGTTCGTCAATGATGGATTGTATGAGAGACTCCCTAAAGACTCTGTTTTTAAGAGCATGGTTGATAGATTCACTCAAGGTGTGCCAAACAACGAGAACAGTAGATCAGTAGATACTGATGGAGATGATATGGGTTTTTCAGGAGTTACAAATGTTTTTGATGATTCAGTATCTATAGATGATGACGGTGAAGAGTCGCCGGTTCAAGGAGTATTGGCAGATGATGATAAGGATGGTGAGGCAAGGATAAACCATGGGATGGGTTTTAGAAGAAAAACTATAATTATTGAACGATTTGAACAGATAGTTAATGTTATCGCTGTGCGTAATGTAGAATTGGGAAGAGTTTTAGAGAAGGTTATTGATGTAATGGAACAAATAATAACATATGCTCCTGGAGTCATACAGGTAGATGTGTCCTCAGATGAATTAGAGGATAATGTTGTTTTATCTGAGGGTATGGTAGAGAATAACGTTGTAGCATCTTAGTGTAACCTCTGTAAAGAATAAAGTTGATTTTATTGTAGATATTAGATTAGTAGAGAAGTAAAAAATCTTTTTTTATTATGTTGCTTCTTTTCTTTGAGGTAAAGATAGTTAGTTTTAAAATTTAATCTTTATATTTCATTTGCAGGAATCTGTGTTTAGAATAAAAATAAGATTTCATATCATATGATCAGGATGGTAGAAATGTGGTTTTTAATGTAGTATTTGATATTTTAAATTCTTTTTGTCAAAAGTTTGTTTAATTTTTTTAATTTGTTCTTCACCTAATGTTTGTAAGGTTATTGTAATTTTCACATAGCCAACTGGTACAGAAGTTGTACCTCTGTCATGAGAAATCGATTGGACATTTGCGCCTATATTTGCTAATATTGTTAGAATATCTTTTAGGAACTTTGGTTTGTCATTGACAATTATTGATATTTTAACTAAGAGTTTGTTTTTCATCATCCCTTGTTCGATAATTTGTGTGAGAAGTGATAGGTTGATGTTCCCTCCGCTGATTAATGCAACTATGTTTTTCCCGGGTAATGATACTTTTTTACTGAGAATTGCTGCAAGTGATGTCGCTCCAGCAGGTTCAACAACTAATTTTGCTCTTTGCAGCAGGAGATAAAGAGCGTCAGATATTTCTTCATCGTTTACTGTGACAACCTCATCCACGTATTTTTTTGCTATATCAAATGTGATATCACCAGGTGTTTTAACAGCTATTCCATCAGCAATTGTATCCATTCTTTTAAGAGGGATTATTTGTTTTTTTTCCAATGATTGCTTCATCGATTGTGCGCCTTCAGCCTCCACACCAATAACTTTTACTTTATCTTTTAATGATTTTAACGCTATGGCGATACCAGATATTAACCCGCCTCCGCCAACTGGAACAACTATTGCATCAATTTTTTTTAGATCCTCAGCGATTTCTATTCCTATAGTTCCTTGTCCTGCGATTACATATTCATCGTTAAAAGCTGGTATAAGTACCATTTTATTTTTTGTTGCATATTCTTTTGCAGCTAGATAGGCGTCATCGTATGTTTTTCCTTCAAGAATAACTTTTGCTCCATACGACTTAGTAGCAATAATCTTTGTTGGTGGAGTATAGATCGGCATGAAAACAGTGCTTTTCACATGTAATAACGTAGATGCGTAAGCCACGCCTTGAGCGTGATTTCCAGCTGAGGCACATACAACGCCTCTTTTTTTTTCGTTTTCAGTTAGATGATAAATTTTGTTATACGCTCCTCTTATCTTAAAAGATCCTGTTGTTTGTAGGTTTTCAAGTTTAAGATAAACGTTTTCTTTTGTTAAATTTGAAAAGGTTTTTGATTTTTCAATAGGTGTATGTCGTACTATGGGTTTGATGATATCATATGCTTTTGATATATCCTTTAAGGTTAGCATAAAGTAGGGTACTCCTTACATTAGCATTTTTAAAAATTCTTTGGTGTTCATCCCTTCATGTAAACCTATTTTTTTCGCGTTTTCTGATACTTCAACTATAGTCGAGTTTAGTGCGTCTTCAAAGTTTTTTACACCAGTTATTTTTCCAGCGATATCTCCTAGTTTATTCGCTGTGTTCATATTTAGGTATCCGCACATTACATATCCTTTTTTTGCTTGTAAAATAATAAGTGGTGCGTTATTAAGATCAATGAGATATCCAAGCACCTCTCCTTTTCCTATGTTGATTTTTTTTGTTATCATGTTTTTCTCCCAGGTAATTAATCTGTTTCCTGTTTAAGAACTATGCTATATACTAAAATCTTTGTTTTAGTTTGTTTAGAGATTCTTGGTTTAACACAGGAGAGGTTGATTGAAAAGACAGGTTGTTCCTAAGATGGATTCCAGTGTTGATGTACACCTTTTACTTTTTGTATGAATGTATCTGTAAAGTATCTGAGATTGGTTTTTTTTCAACAGACCATATTTTTTGCGGTAACCAGATTAACCATAAGTTATTAAAATAGTAATAAGATAATTATACCTGTGTTACTATCTCTGGTTTAAGGGTAGAGAGGAGCAGGTTATATGAAGAAGATAGGTATATTGACCGGTGGTGGGGATTGCCCTGGTTTAAACGCGGTTATACGTGCGATAGTTAGAAAATCAAGCATTAACAACTGGGTGACTATAGGTATAAAGAATGGTTGGAAAGGTTTGATAGAAGGTGATATGATTCCTCTTACAAATCAGCAGGTTTCAGGTATTCTGACTAAGGGTGGGACTATACTTGGTACTTCAAGGACAAATCCTTTTAAAAACACTGATGATGTTAACAAGCTATTAGAGAATATTAAAAAATTTAATATAGATGTTATAGTAGCTATAGGTGGTGATGATACATTAAACGTAGCATTAAAGCTACATCAGATGGGTATACCTGTAGTTGGTGTGCCCAAAACAATTGATAATGATTTATCATGTACTGATTACACGTTCGGTTTTGATACTGCTGTCTCGATTGTGACAGAGGCTATTGATCGTCTTCATACAACCGCTGAATCGCATCATAGAGTTATGGTCTTGGAGGTTATGGGTAGGCATACTGGTTGGATAGCTACGATGGCTGGTATAGCTGGTGGTGCTGATCAGATACTGATACCTGAGAAGCCATTTGATGTGGATGAGGTATGTGAGAGTATTAAAACACGGTACAATAAGGGTAAGACTTTTAGTATCGTAGTGGTAGCTGAGGGTGCTAAACCAAGGGATGTAGATAAGTATATAACGCAGAGTCAAGAGGTTGATGAATTCGGTCATGTAAAACTTGGTGGCATAGGTCATTTCTTAGAGAATGAGATTAGAAAGAGGTTACCAGTTGAGGTCAGAGTAACGGTTTTAGGGCATGTGCAACGTGGAGGAACACCGACAGCTTATGATAGGATCCTAGCGACAAGGTTTGGTATAGCCTCTGTTGGTTTAATAGAGAATAATGACTATGGTAAGATGGTAGCTCTGCAGGGTAATAGGATAGTATCGGTACCCTTGGAATCAGCGGTTTCAACCATTAAAAAAGTTGATATGGATCTGTATAAAATAGCTGAGGTATTCTTTGAACGTGAAAACAAATCCCAGGTTATCTCCATGGATGAGAAACGTTGAAATATACATGGATATTTTTTTATAAAATAATCTTTATTATTGTAGGTCAACGATTGTATTAATAAAAGATGATGGCGTGGTAAATGATATTATCCCGGTGATACCATGCTCAGGGTATAACACACCTGATACTGTAGTACGAGTTTTTATACCTGAGAAACATTTTGTGGTGTTAACTATTAACGCAACTATGTCTCTATCGTTGATAATGGGTTTACTAACAGTGCAGGAGCTATCTGTGTCACGTATAACTATTACGCCATAAGTGGTTGATGTTAGATTACTAGTGTTAATGGTACCAAAAAGACCATTGTTGGATATACTACTATTGAAGCATTTTGAGCTATAATTTAATATAACGTTAACTTTAGAATCTGAGAGGGATAGTATAGCAGTGGAGAGATCAATAGGCTCTGAGGCTGCTATAGGAGTAACAAGGATAGCTAATTGTGTTATAGATGATGATTGAACGTACCCGCTAACCTGTGTAATCTTAACACCTGATGCTACCTCGCGTATGGTTTCTTGGCCTGTAGTCATAGCTTGCTGTTGGAGACTATTCATGGTTTGTATCAGTACGTTTGCTACAACACCAGCGATTAGTATACCAGCTATGAAGATTATCATTGTTCCTACCCCGATCTCTCCTTTATCATCGCTGAGGTATACTTTTATATGTGATCCTGATACTCCCCCTCACCTCCCGTTATTATTTATTGTGATTTGTAAAGGGTTTAATAAATCCTTTGCTTTTTCAAAGTTTTTAATATAGGTGTAATAGTATATGAGGATAAAAAACCTATGCATGTGGTTTTTTTCCTCTATTTTTTCATCCTGTTGATCACTTCAAATTCTAACTGCATGATGCTGAGATCAACACCGATATCCTCTAACAGTGTGTTGTAATCCTCGCCTAATCTCCTTTGAAGTTCCTTGATAAAGTAGAAACCAGCAGATGATCCTAGTGATTCAGTCATCGTAGTCACAATATCCTGTATCGCTCTGCCCAGCATGTTAGCATCAACATTGTTTACATTATCTGAGACTTGTACAGCGTCTTTCTCCTCTTTGAAACGAGTGTTATTAACATGTACAAATCTTAAGAAATCGTATTGTTGACTTAGATTTTTTAGTATGTTATCCATCATGGTGAATGAGTTAACATCTGATGATTTCCTCTGTGATATATTAAGCATGTTGGTGAGTACAGTCTTGATTATATCAGAGTTATCTACATCCTCCAATGTTTATTTCACCCCCTCTCCTATTAGATCGTTGGAGGTACAAACAAGTATTAACAATGGTGATATCAATAGATAACGTCTTTTAAAATTTTCTGTATTCTGTTTAGCTTTTTTGGGTTAGAAAACTTGTGTTAAAATTAAAATACAATTAATGTTATTAACCTTTAAATTAACATATCTTTGGATAGTGTTACCTGAGAAAACAAAAAAGATTAAGAAAGGAGTAGCATTTTACCCCTTTCTTATAGAAGCTGGGTTGAATCTTTATGTAACCCTAAAAAAGCCCCGGTAGTGTAGTGGCCTATCATCCAAGCCTGTCGAGCTTGGGACTCGGGTCCGAATCCCGACCGGGGCGTACTATAATTTCCTTTAATGATTGGATGTTTTTTTAGAATAATCCTTCACTCTATCTGCTTTTTTTCTTTTTTTTATAATGTTTTAATCAGATCAGCTATTCGTTCTCTTTTCTCAGGTTCATCTGGTAGTGTAACAGATGCCTTCCACCTTCTGCTACCATCATTTAGGTAGAAACCACGTGATATAGATATGAATTCTCGTGCGTTTGCAATACCTACGGTTTTCTTCCTAGATACCTCTATAAAATTATTTTTTCCAAATTTTATCTCCTCTGCTTTTATAGTCTCGAATTCCACCATTTTTATCCTTCCACCTTTTTTTGTAATCTAATTTTCTACCTTTTATTATTTTTTTGCGGGTAGATTACATGTAAATATAAATGGTAATAGGATTATTGATTTAAGAGTATTTGCATATTTTTTAATATTTAGCAGGTGAAGAATGGTTTTATCTAATGAGATATGGTTATAGTAATATCCTTTTTCTTCTTTTTTTTCATTATTTCATATCCTTTTTTTAATCCTTTATTGTTGAATCAAAAGAATTATATCTTTACTTTAAGTTCCGTGTTTTGTTTAATGATAAAAGCTCTGCAACAAAATCTGATTCCTAACTATGGTGATCCGAATGATCCATTAACCCGTGCCAGATATGGTTATCTTGAAGGCTTGGTTAGTGTAGCAGGAAACACTGTTTTATTTGTCATAAAGCTTACTCTAGGTGTTCTGATCAATAGTATCGCTTTGATAGCTGATTCTTTTCATACATTATCAGATGTAGGTACATCGTTCGTAGTTATAATAGGTTTTAGGATAGCTAAGAAACCAGCTGATAAACAACATCCTTTCGGGTATGGTAGGGTGGAGTATATCGCGACATTGATCATAGCGATACTATTAGTAATCACAGGTATGGGTTTTATACAGCAATCAGTTGAACGCCTAATCAATACTGTATCAATAACCAACAAGGAATTATCAATAATCACTGTGTTAGTCCTGGTTATATCGGCGATTGTGAAGGAATGGATGGCTCGTTTCTCCATCGCTATAGGTGAAAGAATAAATAGTGATATCCTAATAGCTGATGCTTGGCATCATCGTAGTGATGCTTTGGCTGCTATAGGTGTTGCTGTTAGCATTATGGGATCGAGCAGGGGTTATATTTTTCTAGATCCGATATTTGGTATTATAGTCTCTGTTATCATTATTTGGGTGGGGTTGACACTTGTTAAAAATTCATCTAACTATCTGATAGGTCGATCCCCTGATCGTGATGTGTTGGATAGTATAGAGGCTATAGGCGGTGAGATACCAGGGGTTAAAGGTGTGCATGATATCTCACTACATGATTACGGTTCAAATAAGGTTGTTACTCTTCATGCTGAGGTTGATGATACAACAACGCTTGATAAAGCGCATGAGATCGCTGATGCTTTAGAGGAGAGGATCAAAGATAAAACATCGTATTCTAGTATTATACATATAGAACCGAGAGAGACATACCAGGATAACAGATGGAAGAAACAGCTCATAGAGAATATCCTTAAAAAACAGAGGAGTATAATATCATTTCATAACATCAGGGTTATCAGGGGTCAAGGTAAGGATGATATAACCATGCATCTCGTAGTAGATAGGGATATGCCTGTGCAGAGGACACATGAACTCTGCCATCGTGTAGAATCACTAATCAAGAGGGTATATGCTGATAGTGATGTACATATACATCTGGAGCCATGCAAGGAGAAGGATTGCGATATATGTAGAGAGCCGTGTGATAGATAAAAGTGAAATAGAGATGATATGTGATTTGTTTCGTTTTCCGTAACATTTTCAATATCAATATCCAATATTTATGTATAGGGGCACAGCTCCGATTGTTATTGTATAGAATTTGTTGGTCTCTTTAACATTAAAAATAGTTCCATTTTTGGTAAAAAAATCAAAAATTTACCATTTTTAGAAACAAGTCTATAACCTACCAGCCTTCATCAAATCTTTTAACCTAGATAAATCCAACAAACCATAATCAGTACAACCTATAACCCTGGAATCTAGGAACTCATCAAAAGTTAAGGATTTAACCAGTACCTCACCATCAGAGAGGTCATGACCATAAGTCCACGAAGAGAAAGCAGGTAGAACCAAGAAATCACCTTTTCTCCATACAAAAACCGGTATCTTCACATAACCACCAACCTTATCCCTAAGCTTAACAGCTGGATGCTCATGACCAAGTATATACACCTCACCTGTTTTTCTCCCAGGTAACTCTCTATGACCATGAGCAAACACATAACCCCCAAGAGAAAAGGTATCTTTTAACTCAACACCACACCTATTAGCTATACTAGAGAGGAAATTATCATGATTGCCCCGTATAATATACACCTTAACCATACCTGTAAGATACTCTAGTATCCTAGCGCCGCCTATCCACTCCTCATCTATGTTAGATGAGAACGTATGTTTAAAATCACCGTTTATAACTAGCTGTTCAGGTTTATACCTCTTGATTAAATCATCTAATCTCTTCAGGATATCATCACTCTGTATATCCACAGGTGCACCTAATACACCCTCTTCTAAACCTATATGAAGATCAGATACAACACAAGTGTTTAAACCCTCTAGATAGACAGCTCGCTCCTTGCATAACACGATATCATCTGTTAACCTAAAGCTCTGGACGAACGGCATGTCTATCACGTATTATACTAACTAGTCTCTTATGTAGCTCTATAATGTATTCTTTCCTATCAGCCATCAGCACTATATCTGATACACTAGCAGCTACTATGTTAAAAGCAAAAGGAGAAGGCATAGGTAGATGTAACAGCTTTATATCTACATCACCGTTATTCACCCTGTACCAGTACTCTCTAGCGTTATCAATATCTAAGCTGTCTTCCATTATCTCCCTGAAAGTCTCTTTAAGCACAGGGAAATCAGGGTCTTTCTCCTTAAGCATCTTTATAAGTATCTGAGCGTCGAACTGCTGATGATGAACACTCTTGACATGTTCACCGTATCTACGAAGGATAAGGAAGGATCTTACAGCTACATGTCTAAAACGTCTCTTAAACATCTCAGTATTCAAAATAGCTTTAGGCAACACCTCATCTAGGTTATCCGCGAATAAACCCTTTATAAAATCCTCACTGAGCCTCTTTCTACATGTAACCATGAAACCGTTATCATTCACGCTTATACGTACACTAGTCTTCCACTTGTTAGCTATGAGATAAGCTATAGCCCTACTGATAGCATCGTTACCCCTTCTACCTATCAATGAATGGAAGACATAGCAGTATAAACCATCATCATCTATGAACTCTTCAACTAGCAACTCATTTTTAGAAGGTATAGCAGAGAGGGAAAACTGTTCATGGAAGTACTGGTATATAGCCTTAGCAGATGTCTCATCAACATCAAGATAACTCATTATATAATCATCAACAGCCCCTTCACCCTTACCTATGATCCTCCTCATCTTATCCCTGAACTCAGTTATACGTAAAGCTAGATCATACTGTAAAGGAAGCATCTCTGAGAACCATGAAGGCACAGTAGGCTTTCTTGTAGGCTGACCCGTCACATAAGCCCTCATACCTCTTATTTTTTTGAACTCATAGGTTTTACCACCTAGGACGAAGATATCACCAGGTGTTAAACGTTCAATGAACTCCTCCTCAAGCTTACCTATAAATCTACCGGTATCATCATCATACACCTTAACAGATACCTCATCAGGTATAGTACCAGAATTCATATAATATATAGCCCTGGTCATACGCCCCCTTCTACCAAATTCATCTGAAACCTCATCGTACCATATCTTACCATAGACCCTCTTCTTCTCAAGACTCTTGTTACCAGCTAGATACCTCAACAAGGCTTTGAAGTCATCAAGGCTAAGCTGATGATAAGGCATAGCTGATCTGATCAGTCTATACGCTTCATCCACCCTCCATCTCTTCTCCAGGCTCATACCTACAATATGCTGCACTAGTACATCAAGACAGTTAGTAGGTATCTTCAACCTCTCCAGTTTCTTCTCCTTAGCATACTTGGCTAGTACACAACATTCAACCAAGTCATCCCTATCCAACACTATAATCCTACCCTTAGACACCTCATGTAACCTATGGCCGCTACGCCCTATACGCTGCAACGCCCTTGTAGCACTTTTAGGTGAACCTATAAGCAAGACAAGATCAATATAACCTATATCTATACCGAGCTCTAGGCTAGTAGAACTCACAACAGCTTTGTATCTACCTTTCTTAAGGTTATTCTCAACTTCAAGACGCACATCCCTAGACAGGGAGCTATGGTGAGCACCTATATCCTCGCTTACACCGTTATTCAACACCTGGTTCAGATGAAAAACAACCCTCTCAGTAGCACTCCTAGTATTAGTGAATACAAGTGTAGTACGATGACTCTTTATATAATCTAAAACACTCTCATATAACCTCTTACTCATTGCATCAGATGATGTATAGATGAAATCTGATACAGGTGAAACAACAGCTAAATCAATCCTTTTAGCATAGTTAACATCAACTATCATACACCCCCTAGGTATGCCTTTATCAGGGTCATCATATCCAACTAAGAATCTAGCAACCATATCCAGAGGATGAATAGTAGCTGATAAACCAATCCTAACAGGCTTCCTCTTCATCCTATATGTTAAGCGCTCAAGAGAAAGAGAAAGATGCACACCCCTCTTATTATCAGATAACGCATGTATCTCATCCACTATTATCCATTTAACATCAAGTAACTTCTCTGAGAATTTCGGAGCATTAAGAGATATAGCTACACTCTCAGGTGTTGTTATAAGGATATGGGGAGCACGTCTAAGCATCCTAGATTTCTCATCAGGAGGAGTATCACCTGTACGCACAGCAACCCTTATCCTACCGGCAGCAGGATTAATCCTACTTATCTCCCTAAGTGGTTCCTCCAGGTTCCTATGTATGTCATTATTCAAAGCCTTCAAAGGAGAGATATACAACACATAGACCTTATCCTCCAACTTATCCTCTTTAGCTAAAGTGAGTAGATGATCAATAGAAAACAAGAAAGCACTAAGCGTCTTACCTGAACCAGTAGGAGACGTGATAAGCACATTCTCCCCCTTGGAGATATAACATAAAGAGTATCGCTGAGCAGGTGTGAAATCCTTGAAGTTAGAGAAGAACCATTCTTTAACCTCCTTGTTTTTTATCCTGCTTAGCACATCCTTAGTTGATGGTTCTTCGCCAGCGTATATAATCCTCTTCATAATAATAACCAGCTAAACATAACGTAATAAGAGGTTAAAATTAACCTATCAAGGCTACAGGTAAAAATGGTTTTTAATATTTAAACCTCGTCAGATAAGACAAAAAAAATTGGAAAAAGAGGGTTAATTTTATACTAGCTTGACACCCATAGACCATGTATATTACAATATTCCCTGGCGGTTACCCTCCTTCCTTTAACTGTGAACTCGACTTCGGGTTTATCACCAGGCTTCAGATACCGCCTATAAGAGACATCATCGATTATAATTTCAACCCATTCAATGTAATGTTTCTCCTCCATAGGATGAGGAGCTGAACCTACCTTGACTCTTATACCATTAGAGGTATGCTCTATGACAGGTACGTGCTTCTCCTTGGAGGCATCAACGGTATTCTCCTTCATGAGCATCATGGGTTTACTGCAGCATACAAGTTCACCTTTACCAGGGTGTACAACCTCTACTATGTTACCGCATATCCCGCATTTATATATCTCTCTAAGCTGAGTCATATCCTATCTAATCCTCCTTATCTATTCTTAGTAAGGCTCGGTCCATAGCTCATAATAGCTCTGTGGATGTTGACAAGCCGGGCATTTAACAGGTGCTTCTTTACCTTCATGTATATAACCACAGTTCCTGCATTTCCACCTGACAATCTTATCCCTCTTATACACCCTGCCTTTCTCTATATTCTCAAGCAGTTTCCTGTATCGTTTTTCATGTTCAGCTTCAACCTTAGCTATGTTACGGAAACTATTAGCTACCTCTGGAAACCCCTCCTGTTCAGCTGTCTCAGCGAAATCAGGGTATAATGTACCCCATTCCATCTTTTCACCATCAGCAGCTTCTCTTAGATTATCCTTTGTTGAGCTTATCATACCAGCAGGGTACTCAGCTGTTATCTTCACCATACCACCCTGTAGGTATTTGAAGAATACCTTAGCATGCTCCTTCTCATTATCAGATGTCTCTTCGAATATAGCGGCTATCTGCTCGTAGTTCTCCTTTCTCGCTTGTGAAGCAAAGTAGGTGTATCTATTCCTAGCTTGTGATTCACCTGCGAACGCTGCTAACAAGTTCTTTTCAGTCTGTGTACCTCTAATATTATTTATTGTTTTAACCTCTGCCTTTTCCATATCTAAATTTCACCTCTCTTTTATTCCTCTTTTCTTTTACCTAGTTCATGATCCAGCATGAATAAACCATTAGTGTTATCCTTTATGAGTCTTAGTTTCTGTACTATCACATCAGTCTGGTTCTCCTCCTCCACTTGTTCATCTATGAACCATTGAAGCATACTCTCAGTAGCATGATCCTTCTCTTGTCTAGCAAGATCCACCAAATCATGTATCATCCTTGTAACCTTTTGTTCATGTTTATACGCATCCTCAAAAGCATTAAGCGGTGACTTCCATGACGCAGGCGGGTTAGCTATACCTGATAGGTTAACCCTACCTAGACGTTCAACTACATGATCGTAGATCCTCATAGCATGACCCACCTCTTCCTTTGCTTGTACACGCATCCAATGAGCAAAACCACTTAGATTTATGGATTCAAAATACGCCGACATTGATAAGTATAGGTAAGCTGAGTATAACTCAGCGTTTATCTGTTTATTCAACGTATTCTCTATTTTAGCTTTCATCATAAATATAGCCCTCCCTATTTCACTGTTATCCTGCGTTCGTTACTCTTTGTTGGTTCTTTTTTATTTATTGTTACCTCTAGTATACCATCCTTAAGTGTAGCATCAGCCTCATCAGGATTGACCTCAGCTGGGAACGTCATGTTTCTACATAATGTTGAATAACTCCGTTCTCTTCTAATGTACCCTTCATCCTCCTCTGTCTCTTCCCTCTCGATTTTACCACATATGCTTATGTTTCTAGGCGTAACCGTCACTTCTATATCATCCTTGTTCACACCAGGCATCTCAGCTACTATCTTGAATTTATCACCAGTATCTATTATGTCTATTGGTATCTCTTTCATGTCCCTGCCTAACCATAATCCACCCCATGGGCGCCGCCATCCCCAATGACGTAGTAACGATCCAGGTTCCCATGGGTCCATCGTGAACAACCTGTTAACATCACCAGGTATCATCTCAAAAGGATTCCATACAACTGGTTGTGCTTTTGTTTTAATGTTTTTACCTTTATTCATCTTTATTTTTATATTTTTTTTCTTCACCATAATTTCACCTCTTTTTATCCTTCTATTTTATCCTCTTCATTGGCACACCACAACAATAAGGAGATGCTTTTGGTTCTCTCTCAAACTCTATTATAGAACCACAAACACAATCCTCATTCTTGCAGTCGCATTGGTACTGTATTCTCATACCTTTTGTCTCACAACCACAACTATTACACATATGCCCTTTCCTCATTTGTTTTATTCATCTTTTTTTATTGTTTCTCAAATGCTTCTTTCCCAGCTCCGCATATAGGGCAGACCCAATCATCTGGTAGATCCTCAAATCTAGTCTTAGCTGGTACACCATTATCAGGGTCTCCTTTAGCCGGGTCGTACACGTATCCACATACTGTGCATACATACCTATCCATTTTTTTCTCCTCCTTTTTTTTTATTTTATCCACCATAGCGCTGTATGTAGGCGCGGTTTTAGGCGAATAACCACCTTTTATCTTATGGTAGTATTCATATGTTAAAACATCATCATCATCTTTTAGTATCTCAGCCTCTGTAACCTTAGCTATGAATATAGTATGTGAACCTATGTCTATCCTATCTATCATTGATGCTTCGATGTAACCTATAGTATAGTCTAGTACTATGGGTGCACCTGTTCCACCTGTCTTATAATTAGTATCTTTGAATTTATCTATGTCTCTACCTGATTTAAACCCGAATTTACCTATAAATGTCAACGGTGTTTCTTTGGATAGTATCGATATGGTTAATGCTCTACTTTCTTCTATGTAACTATGTGTAAGGTTCTTCTTGTTTATGCTTACAGCTATTGTTGGTGGATCTGCTGTTACTTGGAATAATGCGTTAGCTATCTGACCGTTTATTTTACCATTTTTCTTTGAGCAGATTACGTACAAACCATATGATATCTTATGTAATGTCCTCTCGTTCATTTTTCTACTCCTTCATCCCTTGGCATTCTTTACATCTACCTTTGAAATACCCATGTACTTCTTTGATTACGTATCCTTGTTTTGTTATCTTGTCTATGTTCTGGCATGATATATCTATATCTATGATTGATCCGCATACTGTGCATAGGAAATGATGATGCATATCTTTTTTGATATCATATCTTAACTCTCCTGATATGTTGATCGCTTGTATAACCCCTTCTTCTTTTAGTTTATCTACAGCGTTATAGACCGTTGTTTTTGATAATGATGGTTCTCTTTTTTTTAATGCAGTGTATATCTTCTCTACTGTTGGATGATCCCTGTGTTCATCTAGATATCTTAGCACTTCTAATCTTTGATGTGTTATCTTCAAGTTATGATCCTTCAACAATTGTATATATTTGTCAAACATCATCAGATACACTCCTGCTTTTTAACAAACAATACTAAATTATAATTATTACAATCTAATACATAATACAAAATTGGTTTATATACTTTTCTATAATTTTTACATTCCCTGATTCATCTTAAAACATAAAACATGATAAACATACAAAACTAAACACTACTATATCTATACTCTATATGACAGCTACCCTCAACACTAACCATACAAGGACCAACAGGATGATCAGGCGTACAATCCACACCAAACAAAGAACAATCCCTAGACGAGCAAAGACCCCTCAGAACCTCGCCACATCTACAACCAGGCGGCTCCCCATAATCCCTACTATACACCTCTTCTAACTCATCCTCAAAAAGCAACCTAGCATCATACCTACTAAAACCCCTACGCAAAGCCAAACCAGAATCATCTATAACAGGGAAACCACGCCATTTAACACCGCACCTACTAAAAACCATATCCACGACACGCTGAGCCTTAACATTCCCCTCAGATCTAACAGCACGCTTATACTCATTAACAACCCTTGCTTCACCATCCTTAAACATCTTAGCAAGCATATAAACACCCATCAAAACATCCAAAGGCTCAAAACCAGCTATAACCTGAGGGATACGATAACGCTCAGTGATACACTCATAAGGCTTTGAACCTATAACAGTAGAAACATGACCAGGCTCTATAAAACCATCAATACGAATCTCACCCATATCAAGAATAGCCTTCAACGCTGGCGGTATGAGACGATGACAACACAACACAGAAAAATTACTAGGAGGATCAGATAAAAGCACAGAAGCTGTAGTAGGAGCAGTAGTCTCAAAACCCACAGCTACAAAAACCACTTCTCTATCCTTGTTAGATCTAGATATACCCACAGCATCCTCAATACTATAAACAGTGCGAACATCACAACCCTGAGCATTCATATCTTGAAGGCAACACTGTAAACCAGGTACACGTATCATATCACCAAAGCTTGTTATAATCTTCCCACCACGAGCAAGCTGTATCGCCTCTTCAATCTCCAAAGGCGTAGTAACACACACAGGACACCCAGGACCCTGCGTGATATCCACACCACAATCCCTAAGCATAGCATCTAAACCATGTTTAACAATGGTATCCTGATGTGTACCACATACATGCATGAACCTAGCATGAACACCTAGATCCCTAATACTAGAAACAATCCTCTGCGCCATAACCTTATCATTATACGAAAACAAAAAAACCAAACCCCCTCAAAGTCACCCTGATGATAGCATCTCACGGAACAAATCCAGGGTCTCTTTAGCCTCTTTCTCATCAAGCACCTGTATAGCAAAACCAGCATGTACTAGCACATAATCATTAACCTTAACATCAACAAGTGATATATTCACAGTACGCCTAGTACCCCTACCATAATCAACAACAGCATGCTGAGTACTATGATCAATCTTAACAACCCTACCAGGTATAGCCAAGCACACAAACAAAAGGATAAACAAGGCTAGTTAAAAAAATTAACCATACACCAATCATGATGATAAATAATCAACTATATACCTAACAAAAGACTCAGATTCACCCTTAGGCACAACAGCACCCATAACATCAAACTTACCACCAGATCTAAAACCCAAAGATAAACCCTTATTAATCAAAGGCGTCATAACCTTACCACCACGCACATAAACCTGATCATAATCACCAGAGAAACCAGTATTAACAACCACCACGTCCCTACCAGTCTCAGCAAACAAACGCCTTGTAACAGTAGATATAACATTATAAGAAGTACTAATCCTCTTCAACAAAACACCTTTACACTCCTCAAAACCCTGAGATAAAAGCCTAGACACCTCACGATCAACCAGCCTTTTATTCTGTTGCCATTTAATATTAGCAAGAATCTCAGAGGGATACTTATACCCTAACAACTCAACAGGCGCCCTCTCAACCGCTAAACGATCACCAACCTTATAATTAGAATCAAGTAGATACACCATCAATAAAAGATCCTCAAATCTTAACTTATTCTTAATGCAATACATATTAATCAACTGAGCAAAACTAGGATTAGAGTTAACACGTTCCTCAAGATCACCAACAACACCTAACAAAGCGTATATATTAACAGCATTCTGCAGATTAGTATTAACAACCCAACTAGCTGAAGGATACTCCTCAACCCTACCACCATCAACTATAGGATTATACTGATTAACACCCCCCATTTTATCCTGTACATGATGATCAAAAACATATACAACCTTATCTTTAGCAAGAGACAAAACCTGCTCTCTAGGCAATGCTAGATCAACTACTATAACATAGTTAAAAGAACTGTATAACCGCATCTCATCACCAGTCAGATAATAATTACCTATTATAGGTGTATGATTAACTACATCCTTCCCCCTTAATAACTCTAATAATAAACACGTTGAACATATACCATCAGTATCCCAATGATGAATTATAACACCCTTACCATCTAACGATAACAATCTATCTCGCAATGAGTAAACCATGTCACTCCTACCTATAACAGAATAGGATAATCCTCGATCCAACATATAATAATAACTAATTAAAACAAAAACATACGAAAAAAACGAGACCTATATGGCACGTGAAAGATACAAAAAACCCTGGATAAAACCAACAATAACAGGCTGATGCAGAAGATACACCACTAGCGAATGTCTACCCAACCATGAAAACGGAAACACAGACCTATACCTCGATAAATCAGGGATACTAAAACATCGTTCACCATTCCTATAAAGCATACTACCAATAGCAACACCCAACAACGCTACCCCTAACCATGGTAAAAGAGGGAAATAATCAACCGTATACCGATACATACCCTGAGGGTGAATACCAACCACTATATGAATAATACCTGCCTCCCTCATAGGTAACGAACCAAGTACAAAACCAGTACAGATAAAAAACACCGCGAAAACTATAGAATAAACCTGTAATCTCAGAAAAGGCAAGCAGAATATTATAGATAACCCTATACAATGCAACACACCAAAATAGATAGGCCGATCAGGTATCACAACAAAACTGATAAGAGATAAAAACAAGCCTAGAGCAAATATGTACAAACCCCGGAATATAGCATGATAATAGAAATTCTTACACTCTCGCTTATACTGCGAATACGTGATTATAAGACACATACCCATCAATACAAAAAACAACGGCGCTACAATATGCTGAAGCTGATAAACACCTCTATCCACCTTTAAAATCTTGAAATACTCCAGATCCCACCATATATGCAGAAGAACCATTAAAAACACACAGACACCACGAAGTATATCAATCTCTATAAAACGTGTACGTTTAAGTATAAAACCATGTCTAAAGACTACCGGTAACAACGTTTTACTCATCCCATCATTCAATCCAGCAGAGACAAATAAAAGAAAATAAAACAAACAAATCTTTTAAATACCTTTTATGCAGATACATATCCCTTAGTATATACACCTACACATCAACATGCATAAATTATAACAAACAAGAACCCAGATGTAAAACACCTTGTTCAGATTTTAACCATTATCTTAGATATCAACGTTACAACAAGCACAAACGGTATAATATATTTCACCGCAGGATACACTATCCTAACCCATCCCTCTGCATCCTTTAACTCATCATACATGAATTCTTTATCCAGGAACCATGTGAAAACCACAGAGGTAAAAAACGCAGTGAACAAAAGACCATAAGTACCTAACGTCTCATCCATTAGATCAAGTATCTTAACACCACCTATACTTAGATTCATCGACGTGTAACTAAGAGCAGAGGGTAAACCAATAAACACAAGTATCACTGTAAGTATCAAACTTGTTCTTCTACGCGACAACCCTGTAGTATCACTAAAAGCTGCTACACCCACCTCCAACATACCAATAGCTGACGTTAAAGCAGCAAAGAATAACAACAAAAAGAACAACAACGCTAAGATCTGACCATAAGCCATAATCTCAAAAGCTTTCGGCAAAGTAGAGAAAGCTAACTCAGCACCCATACCTGGTTGTAAACCAAAGGTAAACACTATAGGGAAAATAGTTAAACCTGCTAATATAGCTACTAACAAATCAGAGAGCGTTATGATAACAGATGAACAAGGTATGTTAACACCTTTATCAAGATAACTACCATAAGTGATAAGTGTACCAAAACCAACTGATAATGAGAAGAACGCCTGACCAAAAGCCGCACCCCATAACAAAGGATCAGATAACACTGAGAAATCAGGCGTGAAAAGAAAACTGACTCCATCATTGAAACCGTCAAGGGTGAAAGCAAAGAAAACTAACACTAGCAATATTATTATCGAAAAAGGTATAAGGATTGTTGATACCTTCTCAATACCCTTCTTCACACCTAAAGATACAACCAAACCTGTTATCAAAGCTGTTACTATAAAATACAAAACAGGTGTATAAGACGAGGTGAAACCCAAGAACGCTATATCCTTGCTGGTTAAATACGATATGAAATAACCCAGAGTCCAACCTGTTATAACAAGATAATAACTGAGTATCAACAGCACTACTACACAAATCACCAATCCTAAGAACCTGAACTTCTCATTCACCTTACGAAAAGCTGTGATAACATCACTCTGATAATAACGCCCTATAGTCAACTCAAGTATCATCAATGGGATAGCAAATATGAATACAGCTATCAGATACGGTATAAGATAAGCTCCTCCACCATTCTGCCCTACTACAGATGAGAAACGCCATATGTTACCTATACCAACAGCTGACCCTATAGTCGCTAATATAAAACCTATTTTACTATTCCAACGCTCCCTATCATCCTTCATTATAATCGCTAACTGGTAATCATAAGTCATATATAAAAGATAGAGATTTACGGTCTAGAAGTACAAAAAAAATTGTGTTAGAATCAAAAAAAGATTCTGAAGTAAAAGGGTGAAACACAACTGTGAAGATGAAAGATATCAGAGTAGGTGTACTCCGCATAGAAGGAACAAACTGCGAACAAGAATCCTACGATGCATTCAAACGCTTAGGGGTAAAACCAGAGTTCGTACATCTCAAACAACTATTACATATCGACTGCGACAAATACGAGAAAAGAGACCTATTTGACTACCAATGCTTAATGATACCAGGAGGTTTCTCAGCTGGTGACTATATAAGAGCAGGTGCTATATTCGCAGCGCGTATAAAGAGTAAACTATACGACAAAATAAAAGAATACGTATCACAAGAGTATCCTATACTAGGTGTATGCAACGGCTTCCAGGTACTAATAGAGCTAGGATTACTACCAGGTATTGATACCTTCATAACTGACACCCCTGACGCATGCTTAACCATCAATGATTCTAACAGGTTTGAATGCAGACCCACACTACTTAAACATGAAAACAAAGGTAGATGTGTATTCACAACTAAGATAAAAAAAGACGAGATAAGACTCATACCCAGTGCACACGCTGAAGGTAAACTCCTATTCCCATTAGATAAACAAGATTATTACTTAAAAAAGTTAGAGGAAAATGATCAAATAGTATTCAAATATGTTAACCCTAATGGTGACTATGATGGTTACCCCTGGAACCCTAATGGGTCCATATCAAACATAGCGGGTATATGCAACCATATAGGGAACGTATTTGGTATGATGCCTCACCCTGAGCGGGTATATTACAAACATCAACATCCAAACTGGACACAAACAGGTATAAGCGATAACATAGGTGATGGTAAAGCAGTATTCGAATCAGTCATATCTTATATATGTAAAAAATTCTAGTAAAAAAATAGTGGTGCCTTAAAATATGCCTAATGTGGTATCATGTCTACTTCTACATAAAGACAGACTCTTGATACTAAAGAGAAGCAAAAAGGTTAAAACATATAAAGGCTGGTGGGGTGTTATAGCAGGATACATTGACCCTGATGAGGAACCATATGAGAGAGCATTAAAAGAGATCAAAGAGGAGACAGGTATAAAACCTGATCACGTGGAACTCATAAATAAAGGTGAACCAGTCAAGGTAGAAGATACCTATGAGAATCAGCTATATGAATGGGTCATACACCCTTTTCTATTTAAACTCAGAAAAAACCATAAAATACATATAGATTGGGAACATACAGAGTACCGTTGGATAAAACCAAATGATATAAAAAGGTATCATACTGTACCATATCTAAGAGAGATAGTACAACATATGATAAAATGATCTATTACGGGGGAAGCGTGGAGGTGGATTTGCTTTAGAGGGTACGCGAAGAAACCATGGTTAGAGCAGTCCATAAAACCCCCGCTCTCTTCTTTATTCTTTTTTATCTAACTCGTCTAGTATACACGATATAGAACCATAGGTCTCATCTATAGACCCTGATGTATCTATAATATGCCAATGCTCTCTCCATTTATTTACCAACATGATCGCTTTTGCACGTAGCTTTATGAACTCATCAAGATTTTCAAACATCTCAATCTCTGATCTACCCTTAACACGAGATGATAAAACAACAGGATCAGCATCAAGGAAGAACATGTAATCTGAAAGCGGGACAAACCTGATAAAGAATAGATAAGATAAACCTACTAGCCTCCTAGGTAGATAGGCTGTACCCATAAGATAACGAACCATGATTAAAATATCTATATCACTATCTTTTGAATAATAGTAACATTTCAATGAATATAGAATATCAAGAGCATAAAATAAAGAAGCTTTTATATGATTAAGCAGACCAGTTTTCAATAAAGCCTTCTTAGCTGTTCTACCATAAAAATTATCAGACTCAGGGTGAGAACGAACAAGCACTTTTAAACCTTTATCCTCATACCTCCTTTTAATAAGTTGAGCATGGGTATCCTTACCTACACCATCAAGACCATCAATTATAACCAGCTTCATATCAAACCCTTAAAACTGAATAAATAGTATAAAAACACTGTTAAAAAAGGAACGGTTATATTATCTAATCCTTTAGGTGTCACTCCTTCTGCTAGACCAGCTGCAAGAGCTATTAATATAAGATAAAATATTGTATTATATAAGAGTGACACATGGTAGAATATTAACGCTGATATCATACATATCAAAGTGGATAACACCATGATACATGAACCTACATAACTTTTAACATCACCTAATACATTGTATCTCTGTCTACCGTATCTCTCACCAATAAGAGACGCCAAACCATCACCGTACGACATGGCTAATATACCTATAGCTATAACCTCCCTCTGATCAAAGAATATATACGCTAAGATAGTCCATGTTATAGAATAATACACCAAACCTAAACCATGACCAGCTTTAGAAGCTCTAATCTGTAATTTTTTTAAAGTAGAATAAGGGCTGATTAAAAAAGTTAAAATTATAAAAGGGGCGGCAGCTAAAAAAACCATGATCTCCCTTGTAGTAAACAACGGTAGAATAAAAGCTATGTTACCAGTCATAATATGTAGGAACTTACGACCCATTATAGGGTATCTTCTAGATAGAATCTTCTCGCTGATAAAGACTAAGATAGATACATAAAGATACACAATGATTAAACCTAGAATATCACCACTACTCATATATAACTCAACCTGTGAGAGCACCAACTAAGAAACCTATAAGACCAATGAACAACGCGAACAGAGTAAGACGCCTATGAAAGATAAAGTCAGGTTTCTTTTTAAATGTCAGATGAAGCGATGTACGTAGAAGCAGAACATCAGTAACCAGGATAAACATCAGATAATAAGAGTTGTTATAATAAGAATCATAACGAGGTAGAAAATACGGTAGAAAACTCAGGAGGATAGCAACTAGATAAAAAAAGACCGATACTATATTAGATGCATACACACCGATATAACGTGGTAAAGATCTAACACCTTTTGCCTTATCACCAGCATAATCCATGACATCCTTCATTATCTCGCGTCCTGCACCAGCAAAGAAAGCGATCAGAGCGAGTATAAACACAGCAGACTGCATACCCAACGATAGAAAATCATCGCTAGTGACTGATACAGCGCCGAAGATGAAAGGTATAGCCATAGTATAAGCGATAAATATATTACCTATCACTTTAACTCTTTTAAAAAATATATCATATATTATAGCGAATAAACCAGTCACCAATGCCATCATGAAACAAGTGAGATTAACAAGATAAGAGGATAATATACCCAGAGGGAATAGAACATAGAATATGTAGAGAGCAGTCTCAGGTCTTATATCACCACGTACCAATGGTCTATCAACCCTGTTATTCAACTTATCTATCTCAAGATCATAGTAATCATTAAGAGCAAATGTACTAGCCTCAAGTAATAACGCCGTGAGAAAAGTAAAGATAAAAACATCAACAGATGGTAAAGATTTTATTGATATAACCGAGCCGATGAGAACAGCTAAAGCTATCATAAAACCATGCTCAAGTCTCATCAACTCCCATACAGCTTTTATCTTCCTCATCAGTACCGATATGATGTATTTTCTTATAAATCTTTGATATTCTAACAAGTTTTCAGTTGAGATGAAAAAATGATAAAAAACGTTTTTTCATTAATTCAAATAGTTCGGCAAGTAAAAAAAGCATTAAACAAACTTTGTTTTCTCATTTTATCCATAAAAAATATTAAATCTATTCACCAATTCTATGAATTATTCATGATTTTTTTGTAAAATGCTGGCACAACACGAAATATTAAAAACAACAAAAAACATTACTAACCTTTAATAATAAATAAAAAAAGGGGTATGTGGAGCTATATCTTAAGAGGATGAGGGATAAAGGAACTATATGATATATGAAACCACTGAGACGATAGAGGATAAGATCGATAGATTATACGAGGAGAAGATCATTAAACAAAGAAAAGACTATAGAACAAGAAAAGAAGAGAGTGTGTATAATAAGTACAAAAACTTTGAACCAGTTTTAATAAAAACACAGGATAGTATTATCAAAGATGTAAACAACACAATCCCCTCCTCTTTATTAAAAACAGTTGATGAATACCAAAAAGATGGAAAGATAAGCCATAAAAAAATAAGAATAAAAAAAATCAGAAAAAAGAAAATAGTGTTAACTCCCAAAACCTCATCAAAACCGAAGAAACGTAACCTGGGTAAAAAAGTCTACCTGGAGGAAAACGGTGATCTGATAGGAGTTATTTACTCTCTCATATACAACGAGTACAATGACGAGGTTATAGGCTACGAGATAAAGGATAAGAATTCAGATGCAATTCTACAACTCCCAATTGATCAATTCATAGAGGATAAAAAAGGTTTAATCCTTACACCGAGATGGTACATCGATGCAGTTAAAACAATAGAGAGAATAGAGTTCAAAGAACGTATAACACCTGAACTAGCTTATTTATCATCTAGGATAAAAAAAGAAGAGATGAATAGTTTTCTAAATAGTATAAACCCTGAGATAATCATAGATATTAACGCCTGTGTGAAACTAAGAGAAACACTTAGACACAGTATGATGGTGTACGAGGAGCAGAAAGAACGTTTAAACAATGAGATACTGGATATAATAAAGAAACGTGTAGCTGATGGTATAAGCCGACATGAATTCTCAGAGGAGATCATGGATAAACGAAGAAGAATAAAAATACTTGACCTACTCATTACCAGATGCATGGATCTTATAAAGAGACTTGATAATACAATTATAGGAAGACTAGGGTTAGAGAAATATGATATGTCAGTTAAGATGATGGATACCAAAGATGAAGCTGATTCTAATTATACTGAGAGGAGTCGTACATCAACGATGGAGGATGCAGATGAGACAAAACAATACAATAAATCATTATCCCTTCATCATAAACAAGAATCATTAACATCTATGATCGCTGAGCTATTAGAGGATAAAATAGTAGAGGATATAAAAAGACAGTTGATAAAAAATCAATTATCCTCGTATGATAGAGTAAATGCTTATGGTGAAATGCAGAGACAGGAAGATGACAAGGATGCATATATTAGAATGCTGGAGAATGAGTTAAAACAGAAGAAAGAAACCATTAAACATTTGCAAGAGGAATTAACAAAGATTATAGAGTGAACTATCTTAGATAGGGTTACAACCTCTGAGGTTCTATTATAACCTTTATCGACTTATCAGCTTTTGCTACTAATCTAAACCCCTCAGCCGTTTCCGATAAAGGTAGCTTATGTGTAATCATGTCAGTTACAGTTATCCTTTTAGAGGAGATGATATCCAAAGCCTCTTTAAGATCACTTGGGCTACCAGCATAAGTAGAAACCATCCTAACTTGTTTATTCCATAGATCAAACAATGAAAACGGGATTTTAACACCTGGCTCAGGTGGCGCGAAGAATAAAACCACACCCCCAGGTCTAACAAAACCTAGAGCATTCTCTATAGCTGATGGTGCACCAGTACATATAGCAACAATATCAGGTAGTTCACCCTCATTAACATCCTTTATATTGTTAAGTGTAGCCTCTGATGGTTTAAAAGCAGCATAAGCACCAAAACTCTTAGCTACAGTTAAACGATAATCGCTTACATCAACTGCTAAAACCCTTTTAATCTTTAAAACATTAGCTAGTTTAACATGGAGTAAACCAGATATACCAGCACCAACCACTATCATGCTCTGACCTGGTTTTACACATGCTACATGTAAACCACGTATAACACATGCTAAAGGCTCAATGAATACAGCCTCCTGATAACTCATATTAGAAGGAAGCAATAAGACCCCTTTCTTCTCTATGTTAACACCTGGTACTTGTATATACTGCGCGAAACCACCAGGATGAAAATTAGTAGTATGAAGCATACGACAGAGGGTATGTTGATTGTTAACACAATAGTAGCATGAGTTACATGGTACATGATGTGATACAAAGACCCGATCACCTTTTTTATAACCTTTCACTTTTCTACCTATCTCAACAATCTCACCTGCAATCTCATGACCTAGAACACGAGGTGCTTTCTTTATCCTATACCATTCCATGACATCGCTACCGCATATACCACTAGCATGTATCTTTACCAGTAACTCATCATCCTTGATAGATGGTACAGGCATCTCCTCTATCCGTACATCATTATTATTATAGTACATAGCAACCTTCATGTTAACCATAAATTTACCTCTTCTCTATTATTAAAAAAACATTGTCAATGCCCAAAAAATATGGAGATAAAGAGGATTGTAAAAAGAAGTTTTTTTTATCCTCCTTTCTTCTGTCTTTTAACTTGTTCCTCTTTGAATATGTCAAAAGCCTCATCAGGTGTAGCCTTATCATGTACAATAGCTTTCACAGCTTTGATCATACCTATAGGGTTCTCACTCTGGAATATGTTACGACCCATGTCAACACCGATAGCACCAGCTTGTATAGCATCATACGCCATCTGTAAAGCCTCCTGCTCTGATGTCTTTTTACCGCCAGCTATAACTATAGGTACAGGGCAGGTATCAACAACCTTTTCAAAGTTTTTACAGTAATAAGTTTTAACCATATGCGCACCCAGCTCAGCCGCCATACGTGAAGCTAGACTTAGATATTTATCATCCCTAACCATATCTTTACCAACAGCTGTAACCGCTAGGACAGGTATACCATAACGTTCAGCCTCATCTATGTAACTTGTTAAACCTAGAAGTGTATCCCTCTCAAATTCAGCACCTACTAGTATAGAGTATGCTACACCCGAAGCATTTAATCTTATAGCCTCCTCTATAGACGCTACTGTACCCTCATGTAGCAACTCTTTACCTATGATACTGGTACCACCAGATACCCTCAGAACTATGGGTATGTCTACTCTCGGATCTATATAGCTCCTCAATGCGCCACGAGTCAGCATCAAGGTATCAGCGTATCTCAGAAGAGGTTTAACTGTTGCTCCTAGATCCTCTAACCCTGTTGTAGGGCCCATAAAGTATCCATGATCAACAGCTAGCATTACAGTGTGACCATCCTTAGGTTTAATTATCCTTGATAACCTGTTTTTCATACCCCAATCCATAATATCATTACCCCTTGGTTATTTTCCAGATATCTAAAAAAGGGATAACATTAAATGATATATAAAATATATTTATATAGAGGGTAAGACTTTTAACCTCTCGCTACAGCAGCATATTGTTTAATTATGTATTATAATAAAAGGGGTTTTACATATGACTATACTGCAAGATAAAGAACCAAGGCTTGTGTGGAAACATTTCGAAGAGATAAGTAAGATACCTCGTTGTTCAAAACATGAAGAGAAGATAAGAGGATATGTTATAGATTTTGCGAGAAAACAAGGTCTAAAATACAAGACTGATAAAGCTGGTAATATAGTGGTAACTAAACCCGCCTTATCCAAAAACATGGAGAATAAACCTATACTCATACTCCAGAGCCATATGGATATGGTCTGTGAGAAGAACAGCGATGTAGACCATGATTTCAGTAAAGACCCTTTGAAACTAAAGTTAGATGGTGATACACTCTCAGCAGACGGTACAACACTAGGAGCTGATGATGGTATAGGAGTATCAATAGCATTAGCTATGCTAGAAGATAAAAATATCAGAAATGGACCTATAGAAGCTCTTTTCACTGTTGATGAAGAAACAGGTTTAACAGGTGCATTCGCTATAAGATCGGATTTCTTAGAAGGTAGAACCATGATAAACCTAGATAGCGAAGAGTTCGGTGTTTTAACTGTTGGGTGTGCAGGTGGGGGTGAATCAAGAATAGAACTACCTTTAAAATATAAGATAATTCCTAAGAATACCCCGGGTTTAAACATTAAGATAACAGGGTTAAAAGGTGGTCATTCAGGTGTAAACATCAAAGAGCAGAGAGGTAACGCTATAAAGATTCTAACACGTTTATTATGGAGAGCATCAGAGCATTACAAATTCATGTTATCAGAGATTTATGGTGGTGATAAACATAATGCCATACCTAGAGAGGCTTTTGCTACGGTAGCTATAAACAAAAAGGAGATAGAGGATTTCTCATCATTTTTAAAAAGAGAGATGAATGATATAGCAGAGGAGATTAAACCTATAGACCCTGATTGTACAATGCTTATAGAGCCTAACAGTAAAATAAAAAAGGTATACGATACGAGTCTACAGGATAAACTACTGCTTTTGCTGTATAGTCTGCCACATGGTGTAATAAAAATGAGCTATGATATACCAGGCCTGGTGGAGACATCAACTAATCTAGCTGTAGTCTCAATCAAAGGGAAGAAGATTCAGATACTAATGAGTTCACGTAGCGCGGTTAAAACAGAGCTTGATGATATAAGAGCCCGCATAAGAGCTATAGCTAAACTAGCTAAAGCAGATGTAACTGAAGATAAACCTTATCCTGGCTGGAAGCCTAATATGAATTCTAAACTACTAGCATTATGCCGCAAGGTGTACAAAGAGATGTACAAAGAGGAGGTGAAGGTTGAAGCGGTGCACGCGGGTTTAGAATGCGGTATCATAGGTGAGAAATTCCCAGGTATGGATATGATATCAATAGGGCCTACGATAAGATATCTTCATTCACCAAATGAACAAGTATCTATATCCTCAGTGAAAAAACTCTATGATTATACTGTGAGGATAGCGGAGAGCCTCTAAGGATTATACCAGAACCCTATTAATCAAAGCCAGACCAATGATGCGACACCCGATATTCTTAAGTATTGATATTTTATACCATTCAAAACATCTAAGGATAACTAAAATATAGGATAATAAAAACAGATTATCTTAGAGGTTAGAGAATATGGTGAAGCTACATGAATTAGTCTTCAGAGATGGTCATCAATCGTTGTTAGCTACAAGGATGAGAACTGAGGATATGCTACCTATAGCTCCTAAGATGGATCAAGTGGGTTTCTTCTCTATAGAGGTATGGGGAGGAGCGACTTTTGATGTAGCTATACGATACTTGAATGAGGATCCATGGGTGCGTCTTAGAAAGCTGAAGGAGGCTATGCCTAACACACCATTACAGATGCTTGAACGAGCTATGAATATTGTAGCGTATTGGAATTTCCCTGATGATGTAGTAAGAAAGTTCATATATTTTGCTAAGAAGAATGGTTGTGATTATTTCCGTATCTTTGATGCTCTTAATGATCTTAGAAATATGGAGACTCCTATAAAAGCAGTTAAAGAGAACGGAGGGCATGTACAAGCCTGTCTTAGCTATACTATATCACCTGTTCACACAGTTGATTATTTTGTTTCTAAATTCCAGAAGTTGAAGAGGATGGGTGCTGATTCATTATGCATCAAGGATATGGCTGGTATGATATCACCAAAACGAGCTTATGATATAATCAAGGGTTGTAAGGACGCTGGTATAGATATCCCCATTGATCTGCATTCGCATTACACTAGCGGTATGACAGGGATGGCGTATCAGAGAGCAGTGGAGGCTGGTGCTGATATACTAGACACATCAATGTCACCTGTGTCTGGTGGTACAGCTGCTCCTCCAACGGAGAGTGTAGTAGCTGCTTTAAAAGGTACAGAGTGGGATACTCATTATGATCTGGAATTACTTATAGAATGTAGAAACTACTTTTTGAAAGTATGGGATAAGTATCGTCATCTGCACAGGTTTGATGCTTTAAAGTTTGATCCTAGTGTTACTCTACATCAGATACCTGGTGGTATGCTATCTAATCTTATATTCCAACTGGAGGAACAGGGTGCACGTGATAAGTACAGGGAGATACTGATGGAGACCGCTCGTGTTAGAGAAGAGTTGGGTTATCCTCCTTTGGTTACACCCACTAGTCAGGTTGTAGGTGTACAAGCTGTTATGAATGTACTACATGGTAGATACAAGGTTGTACCAAAGGAGACTAAGGATTACTGCCGTGGCATGTATGGTAAGCCACCAGCTGAGATTAAACCTGAGATAATGAAGAAAGTTCTAGGTCCTAAATGGAAGGAAGAGGTTATAGATTGCAGACCATCTGATCTGTTGAAACCAATGTGGGATGAGAAGAAAAAGGAGCTAATGGAGATAGACGGTGGGAGACTGGTAAAGAAAGAAGAGGATATAATGACGTATATACTGTACCCGCAGGTGGCTTTGAAATTCCTTAGAGGGGAGGCTAGAGCTGAGTTCACATCTGACCAGTTACCATTACCTATAACTCATCCTTTGATACGTGCAATGGTTAAACAATCATTCCCTGAGCATAAGCAATTATGGTTAGAGACTGAACCGCCTGAGAAAAGAACTAATGCACCCGTGCAGATACCCACAGAGTTCGATGTAGAGGTTGATGGTGAACCTTACACTGTCAAGGTTATACCTAAGGGTGGTTTCATGGTGGCAGGAGCGGTTAATACGGCTGAGATGGCTAAACCCTCTTCTGATATAGAGGGCGGTGTTAAATCAACCATGCAGGGTACGATACTTAAAATAAAAGTTAAGAAGGGTGACAGGGTTAAGAAGGGTGATGTGATCGCTACGATAGAGGCTATGAAGATGGAGCAGGAGATATGCTCCGAGGTTGAAGGCGAGGTTAAAGATATATTTGTAAAAGAGGGTAACCCTATAAGTAGTGGTGATCTGATAATGCAGATCATCTAAAAATTTTTTTAGAGGTTTGATTCAACCATGCATGAAGGTTTACTAAACAAGGTTCTTATCGCTAACCGTGGTGAGATAGCTATACGTATAATGAGAGCATGCCGAGAATTGGGGATAAAAACTGTTGCAGTGTACTCTGATGCTGATAAGGATGCATTATTTGTTAAATATGCTGATGAGAAGTATAATATAGGGCCAGGTCCAGCTAGTCAGAGTTATCTCAAGATGGATAAGATTATAGATACAGCTTTGAAAGCGCAAGCTGAGGGCATACACCCTGGTTATGGCTTTTTAGCTGAGAACGCTGAGTTTGCTAAATTATGTAAAAAGAATAACATAGAGTTTATAGGGCCACCAGTTGCTGCTATGGAACTCATGGGTTCTAAGATTGATTCTAAAAAGTCAATGATTAAAGCAGGTGTATCAGTGGTACCAGGGGTAACAGAGGCTATATCTGATCATGAAAGAGCTAAAGATATAGCGCATGAAATAGGATACCCTGTTATGCTTAAAGCATCAGCTGGTGGTGGCGGTATAGGGATAAGGAAGGTTGAGAATGAGGATGAGATGGAGAAGGCGTTAGCATCAGTTAGACAGTTAGCTAAGAACTCTTTTGGTGATGACTCTGTATTCATAGAGAAGTTCATAGAGGACCCGAGGCATATAGAATACCAGGTGATAGGTGATAAGAAACGTCATCTTATACATTGTTATGAACGTGAATGCAGTGTTCAACGTAGACATCAGAAACTTATAGAGGAGACGCCATCTTGTGCCCTGACTAAGGAGTTACGTGAAGAGATAGGTGAACAAGCTGTATTAGCAGCTAAAACAGCTGGTTACTATAATGCGGGTACATGTGAATTCATGTTTAAGAATGGTAAATACTATTTCCTTGAGATGAATACCCGTCTCCAGGTTGAACATCCTATAACTGAGATTACCACTGGTGTGGATCTTGCACGAGAACAGATACGTGTAGCGTCAGGTCTTAGCCTTGAATATGACCAGGAGGATATACACCCGCGGGGTCATGCTATTGAATGCCGTATAAACGCTGAGGACCCTTTGAATAATTTTCAACCATCACCAGCTAAGATACTAAAATACGCTGAGCCGGGTGGACCAGGTATAAGGGTTGATTCAGGCGTCTATCAGGGTTTCACCATACCTCCATTCTATGACTCGATGATAGCTAAGTTAATTGTATGGGCGGAGGATAGAAACAGGGCCATAGAACGCATGAAACGAGCTTTATGGGAATACCAGATAAGCGGTGTTAGGACCAATATACCCTTCCATCAGGTAGTGATGGATCATCCTAAATGGCGTGATGGTGAATACAACACTAGTTTCATACCGCGGTATCAGATACTTGAAAAAGTAGTTGAACACGTGAAAGAAACAAGGATGCAATCTGATGATAAAAAAACCGCTGCTGCTATGGCCGCTGTCCAAGCGGTTATAACAAGTATGAATACTAAAACAGGGCAAGAGAGATAAAAAAATTTACCTAATTTATTATACTTTTTTTATGATGATTGATGAATCCTATAAAAAAACAATAAAGAAAATCATACATAGAGAATCATCCTGGTTATACAAGGATATAATCATCTATGACAGGGTTGATTCAACCAATAGAATAGCTAAGGATAAGGTTAAAAATGGGGCTGATGAAGGCACTATTATACTCGCATTAACTCAAGATAAAGGTAGAGGACGATACAACAGAGTATGGGAATCACCCTTAGGGGGTTTATACCTCTCTATTATACTACGACCAAATATACCAGTTAACAAGGCACACCTTTTATCCTTAACCACATCTATTGCTACAGCTGATACAGTTAAAAAATATAAACTTTCACCAAGCATAGTATGGCCTAATGATATCTACATAGATAATAGGAAGATAGCTGGTATACTATCAGAGTCAGAGGTTACAGGTGAAGAATTAAAATACGTGGTGATCGGCATAGGTTTAAATGTTAATACCAGACTAGATGATTACTCAGATGGTTTAAAACCCTATGTGACATCGCTCCTAAATGAAATAGGAAGAGAGACTGATATAAGAGAAGTACTAGAAAATCTGCTATATTATTTTGATTATTACTATAAGATTCTACTCAATGATAACGTTAATTATATACTCGACAAATGGCGGGGCTACGCATCTATGCTAGGTAGAAACATCATAATTCAGACATCATCAGAAAGGATAACTGGTAGAGCTACTGATATAGATCATAATGGCTTCTTACATGTCATCACAGAGGACGGAGAAGAAAGGATAATAAACAGTGGTGACTGTATAAGACTAGAGAGGATTACACCTCCTCCCACATGAATGTTGGTGGTGAGCTAACAGTGATATATACTACCTTTTCATCACCTATATTCTTAGCGCGATGTCGTAGATCAGATCTATGCCATAGTATATCCCCCTCGTTTAACTTATACGAATGATCCCCGACAGTATACTCCATCTCACCTTGCAGTAACAGATGCATCTCCTCACCTTCATGTTTAAACCATCTTGATTCAGTATGAGGATCCAGCTCAGCGATTATAGCCTCCATCTGCTCTGATTTAATCATCAAACGATATAATCTACCAGGTCGTGCAGCTTTACTTAAAGCCTCTCCTTTCCTCATAAGTATAGATTTATCTTTCATAATATGATAAACCCCTATCCACAGTTCTTTTCTGGGTAGGATGTATAGTAATCTAATAAACATTTCTATGTTAATAAATAAGATAAAAGCATCATCTGATGCAATGTAGGAATCAGCAAGGTATGTTTATCATAATATTAGATTACATATATAACCCACAATAACTACTTGAGGTACTGTTATAACCGGTAACCATATAGCTGCTTTACGTCCTATATTACTCCATATTAAACCTATCTCTGTTACGTCTGTGGATACACCAGCCATTAGAAATACTAGACTATTACCAAAAGCTTGAGTTTGATCATATATCTCAAATGCAAGTGGTGAACTCCCCTCAGAACAAACCTCTAGTATAGTAGCGAATATTAGTGTTACCACCAAACCTGATAGTGATGGCCCCATATACAATATGAATTGATCATGTGATATAATCCCAATATTAATCAAGGCTCTTATGGATGCAGCCATTAATATACCTATGATCAACCACCACATAACCATCTTTGTCAGTGCCCATGATCCTTTAAAAACCCCTTTGATAGCCCTGATGAAGGTTACACGTTTAAAATCTGATTGTTTCCAACGTCTTTTTACATCATCTATAATTGAGAAATCCTCTAATATTGGTGTATCTTCCCCTCTTATGCATTGGCAGCATTCAACCATGTTTCGTCGTTCAAGCATCTGGTAAATAAGACCTGTGATTACAGCTATGAGTAGGGCTGAGAGTATGATTATCAAAGCTTTTAAACCAAAGAAACCGAACAGTATAATCGTAATTGGTAGATTGGCCCATGGTGAGGCGAGTAGGAATGCTACGACTGATGATGTGTTAGCGCCTTTTCGGTATAGCTCTATAGCTATAGCTAGTATCCCATGTGAGCATGCGCTCATAAAAAAACCAAATATGACAGCGTAGAGTATACTCCTTTTCCTGTGGCGTGAAAGGTATTTTTCTATGTATTCTCTGGGTATGAAGTAATCAATGAAACCACCTAGTATGAAACCTAGTATTATAGCCCACCATATTATGAGGATGTAGTCTTTAAGAGCGTTGAAGAAAGGTCTTAATGGTTCTATGAGATATGATATGATTGTTATTGTTGTTAATATTATTGTGAGTATGTATAAACGTTCCTTGTACCATTTATTAGAAGGTTTTTTGCATGAGGGGCATAGTTTTTTTTCATTGTTTATGATTTTTTCATGTTCCTTTACACATGTTTTTGATGATGGATGGTGGTCATGTACTGGTGTAGTGTTTTTTGTGTTTTGTGTTTGGTTGGTTTTTTCGCTTATTTTCATTTTATTATCCTACCTGTTTCTATGTACCATAGGTATAGATCTAGCTCTGCTAGTGTAAGATTGACTCTCTCGGCTATGGATCTTAGTTTTTCTTCTGTTTTGAGGTATACTTTCTTTGTGATTGTTTTTGGTTTGTCTGTTATACCATGTTTTACTAACAGGTCTATGATGTGGTAGTCTATTATAGCATAGTCGTTGAACCCTATGTTTCTAAGGAAATGGCTGCTTTCTTTGTATCCTATACCTTTTATGTTTTTAACTAGCCATGTTCTTCTTTCTTCTCTGTCTTTTGTGTTTATTATATCTTTAAGTTGTTCTTTGTATGTTCTTGCTTCTGTTATGTATCTGGCTCTAGTGTTAGGGTATCTGTATCCTAGTTTTCTTAATTTGTCTGTTAGTTCATTTATGTCGTCTTGTAAGAAACCATTGTTTATCTTTTCTTGTATTGTCATGGTTTTTTCAGCGTTGTAGTTAGCTGCTAGTATGCAGAAGCATAATTCTTTGAATAGGTCGTCATTGGATCCTTTACCTATTATTTTGAATTCTTCTATTTTTTTATTTACTATTGACTTTATAGAAGTGTTTTTTATTGATTCAATGTTTTTTATCAATGCATCCATATTTTATTCATCTTTTTTATATGTATGATTTAAGGTTTTATAAAAGGTTGTTTGGATTCATTAGATATGGTATCTAGTGTGATGTTTATGATGAACATTTCACTTATGTTGTAGTATGGTGCATTTTAGTTTTTTAATCTTTTTTTGTGCTTGATAGAAGACTTGTGTTTAACAATTGTTAATGAGATGATGTTAAAAGATATGGTTAAGTTCTTTTGATCAATGAATGGCAGCATTATTTTAATCAAAAAATACCTGTGAAAAAATGCAATTTTTTTTATATGTATAAAAAATAATAAATAAAGCGTTTAAATAAATCTTATAGAAACAAAAATTTAACTTTTAAACATTTCATAATAAAATATAGATAGTTACTAAGTAAAAGTTTGAGTTAAAATAGTAACCTTTATTAGTCTCCTCTCCATATGCATATCTAAATAAAAATTAGATTAAAAAACCAAGTGTGCGATGGGATACAAAAAACCGGTTTTATCATAATAAAAAAGCATGGTGTATATTAGTCATTAAAAAAATGAGGTTGCTGATATGCCTAACGATACACAAATACAAACAGATGTGTATGATGCTAGCAAAATACAGGTACTTGAAGGACTTGAATCAGTTCGTAAAAACCCTGGCATGTTCATAGGCAGTACTGATTCTAGAGGACTTCATCATCTAGTCTACGAGGTTGTTGACAACGCAGTTGACGAAGCACTCGCAGGTTACTGTACACAAGTTAAAGTTTCACTCAACAAAGATGGTTCAGTTACAGTAGTTGATAATGGGCGAGGAATACCAGTAGATATCCATGAGAAATACAATAAGCCAGCAGTTGAGATCGTGATGACCACATTGTACGCGGGTGGTAAATTTGATAATCAAACTTATAAGGTATCAGGTGGTCTCCATGGTGTAGGGGTATCTGCAGTTAATGCATTATCTAAATGGCTTGAAGTTAAAGTAAGAAGAGATAAAAAGGAGTATTATCAGAGATACGAACGCGGTAAAACTGTAACAGAGTTAAAAGTCATAGGTAGAGCTAAGGATACAGGTACAACGGTTACATTCTACCCCGATCCTGATATATTTGAAACCCTTGATTTTAATTATGAAATACTATCAACTCGTTTAAGAGAGATGGCTTTTTTAAATGCTGGTTTGTGTATAGAGCTGGTAGATGAGCGCTCCGGCAAAAAAGAGACATTTCAGTATAATGGTGGTGTAAGCGAGTTTGTAACATTCATAAATAAAAATAAAAACTTGTTGCATCCAAAACCGATATACATCCAAGGTGAGGATCATGGCATACAAGTTGAGATAGCTTTACAGTACACTGATGGTTACACTGAGAATATATTTAGCTTTGTTAATAATATAAATACAGTTGAGGGTGGTACACACGTTGTTGGTTTCAAAGGTGCTTTAACAAGGGTTCTTAATGATTACGGGAAGAAGAACGGTCTACTGGATGATAGCATATCATTAAGTGGTGAGGATACTAGAGAGGGTATAACCGCTGTTGTATCTGTTAAGATACATCATCCTCAATTTGAAGGTCAGACTAAAACGAAGTTAGGCACATCAGAAGCAAGAGGAGTGGTAGAGAGTATCACGGCTGATAAGTTGTCAGAGTTCTTTGAGGAGAATCCATCTGTCGCTAAGATCATACTTGAAAAGGCGATACTCTCGAATAAAGCTAGAGAAGCTGCACGGAAAGCGAGAGAGCTTACAAGACGTAAAGGTTTACTTGAATCATCCTCCCTGCCTGGGAAATTAGCTGATTGTGCATCTCGTGATCCCAGTAGATCAGAGTTGTATATAGTGGAGGGAGATTCTGCAGGTGGTAGTGCTAAACAAGCTCGTGATAAGGAATTCCAAGCGATACTACCATTGAGAGGTAAGATACTCAACGTTGAAAAAGCACGCATGGATAAGATATTGAAGAACGAGGAGATACTACATTTAATTACTGCGATAGGAACAGGTGTAGCTGAGGAGTTTAACATCGGTAATGCTAGGTATCATCGTATAATACTTATGACTGATGCTGATGTTGATGGTGAGCATATACGCACATTGCTGTTGACCTTTTTCTTTAGATACATGCGTCCGATTATAGAATCTGGTTATCTCTACATAGCGCAGCCACCATTATATAAAATAACTAAAGGTAAAACAGTAACCTATGCGTATAGTGAACGTGAACGCATACAGAAAATAAAAGAACTAGGCGAATCAGGTGTTAGCATTCAGAGATATAAGGGTCTGGGTGAGATGAACCCTGAGCAGTTATGGGAGACTACCATGGATCCATCTAAGCGTGTAATGTACAAGGTTACTATAGATGATGCTGTTGAAGCTGATAAATTGTTTACTATACTAATGGGTGAAGCAGTAGAGCCTAGACGTGAATTCATAGAATCACATGCAAGAGAGGTTGTTAATCTAGATATATAAAGAAATGGTGGTTAAAATATGGTAGATGATGAATCTTTTATCGGTAGAAGGGATCTTCTACGTGATATAAATGAGGAGATGAAACGAGCTTTTATAGATTACTCCATGAGTGTTATAATGAGCCGTGCTCTACCTGATGTCAGGGATGGTTTAAAACCAGTTCATAGACGTATATTGTATGGTATGAATGAGATGGGTCTCACATATGAGAAGCCATTTAAGAAATCAGCTAGGGTGGTAGGTGATGTACTGGGTAAATATCATCCTCATGGTGACCAAGCAGTATACGATGCACTGGTTCGTATGGCTCAGGATTTTTCACTACGTTACCCTCTTATCACAGGTCAAGGTAACTTCGGCTCGGTTGATGGTGACGCCCCAGCAGCTATGAGATACACTGAGGTTAAAATGTCTAAGATCGCTAAGTTGATGCTTCAGGATATAGAAAAAGAGACTGTGGAATGGCGTGATAACTTCGATGGATCATTGAAAGAACCTGAGGTACTACCAGCTGTGCTACCTAACCTTCTAGTTAATGGTTCATCTGGTATAGCAGTCGGTATGGCTACTAACATACCACCTCATAACCTCAATGAGGTTATTGATGGTGTAATAGCGGTTATTGATAACCCTGATATATCAACCAATGCTCTCATAGATATAATCAAAGGACCTGATTTCCCTACAGGTGGTATCATCTACGGACGAGGAGGGATAATAGAGGCTTATGCAACAGGTCGAGGTCTTATAAAGGTACGAGCACGAGTCAATATAGAGGATGATGACAAAAAACGCATCATAGTCACTGAACTCCCTTACCAGGTTAATAAATCTGATCTGTTAAAGACAATAGCTGAGCTAGTACGTGATAAAAAAATAGAAGGTGTATCTGACCTAAGGGATGAAAGTGACCGTAAAGGCATGAGGATTGTTATCGAACTTAAACGCGATGCTATAGAGGATATCGTTCTCAATCAGTTATATGAGCATACTACGTTACAGACTACCTTTGGTATCCTAAATATAGCTATAGTGAAAGGTCAACCACGAATACTAACTCTCAAGGATATACTACAACAGTTTATTGAATTCCGTATAGAAATCATTACTAAAAGATCCCTCTACGATCTTAAGAAAGCTAAGGAGAAAATGCACATACTAGAGGGATTAATGATAGCGCTACGTAATATAGACGAAGTAATCAATATTATAAGAAGAAGTAAAGAAGTGGAAGAAGCAAAAATAAAACTCATGAATCGTTTTAAACTCTCTGAGATACAAGCCAAAGCTATACTAGAGATGCGACTCCAGAAGCTAACAGGTATGGAGATAGAAGCAGTAGAGAAGGAATACAAAGAAACCAATCAATTAATACAAGATCTTGAGAGTTTACTAAGTGATAAACAGAAGATACTAAACGAGATAAAAAGAGAATTATTAGATATGAAGGAGAAGTTCGGTGATGAACGACGCACAGAGATAATAGAAGGAGAAGTTGACATAGAGATAGAAGATTTAATACCAAAACAAGAAGTAGTAGTGACAATAACTGAGACAGGTTACATAAAGAGGACACCTGTAGATATGTATCGCATACAACACCGCGGTGGCAAAGGTCTAGTAGGGATGAAGACAAAGGAGGAGGATATAGTAGTTAACTGTTTTGTAACATCAACGCATGACTACATCATGTTTTTCACCAATACAGGTCAGGCTTACTGGCTTAAAGCATATAAGATACCTGAAGGCGATAGACATGCTAAAGGTAAAGCAGTCATCAATCTTTTACCCAGGTTAGCAGAAGGGGAAAAGATACAGGCAGCTATACCTATACGAGAATTCGATGATGAACATTACCTAGTCTTCGCTACTAAGAATGGTTTAGTTAAAAAAACAAGGTTATCAGAGTATAGTAACATAAGAGTTAATGGTATAAGAGCTATTGGTTTGAATGAGGGTGATGAGATAATAAACGTTGTATTATCAGATGGTGATCAAACAATCATGCTTGCTTCAGCTGAGGGACAAGCTGTGAGGTTCTCAGAGCAGGAGATAAGACCCATGGGGAGGACAGCGCATGGTGTTATAGGTATGCGTTTAAAGAAGAAGAATGATGCGGTAGTAGCAATGGCTGTTGTTGATGATGAAGGTTCACTGTTAACTGTTACAGAGAATGGTTACGGTAAACGTTCACCTATAGAGGATTACCGTAAAACACATAGAGGTAGTACAGGGGTTAGAACAATTGTCACCAATGAGCGGAACGGTCAGGTCATATTTGTAAGTCAAGTAGTTGACGAGGAGGAGTTGCTACTAACCACTATGCAGGGTATGACTGTTCGGATACCAGTACAGGATATAAGAGTACAGGGTCGTAACACTCAAGGTGTACGCATCATGCGTTTAAACGAGGGTGACAAAGTTGTATCAGTTACAAAGATACTAGGAGGTGGTTTAAAATGTGAAACTGAGGAGACAATGGTCGATGGGACGAAATCTGAAATAGATAAAAAGCAGACTGCGGAAAAAATAGAACGCATAGTTGAGAAAAAACAGATCAAAGAAGAAAAAGAGGAAGCTGCAAGATCAATCATGCCATCGGAATTAGAGTCAAAGACTGAGATAACCATGGAGAAGGAACTGGAACCTGCAGGGGTTATAGAACCTGGAAAACAAGAGATTGAAGCTCCATCTGTTAGACCAGATGTAACTCCTAAAATTAC
>JAVYLV010000002.1:30978-57940 GCA_038740425.1 Thermoplasmatota archaeon | reverse complement strand
AAAACTTTAACATTATTGAACCCCTGTATGAATTTAACCCTGAAGTCTTTTAGATATTTACGTTTTGTTGTTATTATAACATCTGTAGGTGTTTTTTCTATAGTAAGCCATTTATATATGACTGGTATGATATGATCTATATCATTGTTATGTCTAAGGAAAAAGAATGCTTTGATTTTTCTTTTATCCTTCATTTTATCATCATGCATCATATTTTTTGTTAGAGAATACGTATCATTTACATATAATTAACTGATATCTGATATAAGAAAAATGATTCATTTTTAAAATTATCTGATATTTAGAGTCGTTATATCCTTTCTTTTCATCTGAAATGAGATGATGTACTTGTAGTATGGTAACCTATATAACCTATCTTAATATAACAGTGTGAGATAAATCCGTTTTAAAATAAAGAGGTTTTTATATGATTCCTCAAAGTAATGAGATAAGATTTGAAACAACAACAAAATGTAATTATTGTTGTCTCCCTTGCCCCAGAGAAAAACTAACCAGAAAGATAGAAACTATCTCTTTCTCAAGATTTAAAAAAATCTTTGATAAAGTGATAAATGAGACACAGCAATATGATACTATAACTCTATCTGGATTTGGTGAACCATTACTTGACTCCACTATTGAAAAAAAAATAAGATACGCTAAGAGCAAGGATTTTGATGTCCTGATATTATCAAACGCTGCTCTTCTAACAGTTGAAAAATTCAAAAAACTCGAGGAACTAGGCGTAAACTCTATCCGTATTAGCTTTTATGGTATGACACCAAAGGTATACTCACTTGTACATGGGACAAAGAACGAAAAGTTATTCTCAAAGGTAAAAGAAAATCTAGTAAAAATATCTGAGATAAAAAAAACAACAAAGATAGTGATGACCTATAATGTTATACCTGGGATTAATGATTCAGATATGCAGGAATGGATCAATTTTTGGAAGGATAGGGTAGATTTAGTTGAAGTTTGGCGTCCTCATAACTGGGTGTATGGTAGAGAGTATCGTCAAATACAAAACGAGAAAGTCAACACTTGTGGTCGACCATGGAAGACACCGCTGCAAATCCAGGTTGATGGAACAGTTATCATGTGTTGTTTTGATTTCAACGGTGATCTACTGTTAGGTGACCTAAACACTCAGAGTTTAGAAGAGATATTCTCATCTGAACTATTCAAAAAGATAATGCATTGTCATACAACTGGTGATTTCAAAGGGAGTGGGTTAATCTGCGAGAACTGCGACCAACGTAATAAGATAAAATCAGATATAATGATATATAACTCTAAGTTTGATATAAATGAAAGAGTAGGCAAAGTATCAACAACTTATAGAGACTTATATTAATAAACAACATCTATTATTATCTTATTCTTCGAATTCACAAATCATATCCTTTATGACCGAGTCTAATACACCCTGCTCTCTTAGAATATATTCTATTATATCCCTGACCGCACCTCTACCACCAGGTTTTGAAGAAATATAAGAGACCATAGGCTTTATATAATCGGGAGCGTCGTTTACAGTAGCTGAAAAACCGACTTTTTTAAATATAGGTACATCGATTATATCGTCCCCTATATAACAAACATTTTTATATTGTATCTTTTCTTTTTCTATTATATTATCAAGTGATTTTAACTTGTTTTTGCTACCCTGGATCAAGTAATCAATATCCAACTCTTTACATCTTCTTTTAACCGCTATACTTCTTCTGCCGGTTATTATCCCTATTTTTAATCCACTTTTTTTCGCAAGGGTTATACCCATCCCATCTCTGACATCAAAAAACTTTAACTCCTCCTCTTCTCCTAGAATAATGCGACCATCTGTTAACACACCATCTACGTCCATTATTACTAATTTAACGGCTTTTAGATTTTTTTTCAATGCTTCCCCTCGCTTTTATTGAGATATTTTATATATCTCGGTTCTAGTATATCATGGATATGTATCAACCCATAAGGCTCTTGATGCTCGTTTGTTATAATCAGGCTGGTTATGGAGTGTTTCTCCATCAGTGCTAACGCCTCATATGCAAAACGGTCCTCATTGATCGTCTTAGGATTCTTTGTCATGCAATCCTTTGCTTTTAATTTGAATATGTTAGGGGATCTCTGTATAGCCCTTCTTAAATCACCATCAGATATACAGCCTACAAGCTTACCTTTTTTATCAACCACTACAACGAAACCTAGTTTCTTCTTCGTCATCTCTATGATCGTCTCCTTCATTCCTATGTTCTCTTCAACCATCGGAAAATCTGGGCCGTAATGCATAAGATCACCAACTGATTTTGTTAGGGTTATATCCTCTTCGAATTTGTCAACACCTAAGGTTGTGAGAGGATGTTGAAACATAAGCTCACAAACGTTTGGTGGTATTGTTACTATATCTGCCCCTATAAGTGCAGATTGTTTCACATGGTCAGGGCTACGGACACTCGAGACCATAACTTTTGTCTTTATCTCAGGATATCTCCTAAAGCTTGTAATTATCTCCTCTACCAACCTAAAGCCATCATGTCCTATATCATATAATCTACCCAGTAAGGGACAGACGTATGTCGCACCAGCTAAACTAGCGATCATAGCCTGGTTTAACGAGAATATTAGATGAACATTTGTTTTTATCCCTCTCTCAGAGAGATATTTAACAGCAGTCGCACTCTCAGGATTTAGCGGTATTTTTGACACGATATTTTTACCCATCTTCATATTTTTCTCAGCGTTTTTAATGATTTCTTCTGATGTACTACCCATAGCCTCGATATGCACCTCACCGTTTGGTATCAACCTAGAAATCTTTCTGATCTCCTTTTCTATATCCTTAATTCCTTCTCTCCTGAAGAAAGTCGGTGTAGTGGTTACACCTGTGAATATCTTCATCTTAGCATATTTCTCGACTAGTTTAACATTTGCAGAATCTATATATAGCTTCATATTTTAATCTCCTCTAAAAATTTTTTCAATTTATCAAGTTCGAGCATCCATTTGGCATCACATAAAGCCTCATCCATCTTATCATGAACCTCCATAAACAAAGCATCTATACCTACCGCTATAGCTCCTTTAGCTAAAGGTATTATAAATTCTTTTTGATATTCAGGGTAATTTTCCATTCTTATACTATGCGTAGCATCAAAGACTATAGGGTAACCGAATTTTCTGAGTATTACCAAAGATCGCATATCAACAACTAAAGTGTCATAACCAAAACAAGTTCCTCTCTCCGTTACTAGTATATTTCTATTTCCAGTACTTTCAACTTTTCCGATTACTTTTTTCATGTTAAAAGGAGATAAAAACTGCCCTTTTTTGATATTCACAGCTTTACCGTACTTACCCGCTGCAATCAACATATCTGTTTGTTGACTAAGAAACGCTGGGACCTGCAATATATCAACTATCTCACCGAATTGTTTCGCCTCATGGGGTTGATGGACATCAGTCAGTATAGGTATGTTAAATTCTTTTTTTATTTTTTTAAACAAGTCTATCGCGTAGTTAACCCCTAGACCTCTGTAACCATCTATACCTGTCCGGTTAGCTTTATCCCAAGAGCATTTAAAGATGAACGGGATCTTGTGCTTTTTAGTAATCATTGTCAGTTTTTTAGCTATTCTATATGTATGATCTTGTTCAATCACGCATGGGCCTGCTATAAGAACCAGAGGGTTATCTCCACCTATACGTATATCTTTAACTTCTACTATTCTTTGTTTATGAGTATCGATTGTTTTTTTCTGCGGCAAACTAACACATCCCCCTCTTTTTTAGTATCTTTTCAACTTTTTTAACATCATCTGGAATGTCAACACCTACAGGTTGATAACTTGTTTCTACTGCTTTGATTCTGTAACCATTTTCTAGAGCACGTAACTGTTCCAATTTTTCGACTTTTTCGTAAGGTGTCTCCACCATCTTTGAGAACTCTATAAGGAAATCCCTCCTATATACATATACTCCTATTTGTTTGAATATCGTGGTTTCATCTCCATCTCTTGAATATGGAATCAAAGATCTAGAACAATATAATATATAATTGTTTTTATCTATGGTTACCTTTGCGACGTTGGGATTCATGTACTCACTTTTATCTGTTATAGGTGTTATCAAGGTAGCCATTTTAAGTGTAGGATTATTGAGCATCGGCTTTATAACACTATCTAACGCATCTGGTTCAATTAAAGGTTCATCACCCTGTACATTTATTATTATATCTCCAGGTATATGTTGTATAGCCTCTGCTATTCTATCAGTACCGCATCTGTGATGCTCCGATGTCATTATCACTTTAGCTCCAAATGATTCAGCTTTATCTTTTATTCTCTTATCATCTGTTGCTATATATATCTCATCTATTAAACTAGATTTCATAGCCTGCTCGTACACCCTCTGTATCATGCTTTTACCACATATCTCCACTAACGGTTTACCAGGGAATCTCGTTGATCTATATCGTGCAGGTATAACGCAGACAACCTTATCATGCTTCATATTCATACTATGTATAAAAGATAATTAATTAAAAAAATTATTGATTTATTATTTTATCTCCCCTATGACAGTACATGGTACAGCATCAGCTCCATCTATCATAAATGGAACAAAAAAGATAGTTCTAAATACAGTATATCTATCTAATCCTGATAGCTTCATATCCTCCACTATGAGAACAGGTTTCTTAGGATTTAAGAATTTTCTATGAACCGTACGTCCTATTTCACGATGCTGCCAAGAGGATATAGATATGCTATCTAAACCAAAAATTCTTATTTTTTTAAATTTCTCTCTCAACCATTCCTCTAACTCTAGGCTTACACCTAGATTATACTCCCAATATCTACTAGAACCTCTATACCTGTACATATTTGTCTTTAATAGTACCACCTCCGCGTTTCGGTTATAATTTTCAAGTATAAGATGCTCAGGTTTAACTAGATACTCCTCCTCGATATTTTCAGTATCAATTAATTGTACTGTATCACCGTTGCACAGCCAGAAAGCCAACGGAAAATCATTGATAGTCTGCCCGTCTTCGTAGAAATGATACGGGAAATCCACATGTGTCCCTATGTGATTTGGTAAGCACCATATAGCTGTATTTGCTGAATCCCCATCACTAATTGAGGTTTGAGTTTTAGATTTAAAACCTTCTCTTCCACCGTATACAGGAGTGTCTTTATCTATATTATAAGAGAGGAGTACATACATATCTCATCATTTTTCTTTTTTCAAGTCTAATTCTCTTTTTATCTCGTATAAACATTCTAGTATACCTTGGCCTAGATCATAATATTCATTGCTAACTATTTTTTTTGCTACTCTAGGGTTAAAAATATATGGTGTTATTTCATAGTGCGTATTAGATACCGCGGGCAGATATTCCAATTTTATCTTATTCTTTAGCATCTCTTTTATCATGATGTGAAGATCTTTTATCTTAATAGGATTGTTACCTGTTATCATGACCACAGAGTTCTTGTATCTATCATCTAATATGTCCGCGCTTAATCTAGCCGCGTCTTTTACATGTATATATTCTCTTATCTCTTCACCATCACCATAACGCGTGATCTTACCCTCAATTAAAGCTTGTTTTAAAATTTTTCTTATCCAATTAGTATCCTGAGCTCTTGGACCGTATAATGATCCATATCTCAGGATAGTATATGGTAAATTGAAAACGTCATTGTAGTTCTCTATTATAAGCTCACATGCTTGTTTGCTGCTACGGTAGAATGATCCTTTATCACTATATACATATATCGTACTTGCAAATACAAATCTTTTAACATGATACTTTCTGCACGCCTCTAGGATATATGTATTACCTAGTATATTCGCTTTGATAGTCTCAATCGGTTTCTTATGCGCTTCATCTATATCTGACATAGCAGCAAAATTGTATACTATATCACATCCTTTCACTGCTTTATCTACCGCTTTTTCATCTAATATATCTCCTATTATCATCCTCTGGTTTTTTTGTAAATACATGGATTTTTTAACATCAAATATTTTAACAGAATAACCTCGCTCAGTTAATACATCTGAAGTATGGCTTCCTATGAATCCTGCTCCGCCAAATACTACAACTTTATTCATATTATCTTTAACCTCTTTAAACCATTTATAAGATTTGCCGATGTTTCCATCTCCATATCTCTTCTTGTTTCAACTGTATATGTACCTATATGAGGGGTTAGTATAACGTTATCTAACTCTTTTAGTTTCCCGACATCTGGCTCGTTTTCAAATACATCTATAGCTGCTCCTGCTATCCTCTTCTCTCTCAGAATATGATAGAGGTCTTCTTCTTTTACTATACCACCTCTTGCAGTATTTATCAGAAAAGCGGTTTCTTTCATCTTGCTTAGATTTTTTTTATTTAGGAGATGTTTTGTATGGTTAGATAGTGGTATATGAATCGTAACAATATCGCTTTTTTCTAAAAGTTCATCTAAAGATACAACTGAGATATCGTATCTTTTTATAAAGTTTTTATCAGGTTTAATATCGAAAGTCAGAATTTTTACGTTAAATGATCGAATAAGCATCACTACTTTTTTACCTATGTTTCCTAAACCGAGTATACCAACAGTTTTATTGTTAAGCATATATCCAAATTCAGGCTTCCACTGATTGTTTCTCAGAGATATATCCACATTTCTGATTTTTTTAAGAAGCGTAAGAATTAATGTAATGGTTAATTCCGCAACTGCGGTGGACGAAGTTTCAACTGTGGTATAAACAATAATGTTATGTTGTTTCACTGCACCCATATCTATATTATCCAGTCCTATGCCATATCTAGAGATCACTTTTAGATTTTTATTCGATTCTATAATTTTTCTTGTTATATTTTCGGTACCAGCTATTATACCAACTGCATCATCCATTAAACCTATGATTTCATCCTCGGTTAATTTTCTACCGTATGGGTTTAATATCGGGTTCAAACCATTTTTTTTGAGTAAATCTAACGCGTCAGAGTTTATCTTACCAAATGATCTACTTGAAATAAGGATTTTTGGTTTTTCGTTCATATAGCAATAAAATAATTAAAAGGGGGTTATTAATTTAATTATCCTAAGTGGAGAGGGATTTATCGATTAAAAATGAGAGGAAATTTTACTTATCTGCTCATCTATATCTGATTTTATCCTATAACCTGTACTACTTCTTTGTTTACTATTAGAAATTCAACCAGGTCTCCTGTTTTTTTTAGATTATCTAATAGGTCTTTGTCTAGTTGATGTTTGTATTGTGATAAGACTCTGCTTCCACTTGGTGACCAGCTACCTATATTTATACGTTCAGGGGTGTATTCCTTTACGCTCCCTAGTATGGTGTATGATTCTGTTTCTATAGAGAATGGGCATGCGGTACATTCGATTATGGTCCTATATGGGGTGTAAGCGTTATCTGGATCATCTATTGGTTCTACTTGTACTATGGTTAATGTGCTACCGCATCTTGGGCAAGTGAAAACACCATGATCTTTTCTATGCCAGATGCTTGATAATATTTCTGTTGTATCATCTATAGTCATATCAATCATTTACCCAGAAAACATTATATTATGTATCGTCCCTATATATATAGTTTCTGTTTGTGCGATGCCGAGTAAGCGTTAGGGCTATATCAGGTATCGTAGGTTATGAACTGATTGTTTAATATTAGGGGTGTGCTCTCAGGAGGTAAGGGGTTTATATTTGTGGTGAGGAAGTTACGTTATTAATAAGAGAAAAAGTTATCCATGTCAATTGATATCGCATCTTGGTTTTAGCGAGGAAAGATGCAGAAGGGTTATTCAGTGGTAGTTTGCAAAAGTTTGGAAGATAAAAAAATGTGTCGACTCATTCTTTCAGATTGGATTATAGAAGGATACTGGTTACATTCTTCTATATTTTAGCTGGGAGAATGGCGTATGATTTAAGTATTTAATATTTTTAATATAAATTCATCTGTTTTGGTCTGCCAGTCGTCGGGTAGTCCTTTACCGTCTTGTATGTCTTTACCTTTTATAATGAAATCAGTTTCAGCTATTTTTATCATATTTTTCTTTGATAATATCTTCTCCATTTTGTAAAGCCAGTTTCTGTTCATACTATGGGTGTTTATTATACCGTATTTTTTTCCTTCCATGTTTTTTAGTTTTTTTAGGAATCTTCTCATGTTTCTCTGGATGTTGAAAGCTTCTGTTGGTGCTGAAAAGAGATAAACATTAGCGTCAGCCATGTTAGCGGGATTGGCTTCTTCAGTTTTATATATTTCAACCTCTGAATTTTTCTCTTTTAGTTTTTCTGATAGGTATTCAACTATCTTTTTACCATTGCCAAATCTAGACCAGTAAACAATAACGTATCTTTTCATTTGTTCATACCTCAAGCTATAATCTCGTCTGTTTTTTTAGATCTGGTAGTATAACTCTTTTATTATATTAAAACGTATGTATCTGCTGTCTTGTTATTCTTGGGTTTATTATTTTTTCAGTAGTAGAAATATCTAAATATGATATATTAAATTACTTTATTTTCTCTTAGCGCGGATAGGAAATTGGAGAGGTTATGAAGAAGAAAAAGGATATCTGCGAGTCATCTGATAAAAATACATTGCATATTCCTGATGGTAATAAGAAGATTAAAAATGGGGTTATAGATGAAAATATCAAGTGTGAGATTAAAAAATTTATCGCTGATCGTAAGTGGGATGCTCTACGCGAGTTTCTAAGCAGGCTTTCACCAGCAACTGTTGCTGAGCTTTTGCAGGATTCAGATAAACATGATTGCATCTTCATATTTAGATCATTACCTCGTGATCTAGCCGCGGATGTATTCTCAGAGATGGACGTGTCTGCTCAGGATGAGTTATTACGAAATTTAACAGATAGTGAAGCTTCTTCGCTTTTATCAGATTTAACTCCTGATGATAGAACAGCTCTGTTTGAGGAGTTACCTGCACAGATGACTAAACGTTTATTTGAGTTGTTGAAACCAGAGGATCTTAAAGAGGCGCGTCAGTTACTTGGATATCCTGAGGATAGTGTTGGTCGTTTAATGACCCCTGATTTTGTGGCTATACGTGCTGAATGGACGGTCGAGGAGGCTTTGAGGTATATACGTGAAAAGGGAAAGGATAGTGAGATACTGGCGATGATCTATGTGGTTGATGATCGAGGTAAATTAATTGATGATCTAAGATTACGGCAGATTATACTTGCTAATCCCTCTGATAAGATATCTGATCTGATGAATTATACCTATGTATCTATCACAGCTTTTGATGATCAGGAGAAAGCTTATCATTTAATCAAAAAACATAATTTGTTTGCTCTTCCGGTAGTAGATTCTGAAGGTATCTTGCTTGGTATAGTTACAGTGGATGATCTAATGGATGTAGGAGAAGAAGAAGCGACAGAGGATTTCCATAAGATAGCTGCTATGACCGATCTGAAGTTACCTGATAAATTCCGTGAAGCACCTGTGAGTATGCTTTATAAGAAACGGATAGTATGGCTTATATTCTTAGTCTTTGTTAACATATTTTCAGGTGCAGCTATAGCTTTATTTGAAGAGACATTAGCTAAATATATAGTTTTAGTTTTGTTTATGCCTCTGCTTATTGACTGTGGGGGTAATGCTGGCGCTCAGGCATCCACATTAATGGTACGTGCGTTGGCTACTAAGGATGTTAAACTGCAGGATTGGTATTATTGTATAGGTAAAGAGGTATTGGTAGCAGGGGCTATAGGTGTGACTATGGGTCTTGTTGTATCATTATTAGGGATAATCAGAGGGGGTTTGATACTCGCTTTTGTAGTTAGTATATCAATGTTGCTGATAGTATTTGTAGGTAGTATTATAGGTTTATCGTTACCATTTTTATTCACTAGATTAGGATGGGACCCTGCTGTTTCAAGCGGCCCGCTTATAACATCTATAGCTGATATAGTAGGTATAATTATATACTTGTTAATAGCAACGTCATTGTTAGGGTTATAAGTGAAAAAAAAATGTGAATACAGTTTTTTAGGATGTTATTTCATCTACTTCTTTTTTACCGTTCTCTAAGGCTTCAACCTGTTCTTTATCATATCTCAATAATAAAACTTGGAATTCGCCTACATGCTCTTTTTCCTCATGAGCTACATCTAATAGAACCTTCTTTATATGAGGGTGTTTAGCGTAGGCTGCCATCTCCTCGTATAGATTAATAGCATCAAGTTCAGCTATCAGCGCTGCACGTAAAATCTCTTTGTCGATATCTTCTGGTTTTATCTTATCTAGATTTATAGGTATCTTAGATAACATTAAGGAATCCTCCCTCTGTTTTCTTTTATTTTTATGGTATCTAATCTAAAGTATAATACCTTTCTCTTTTTTAGATAGGGGTAGGTACTATAATAAAACCTTCTTCGTCGCCTATACTCCTGGTTTTTCCTTCTATATACATTCTTGCAGTTAGACAACATAGATAAGCATCAAGTTCATGTTTACTAGAGGTTTTTAACCCTAATCTCCTTATCGTTCTCTTGTAATCCTTGTTTTATACTCCTAGTATTTTAGCTGTTGCAGTAGGAAAAACCTCTATTACATGATATTGATTGTTCAAATGTGATACTATACGTTCTGCTCTCCTCACTAGACTAGTCATACCTGGGAGTGTTGGTGGTAAAGCACCGTATTTTTTCATTTTTAGATCAGATTTTCTTATTTTTATTGTATCTTTTATAAGTGGTGCATCCACTGCTATGATATCTGGTTTATAATAGTTTATTAGAGAGAGTATATCCTCATTAGAGTATACGGTCTTGTAGATAATATCAGAGTCATGTAACATACATATACCTGTAGGGTTATTTTCTTTGCCTGCTAGATCCAAACCTAAAATCTTCATACCTACTACTAAATCGTATAAGATAGAAAGATACCTATTAAATTTTTTTTAATGATGTTTGATCGTTCTTAGATTTAAACCTAGTAGGATATCACTATATCCTGTTTTTTCTGAACATCTAACTTTAAAGGTATATCCAGCTTAGCATGTACTTTCCAACGTACCGGGCTACGTGTCACACCATATGGTAAGTACTGTTGCTGACTCTGTGTTTGAAGTATGTCAAGTGGTATTTTTATTTCAAAAGAGTACTGTTCATTCTGATAATCCTTCTCCCCATCAAGCTGCATAGTAAAATCATACACTGTTATGATCTTTGTATCTGTATGCTGATGAGAAGAGGGATGGGCACGACCACGTGAGTCACGGCGGTACTCGACATGTTGTGTTCTCTGTGTTTCTGTCATCTCACCAATAAGACCAACTTCCATCTTTCTAGCATGCGTTGTTTTTCTAAGGTTTAGAGAAATCATACCTTTTATAGTATCCCCAGGTCTATAATGGGTGCTATCCAATGTTAATGTTATTTTATCAGGTCCAAACAAACCCATATCTCTCACCTCTCTCTTATTTCTATTGCGGTGCTGCCTCTTGCTCAGGTGTCGCCTCTTTTCCTTTACCTAGTATTCCAAGTGATACTGTCGGGCGGTCACCATTCACAGGTGTACATGATACCCCATCAACACCGCAAACCCGTTCTATACCCTTATGGATGTAATGAACAAGCCAGATAGGTACATGTATAAGTTCACCTTCACCTATCTCTGTTTTTATATCGAATCTTTGTATACGGTCAATTTGATGTGATAGCTTCCTACGGGTTTTCTCCACGCAGCTTACCTCAGCTTTTGCTTTTGCCTCATCCTCCAACATATCACCATCAAGTATTTCTCCACCTGTACTCTTCACCTTGTTAAGGTCAAATATAGCTTTACCACCAAGAGGTATAGGGTATTTTGTCAGATCCATAGTCGTGGATCGTCTTGCAAGGATAAGTTCATAGTATTGATCGTTGATCACTCCGCTTCGGTACTCTTCAGATCGTCTGTTATCACGGCTACCTGAATGTGACAAAGCGTCTAACATGAAACGCCCTGCGATTTTACCAATACCTGAGAGTACACCTTTTGCATCTTTCTGTTTAAATGAGTCACTGACAAGTCTTCCATCAGCATGGTAACCCCCACAGAAAACACCCTCATAATTTCCACGTATAGTAACAGGTATAATCCAAACCGGTAGATATTTTAACTCGACAGTACCAATCTGAGAATCCCTCGCGACATTAACACGGAATATGCCAGCATCCATCCATTTTTTCGCAGAGTTTATAGCGTCATCTCTTGTTATCTTATTCAACAGCATCGTATGCTTTGATATCAACTTGGCGACATCCCCACTAAGAGTCATTGAAGAACCACAATAATCACAAGTTATAACTGTTGCACCATAACCGAACTCTAATGGCGCACCACAGTTCTTGCACATTTTTGGTCCTTCATCAGTCACTTATTATCCCTCCATCTTGGATCCACATTCAGGGCAGAATTTAACCCCAGCTTTAACCTCGGTTTTACAGTTAGGACAGTTATTAATCATCTTGTTACCACAACCACTGCAAAACTTTGACCCTTCAGGTATCTCAGTGTTACATTTCGGGCAGCTTGTCATACCAGGTTTCACGATCTTAGCGCCGCATTCATTACAGAATTTAGTACCTTCAGGTACCTCTGCGCCGCATTTACCGCATTTTATCTTAGTCTGTATTGGAGTTTGTTGAACTGGCGGTGTTGGTTGTTGACGCATATTCTGGGCCATAGCTGCTCCTATACCGAAACCAGCACCCATACCAGCGAAGGCAGCAGCACTACTGTCTCCTCCTTTTGCTGCACCTGTTCCTATATCTCCGATAGCCTTGCCTGTCTGATATGCTTGAAAACTTTGCATATCACCTATGGCACCCATAGCGCTTCTTGTATCAATCGCCTTCTGTACATCTTCTGGGAGATTTATATTTAAACCAGCGATATTCATAATCTTTAAACCATATTTCTTGGTCTCATCAGATATCTTCGCTAGTACCATCTGTTCTATCTCATTGAGGTATGCAGGGATATCAACAACAGACATACCTTTGTTTTTCTGTAATTCACCAAGGGTGTCATTTAGTGATTGTATCAATTCAGCTTTTAACCAGTCAATAACTTTATCGCTAGAGGTCATACCCTCTGTTCCAACAAACTGAGTGATGAAAAGAAGAGGATCTTCAACTTTGTATGAGAATTTACCAAACGCTCTTATCCTGACGAATTTGAATTCAGCATCTCTAAAAACCAGAGGTTCAGCTGTACCAAAATTCCCTCTTAGTTCACGTCTCTGAATGTAGTATATTTCACCTAGTTGTTTAACACCGGTAAGAGCAGCACCTAGTTTGCCAAGTATGGGTATTGTCGTAGTAGTGATCGCGTATCTCCCAGGTCTATCAAAGTTATGAAGAGCTTTACCATCACGGAAGAATACAGCATACTCATCTTCTCTGACAACAACGTTATCATTCCACTCCACATTTCTGGGATAACGATACATTACATTCTCACCTTTAACTGAATCCTCCCATGCGAATGTTTTACTTGCTACATTGCCTTTTTGTTCTCCATCTTTACCAAAAAGCGGCATATCTCTTTTACACCCCCAATCCTATGATAGCTTCCCTTCGTTTCTCAAATATCTCAATGAAATCACGCAGTTTCTTACTAATATTAGATATCTCTTGTTTCACTGCATGTTTATTATCAGAATTTATAGCGTTTTGAAGCATACTCACACTGTTTCTCATATCATCTATATGATTTATCAAACCAATATCCCATTCGTAGAGTCTGTTAAGTTCTTCTTCTTCGATCCTATAATCAGCTGAGATGCCAGTGTATCCCTGTTCAGCATGTCTAACTTTTCCTTCTATAGAAGTGATTCGACTCACAAGATTACCAGTTTCTTCAAGGAGATCCAACTCCATCTTCCTTGTTAGACTCTCTCGACACTCTTCCAAATCACGGCCAACACTCTTTATTCTATCAGCAAGTTGTGCTCTGAGAAGACTATCAGCTATTCTTAGATCCTCTCTTTTACGATAACCTCTGAAGCCAGGTATCGCTAACTCAATCTTTTTTAACAAACCTCTATCTTCTCTTACTTTTTCTCTTAGATCTATCATATCTTTTATTTTCACCTCTTTAACAAACCAAGAAATATAACACTAATCCCTATGACTATAACTATGATGCCTATTGTTAAAAACAAGTCTAATAGTTTTAAAAATATGGTTATAGCCCCTAGAGAAGCTATTGTTAATATTAATCCTGTGGTTATCTGTAATACTCCTGTATTTTTACTTGTTTTTAGAGTGATAGCACCTAGACATAAAAGAATCACACCGATAGACAATATCCATAGAATGATAGTACCTAACATTTGTAAGGAGAATAAATGCCCTATAATTATGCATAATCCAGCTGCGAGTATTACAAGACCCCAGGTTCCATAAAAAAACCTATCAGATTTTGTATCACTCATTTTCAGTTTCCTTTCCTATAATTTGTATCTTAGTGTCATATTTAAAACTAACTATATTTTCGATAGGAGAAAAAGAGGGGGTTTGGTGCCCCAAAATTAATATGCTTTTAAATCTCTTTGATCTTTATATTCAGTGAAGTACATTTACAAAAATAAAAATAGATTAAAACGATACAAAGATATATAATTTGATATAAGTAAGAACTATAAGGAGAGAAGTGACTATGGCGGAACTAGTACTGGTGAGGCATGGGCAATCACAATGGAATCTTGAAAATAGATTTACAGGATGGGTAGATGTGCCTTTGTCTAGAAAGGGTATAGAAGAGGCTATAAACGCAGGTAAAAAACTGCAAGGCTATCATTTCGATGTTATATATGTTTCACACATGTTAAGGGCATTGCAAACTTTACACTATATACTATTAGAATTATCAGATAACAGAACGCCTATAATACATCATGAGGAAACACGTATTAAAAATTGGGAACATTATAACGGTGATAAATCTAGCGAATTACCGATATACCAGACAGTGGAATTAGCGGAGCGATACTATGGCGATTTGCAAGGGTTAAACAAATCTGAGATGATGGAGAAATACGGACGAGATCAAGTACAGCTATGGAGAAGAAGTTATGATGTGAACCCGCCTGGTGGAGAAAGCCTCAAAGATACGTGCAATCGAACTATACCCTACTATGAGAGGTATATTCAACAGGATCTTAAAAAAGGTAAGAACATATTGATAGTGGCACATGGTAACAGTCTGAGGTCGATAATCAAACACGTAGAGCAGATACCTGACAAAGATATACCTAACGTGGAGATACCAACAGGGTTACCGATACTTTATACATTCGACGATAGATTACAGTTAGTTAAGAAAACAATACTCTAAATACTTCTTTTTAAGATTCATTTCGCAGATTACAATGTTTCTTAATGTTTTCATCTATAATCTGCAAAACAGGTATAGTCCACTAGAAATCTAGGTATAAAAAAAGATGTTAAGGATATATTTAAAAACAATGAGGTAATCCACTTTAGCTAGAAGAAAATGATACTAGCGGGTATGATCTAGGGGTTATGATTGTGGCTTCCCAAGCCATCCGCCCGGGTTCGAATCCCGGTGCCCGCATCAAATAGTAATAATGGTTATAAGGAGTGTAGATATATCTTGAAGCGAAAGATAGATCCTAGAGTTGGTGATATGGTTGAGCTAGTATATACTAATGATGAGTTAACTAAGCTTAAAAAAGGTGATAGAGGGGTTATAACACGTATAGAGGGAGCGCGAGGGGATCGTGTCTTCTTTATAAATTGGGAGAATGGACAAGTGTTAGCTCTGCTTGAAGAGATAGATGAATTCAAAATCATAAAAAAAGCAAGGTGAATAAAAACCATTTAAAGTTTAACAGTTAATACCGGTATGACATCATAACATCATAGTAAGATTTTATAACGAGGATATATTTACCAAGGGATGATCATGGCTAAAAAAAGGAAAGATAGCGATATTGATGATGGATACGAGTTCAAGATACCTAAGTTTGATGTTGAAAAGTATATATCACGTGAAAGACGGAACATCAAGACAACGCTTATATCTTTTTTGTTAGGTGTACTATTGGCACTTGTATCCTTTGGATTCTGGGTTCTACTCAAAGGTCATTTCCTAAGATGGGAGCTAGTATTAATAGTTGGTATATTCAATGCTACGTGGCTGAAATACTTATTTTTAAAGTTGAATATAGACCTTTCTGATTTCGGTAGGAAGGAATGGTTCACATCATACGCTATATACTTCCTGACATGGCTACTAGTATTCATAGTGCTAGTTAACCCACCATTCTATGATGATGCACCACCATTAATCGATGTAGCTGTATTACCAACGGTGCAAGAACCCGGAGGAACTATCCTTATTGTAGCTCATGTAACTGATAACACGCAGGTTAAAAAAGAATGTATAAACTTATCTATAACAGATCCTACAGGTGAGGTGATATACCCTGATTTCCTATTTGAGAAAGGTATACTAAAATACACTTATACCAATCCCAAAAACCTTACAGGTGAATTCAGATACTCTATAACCGCTATGGATGTTAACAAGCATGTAAACAAGGTTTATACCAACCAGACATTCAAATATAGTGAACAAGCCCTGCAGATAATATCGTCACAATTCCAGGATATAAGAAGCGGTGACCCTATAATTATAAAAGCGGATGAGGATATAAGCAGAGAGAACTTTAGGGTATACTACAGGATAGATAATGGATCTGAGATCAATGTCAACAGGAGGGATAAAGATAAGAAGGATAAATATGAGACTACAGCAGAGTATGAAGGATGGACACGGAATGCTAATCATACTCTACAGTTATACGTTGAGGTGTCACACTATTTTATAAATGTGGATGAGAAATTCACTAATATAGTCAAGGATACAACTGTATATCTCTTCAGAACAGATGATGACCCAAACATAGGATCCAAACCTAGACTAGTGGAGTTCAACTATACATTAAAACTCATGAACAAGGATCAACTACCTAACACGCTGAACTACATGCTACCATATCCACGCACCTTAGCTGGTACACCAGGATTTGAGATAATAATATTTATATTAGCAATGATAATAGTCACTATTATTAGAAGACGATACAAAAAAGCATGAACAACAAAAAAAATTTTAGAGTATTATCAGATCTATAAAGAGAAAAACAGATGAATGAAATACTTAGCAACATAACGCAGAATATAAGAAGAACATATACGCCATATGTTTGTAACCTATATGAACCTGTTAGTGTATGGTCAGAGAAGGATACTATAAATAACAAGGTCACAGATGCTCTGGTGATAATACTAAGAACACGAGGATGCGGATGGGGTAAAAACACTAACTGTACCATGTGTGGATATTTCACAGATACAACCTTAGATGTAGAAGTACCTTCTCAGGACCTCATACTACAATTTAACAAAGCTATAAAAAAATACCGTAACGAAGAGATGATCAAGATATACACTTCAGGTAGCTTCTTAGATGAACACGAGATACCAACAGAAGTTAGAGAGTACATATTAAAAAATCTACCAGAAAAAATAAAGGCTCTATCAATAGAATCAAGACCAGAGTATATAAAAGAGGATACACTAGATGAGATACAAAGGCTTATACCAGACAAAGACTTAGAGATCGGTATAGGCTTAGAGACATCAAATGATTATATAAGAGAATACAGCATCAACAAGGGATTCACATTCAACGACTATAAGAGGACATCTGACATAATAAAAAGATACAACTACAAGATAAAAACATACGTGCTAGTAAAACCATTATTTCTAACCGAATGTGAAGCAATAAAAGATGCAGTGAACACGGTTAAGGATACAAAGAGATATACTGACAAGATATCATTTAACCCTGTGAATATACAGCGATACACTCTAGTAGAGTATCTATGGAGAACTGGACAGTATCATCCATCATGGTTATGGAGTATAATAGAGATAATAAAAGAAAGCAGTAGTATTATAAAAAACAATAGAAAGATACATCTAAAATGCGAACCAGTAGGCGGAGGAACTAAACATGGCGCACATAACTGCGGTGCATGCGATCATATCACACTAAAAAAGATAAGAGAATACAACCTAACACAGGACTCAACGATATTTAATAATCTTGACTGCAGATGCAAAGAACTATGGATAGATCAATTAGAACTAGAAGGCATAAGTTTCGGAGTAATAAAAAATACCAGAGCAGAAACGAGGTAAACAGATGGAGAAAACAGTTAAAAAAAATGATTATATAGTATTAATAGACGATAAACAAAAGAAATACCTGATAAAAATAACAGGAGAAACACTTAGAATCAAAGGAGTAGGGGTACTGGATACAAACATAATGCTCAAAAAAAGATACGGTAGTAGTATAACTATAGGTAACAAGAAATTCTACCTCTTAGAGCCATCATTACAGGATAAACTACAATCCATAAAGAGGAGAGCACAAATCATACTACCAAAAGATGCTGCTCTTATAATTATGAACTGTTCAATTGAACCAGGATGCGTTGTATTAGAGGCAGGTATCGGATCAGGATCGTTAACCATAGCTTTAGCTTCAGCTGTGAAACCCAATGGCAAGGTTATCTCATATGATATAAGAGCTGATTTTATAGAGCATGCTAGAGAGAATATCAGAAGAGCGCATCTTGAGGAATACGTAAGTATAGAAAAGAGGGATGTGACTAAAGGTATATATGAAAAGGAACTAGATGCAGTGATACTTGATATACCTAACCCTTGGGATGCAGTGGAGCACGCTTATAAAGCATTAAAAATAGGTGGTTATCTCTGCGCTTATTCACCGTTGATATCGCAGGTTGAAAATACAGTAAAAACGATACGTAAATATCCTTTTATAGAGGTTAAAACAATAGAGGATATACAACGTGAGATGATAGTAGGTGAACATGGCACAAGACCAAGTTTTCATATGCTTGGTCATACAGGTTATCTAACATTCGCAAGAAAGATAAACGAGAAAGAATAAACAGAAATGATAGTTGATATAGGGAGAAAACCAGATTTTTAGACTCGCTCTATTTTTTGAAGTGTCACACCATGTTGGTTCTGATAAGACCCTGATTTCTTTTCATATAACTCTGATGGGATTGACTCTAAACGTTCAAATACTATCTGACAGAATCTATCACCTATACTTACCTCTGTTGGGGTATCATTAGCATTGAAACAACTAAGAGTGAGTGTACCACGGAAACCAGCGTCAACCTTACCAAAGGTCGCCATGATACCTTTACGAGCATAGCTGGATCTAAGCCATAGTTGACCTGTTAAGTCAGAACCCATATCAATAGATTCTCTAGTGCTAACAGCGAACCATGTTAAAGCAGGTATAACAGCGTTGCCCTCCTTGATGGTTTGATTATTTTTACGGATGTATACTTCATCAACAGTTAGATCATAACCATTAGGTGTCAGATTCTTCTTAACGAAAGGCTCTATTGTTATACTCTTGTTCTCTAAGTACTTCTCTATATCCTTATCTGATAGTATAACCATAAATATCGCCCTGGATAACCTATACTATAATGATTATATAATAGTAACGTTATTAATCTTGACTGTTTAGAATAGGTTTTTTTACTAGTGTAATCTGCCTTCTGGTTTTTATAATCGTAGATATGGCATCAACAATAGACATGTACATATTATGAGATAACACCGGAATACTTATTTTGTCAGCAAAGTTTATTTATAAAGAGCGAAAATGAATGAATAAAAATATGATGAATTATATCAGATGTTAATCATCTTTCATCCTCATTCGTCTATAGTTACACTATAGATTAATACATCATTAACGGGCCAGTTCTCATAGATACCATATTTAGTCGTTACATGCTCAGGGTATAAGCTAGCTATCGCTCTCACAACTTCTATACCCTCTATGACACGACCGAACACTGCATAACTACCATCCAGATGAGGCTGTGAACCATCACAGATGAAAAATTGACTAGTCGCACTATCAGGATTATTTGTACGAGCCATAGAAATAGCGCCATCCACATGAAGCACTTTAGAATTAATCTCGAGTTTAATAGGACCATAAGGACTATTCTTATGTGTCCCATTAGGATAAAACCCGCCACCCTGGATCATGAAATCATCTATGACTCTATGAAAGACTAAACCATCGTAGAAACCATCCTTTGCTAATCTAACGAAATTAGCAGTAGTAGTAGGCATCTCATTCTTATATAACTCAACCTTTATAGTACCCATACTAGTGGATATAACAGCGATCGGGTTGGTTTTTTCATTGGAGGAGTATGTGTTAAGGAGGATATACAAAGCACCGATAATCATACCGACAACCAGAATAAGAATAGTGACTATTAGTGTAACTTTCTTCTTAGTTAAGACTGATTTTATCCTGTTTGAATCATTTTTTACATTACTTCTTTTACGTGTATCAGCCATAAAAAAATCAATCTCCTTGAGATGTGTATCGTATACTAAAAGAAAGAAGAGGTATATAAAAGGTTATGAAAGCTATTATCTTTAGATGATTCTATACGGCGATATCAAAACTCGTTTAACGGTATAATCTTTTTCAAACGTCTAAAAGCGGATAACTTTTCCTTATCACCTATCTTAGCATTTTCGACACCCTGTTTTATGATGCTGATTGTTTCATCCATAACTCTACGATCAACAGGATAAGGTACCCCATCTTTGCCACCAACAGTGAATGTGTATTTGACAGGGTCCCTCCACGATGGTTTTTCACCGTATATCAGATCAGATATGAGCGCAAGGGCACGTACCGTACTAGGCCCTACACCCCTCAAGGATAATAACTCTTCATAATTCTTAGGTTGAAATTCATATATCTCACGCATTTTACACCAGTTTATAATACGAGGCATATTAAGACATGGTTGTCTAATCCTATCACCTGTAGCCACATCGTTAATCCATTGATCCAACATGGTTTGAGAAACTGAGCGGGTTAACATAGCCCAATCCCGCATGAGATGGGAGGGGTTATCATTAACCAGGTCAACTGATAATCTGCGTGCTGATTCACTATCGCGAGCCGTCATATCCAATACGATATCATGTTTATAAGAACCTATGATCCCATTATGTGGTTCACATATAAAATCAGATATTTTATCTGATAACCAGTGGTATCGTCGTGCGTATAGTAACTGTTCATTCATACCCTGTTGTATAACAACCCATCTACCATGTTCAGTAAACATTATAACATGATGATACAACTCGTAACCATCCTGCAAAGCAACATTATCAATCTTAGCTGCCATCCTACTAGCATACTGGAGACTGTTAACAGTAGATGTCGGCAGATTATAACTGATAGCATAATCTTCAATCTCCTGTAATGTACTCCTAGATGCTTTTCCTTTACCACCAGCTATAAACAAACCATGATTTTTAATGTGAACAGCTTCTTTTAATGCACCACATGTAACTGTTGTCGTACCACTTGAATGCCAATCATAACCAAGGACACATGATAACGCCTGAAACCAAAAGGGATCAGATAAACGTCTTAGCAATTCATCAGTACCATACTCATAGATCATGACCTCTATAATACCCTCTGAGAGAGCAACCATGCGTTTAAACAGCCATCGCGGTGCTTTACCAGGATGCAAAGGTAGGTTTGCAGTACCACTCCTAATCATAAACAACAATCATGTATAATTTCAACACAACGATATATAATCTTCTCTGAGAGGACGTTGAAAGTAAAAAAGAAAGACCATATTATCATTTATTTTGATAATACTGCCAAAGATAATAGCAAACGCAACACACCATACGGGGCATTTATACTCTTTGAATCAATAAAACTATAGATAGGATTGTAATGTGGTTTAAGATTAACGTTTTTAACTATAGTTACACCGTCAACATCTGCTTGAACTGTGACACTCTTATATGTACCAGGTAATCTCTCAGGTATAGATATCATCACAGTACTAGTCTTGTCATCAAGGTTATACTCCTTCCCTAATGTCTTAACAACAGCAGTGCTTGACTTCGGTTCTACTTTAACTATAATAGTATTGGATGCTACTGTGCAATCCAACAATGGTGCAGATGTCTCATCTAATGATGCTAATGCTTTACTGTATTTATCATCTGTGATAGGTAACTCCTCTGATTCTGCAAACGATTCATCACCATCGTTTGATACTGCCTGGTTCTCAGAACCATCAGATGCTGCAGTGGATACCATCAGTGAAAGAATAAACATATATACTATTAGACTAATAGTCATAATCTTTGATATTCTATGCTTCATAGTAACCTACAATTATAATATTTCTACCCTTGTTATATTTAAAGATATAGTGATACTATGTCAAAATGAGCGTTTTAACATAGAATTTTATAATAAAAATCAAAAAGTAGATATATCAAAATAAATTAGGAATACAAGTATACAAGTTATAACATGTTTTTTTCACTATTTGCTTGTCTAATCTTTATATATCAGATAGTTTGGGGAGAGTGTTGTTGATCTAGGTTTCAAATGAAAGATACAAACTTATAAATATAGAGAAAAATCTATTGTTGAATGATATGAAGATACTATTGGTTTTCCCACGTATAATGCATGGCGCAGCAACTTACAAGGATAAAGGCTCCTGGAGTTCTATAATATTTGGTTACCCTATTATCACCCTTCCTCACGTAGCAGCTATCACTCCTAAGAAATACGAGATCAGTATAATAAATGAGAACTATGAGGATCTTGATTTTAATACAGACGCTGATCTTATAGGTATAACCTGTTATACTATGACCGCTCCTCGTGTATATGAAATAGCCGATGAGTTCCGTAAGAGAGGAAAAAAAGTTGTGCTTGGTGGTTATCATCCTACTGCTATGCCTGATGAGGCTAAACAGCATGCTGATAGTGTCATCCTCGGTGAAGCTGAGTTAACCTGGCCTGAGTTGCTGCATGATGCTGAACAGGATAAACTCAAACCTTTCTATGGACCATCTAATGATTTCGATATGAATATCATACCCCCTATACGGAGGGATCTTATACGTCATAACCCTATCATGGGTGCAGTGCAATCTACACGTGGATGTCCTAACCAGTGCGAATTCTGCGCTATAGCCAGCTTCTGTAAACATGGTGTTAAACATCGTCCTGTTAAAAACGTGGTTGAGGAGATCAAACAGATGCCTAATCGTTTCTTCATTTTCCATGATCCTAGCATGACCGTTAGCCCTTCTTATGCTAGAGAGTTATTCAGAGAGATGATCAAAGAAAATGTTAACAAAGCTTGGATTGCAAATGGTAATGCTAATGTACTAGGCAAGGTAGATGACGAATTCTTAAAACTAGCAGAGAAGTCAGGATGCATAGAATGGTTCGTGGGTTTTGAATCAGTTAGCCAAGCATCTCTTAATGGTATAAAAAAGACGGTAAACAAGGTCGAGGATTTTAAACGCACTATAAGGAGGATACATGATTTCGGCATGACTGTTCAAGGGGGTATAATCTTTGGTTTTGATGAGGATACACCTGATGTATTTGATTTGACATTGGATAAGATGCATGAATGGGAGCTTGACGCTGTTGAGATAAATATCCTAACACCTTATCCTGGTACGCCGTTATATGATCGACTTGAGCGGGAAGGACGTATATTAACACATGACTGGGAGCGTTACAATCAAGTTGATGTTGTCTTTAAACCAAAGCAGATGACTGAGAAGGAGTTATACGAAGGTGCTCGGAGAGTAGCTAAAAGGTTCTACACCATGGATAATATCATAAAGAGGATGGTTCGTATAATGCTTATCACCCGGAGGATATCAGGTATAATACCTGCTGGTACTAATTATACATTCAGGCGTTATTATAAGAGGGATTTTCAATTCTAAAAAGATTTATGATAAATTGGGGGTTTTTGTTATTTTTTGTAGTAGTATTGAATCCACTGCTCCTAATGAGTCTAATCGTATCGTATTCTTTATTTCGAGAGAGGTAGGTATATCTATAGGTAATCTGCCTTGATTATCGATAGTGGTTCTTAGTATAACACGGGTATTTTTATTTTTTATCTGATCTGATACGTATGCTAGAATCTTATCTGATGGTTTCACACCGTATACTATCACTATCACATTAAATGACTCTATAGGATACCCTACTCCATCTGCATGTTCAACTTTTATTTTATCATTTAAACTCATTGAATCTATGAAAAAACTTGCTTTTTTAATAACACTTCTATCATGATCGATACAGGTGACGTAAGACCCTGTCATTCTTGTTATGAGTACGGGTGTAACGGGTAGCGCCCCGCAGCCTATAACTAGGATTTTATCATCTGTTTTTATATTCGCCATTGCTATTTCTTTCTTGATGACGTCATTGTATAAACCGATGTATATGTTGCTTAGTATGGGTATAGTAGAAGCTGTTTTTTCAAATAAGCTAAAAGCTGGATCCATAAGTTTTTTAAGTATATCGGTCCGGAGTCTGGTACCTATCTCTTTGAATATCACACGTTGCATTAGTTTGAAGAAAGTTTTGGTTAAGTTACTCATAATATTATGTAGTATCTATGAATACCATAAAAGGTTAATCTAAATTAGTACTTATTTTTTTACAATAATTTCAGAAAAACAGGATAAAAAGGATTTGATGATTAAAACATTGTTTAGTTATTAGCACATCAATCAAATATGTAAATTAAGGATATCTCCCATATCTTTGATATTATTGCTAATTTTGGTATCTCCTATAAGAGGGTTATTATAATCTTTCGAACAGATTTAATAATGAATTTGGAATATCGTTCATTCTAGGTTAAGCATGACAGGGCATATAGAAAATAAAATTTGGAGTGAAAAAGATGAAAGATGTCATGATGATAGTGTAATGGAGTGGTGGTGCCCAGAGGTTTTTTTCACGAGTATCGAGGATAATAGGAGATGGTGCTGTAAATCATCTTTGACTGAGTGGCATTACAAACGTGGAGGACCTACAGGTTCTTTGATTAACATCACATTATTTGATATGACGAATAATAAATGTTACACGTATCATTCAAGAGATGATAGTAAAAGATTATTAGCGGACAAGGAGCGTTTATATATAAAATATAAGGATTGTTATATAAAAGGTATTTATCCTGTATACGAGATTTTTCTGCATGATGAAAATAATGATATAGAACTCAGATATGTTTATGAATCTAGAAGTACGCCCCATTGGGTTGCTGAGAGCGTTACTAATGGATGGTTACCTATGGGTTTTGGTTTCTACAGGTATGGTTACATACCTTATGGTACATTAACTGGTAGTATGAGATTCAATGACGAGAGATTCACTATATTAGGGTATGGTTATTATGAGCATGTGTGGGGTGATTTCTCATATAGGAATCCCCTAGAGCAGATATCTAGATTAAAAAGTAGTATACAAACCTATGCTAAGCTCTTCAGATGGTGGAAGAGCAGTAACTCTATATGTATACCATCATCAATAGTTTTAAGCACTGATAATAACCCGTTTGGTTATGATTGGTTATGGGCTGTATTTGACAATAAATGGAGTATATTCTACGGTAATATACTATTCTGGCTGATGGATGGACCAGCAGCGGGTATATTGATACTGACAAAAGATGGAAAAAAGTACACTGAGTACGCCAATATAAGATTCAAGTACAAAAAGATGAGAAAAGCACGTGGTTATGATTTCTACTACCCACAGGAGATCGAATTAAAAGCATATAAAGATAAAGAGGAGTTATTTCTGAATGCGTCTATGAGTACAGAGCCTAGAGAATTCATCAATAGATTAAATGTTGTTAAATACTGGAAATACTTCGCCATCTGTGAGGCACCAGGTATAATCAAAGGGTATTATCATAATGGATCAGAAGAGGTTAAATTAAATGGTGCATGCAAGATTGAACCGCAACGTCAGATATCAATTCTAGGGCATAACATGCTAAGATTGGATATAACTAAACCACCAAAGGGTTTAGGTGTATCTAAAGAATTTGAATCACATCTGCTAAAAAAACATGTAAAAGTTAATTTAAGATTGTTACCTAAACCAGGTTTTAACTGGTCATTCAGAAGACTTTGATCTATAATGATGTTTCATCGTTATCAGTATGGTGCAACATATCACAGCGAAGAGGTTAGCTGATATAATAGCTGGATCTGTTTTTAGTAAACCATATATTAACCATAGGATCATACCGATTGTTAATACAAACAGCATCAGGTATGAGACATCATCTAGTCTTTTAATACGATAACCTTTGATTATCTGCGGTATGAAACCTGAGGATGTTATTATACCAGCTATGAATCCCAACGCTGTTATAATGTTAAGAACCATATTCTAAAACCCCTCTTACTGCCACATCATCTCTCCACAGTTATATGTTATTCTTCTCAGCTGAAGGTAATGATCTTAGTGAATATTTTATCTTATTCAGTATTAAGCCGCCTATACCACCAGGATATATAGTATAGATCAATGATAACAACAATCTTAAACTCATTCTTGGGTAGTAGCATATATAGTTCGGCTCCCAATCCGTAGCAAATTTATCCTTGAAGAAGAACTCTGACTTGGCAGGATAAAAGAATTTGAAGATCGGTTTAAATAATACTAGTGACTCTCTTATTAGTTTAGGGTTAATGGTGTCATCTGATCCTATAAATGATAACGGTGAGAAACCTATGTAGATCTTGTCTGCTCCTTCCTCTTTTAGTTTCTTTAATGTTTCTACTATAAGATAATCTATGGTACTGCGTGGTGAATCAATGCTTCTACGTGTTAGATCAAGGTAGTAGCTATTAGAAGCGTATATCGGATATAACGATATAAAA
>JAVYLV010000002.1:0-30968 GCA_038740425.1 Thermoplasmatota archaeon | reverse complement strand
TTCAAATCTATCTACATAGGGCGAGAGGCGATTATAGATCTTAAAAAATTCAACCTGTCAGGTAAAAAAAGAGCTATTAGAAGCGTATATCGGATATAACGATATAAAACCGATCATTCTATTTTGATGCCTGCAGATAAAGTATCTTATATCTTTGTAATTGTCAAAATCTACATGGCCGAATGCGAATGTGAGCTCGGGCATTCTTCTTATACGTTTCCATTCCTCTGATATATGTCGTATCTCTGATTCTATATTTGATGAGCGGTTAATGTTATATTTATATTCCTCAACTGTTAGATTATTTCTTTCAGCATGATGGATTGAACTTCTTATACTAGCTCTTTTTTTACCTGACAGGTTGAATTTTTTAAGATCTATAATCGCCTCTCGCCCTATGTAGATAGATTTGAATCCTTCCTTCTTGAGTGTATGTAATGTGTTGTTGGTACTGCAGAATAAACATATAGGTATACCCTTTGAGTGTAGATCCTCTTTGAATCTTCGTACAGCTAATTGTATATGATCATTTGATACTATCGGGTCGCCTAGTACGATAGCGGATTTTAACAGTATCTTATATGCTATGTATCCTTCCCATGAGTCATGGTAACTTTGTATATCCTTAGATAGGGTTAGATATGACAAGGAGCATTTACCGTATTTCTTAAGGTAGTTGAGTCGTGTATTATCCTCGTTGTTATTGCTCTTATTCTGCAATTCTTTTCCACCATTAATCTTCTTTTAAAAACTTTTTGATAGAGAAAATAAATAGATGTTTTAGATATTCTCCATTACATTGAGGATCGTACGATTCCATATTATATTCTTAGATATTGTTTTCTTTATCTCATCAGATAGTATCTGTTTTTCAATTGGTGGTAGATGTTCATCTGGTACTTTAGCAACCCATGCTATCAATCGTCTTACAATCCACCATGTATGTGTTATCTCATCATCTAAGGATTGACTTAATGGTTCTATATCAGTCCATCTATATAAACCATCAGCTAGACAGATGAATTTCTTATTCCTATGTTCTTCTATACGTCCACCCCACCATACCATATACTCAGGGTGAGCTGTGCATAGCACTATCCTTCCTTTGTTCTCGTTAGGATATATCTCAGCTGTGATCGCGGGTCTACCTGCAAGTGCTGATTCTATTACTCTATTTGTTATAACCCAGTTCCCAGCAAAGAAATACGTGCACATGAACAGGTTACTCAGGCTTAACCTCTCTTTTTTAAGATATGATAGACTTTTGAAGAATGCTCTTATTAAACCATGTAAACCACCTGTGTATACCCATGCGTGTATTCTTGTTGAATCCTGTTCATGTAACTCTTTAGGTGGGTACCATGCAAGGATATGTATCTCTCTATCAGGTTTATCTGGTACTATTAATGCTTGGCCACCCCACCATCTTATACGCTCAGTATCTTTATGATGATCATTGAATACAGGGTGTTTCTTGTTTAACTTGAAATCTATAGGTACACCACCTGTGTGTATAAAACGTCCATCTTTTGTCTCAGTAGGATAGAATGAGAAGACATAAGCTGTTGTACCTATATTCTCAGGATGCGCCCTCTGGAAAGGGTAGAACAAAGGTAAAGCCAGGTGTTTGTAGTACGAAGTGATGCATGATATCCCCAATGAGCTTTTATTGTATTGTCGTTCAACAAATGTCGTGGGTTTTCTATTCTCACCTGTGCTTAGATTTGTTATCAGTGATGCTCCACCGCAGAATCCTATACATCCACCACCTGCTTTGATGAACTCTTGTATCTGCTTCTTCCATTTTTTTATATGCGGTAGAAATGTAAAACCCTTGGTTATAGAGTGACCGTCACCTACACCACCGCCTGGAATTAGTAGTAGATCATAGTTTGATTTTTTTAACTCACCTTTTCTTATATCTTTATCATATATGAAGGTTGTACGCATGGTATATGTTTTGTCATCTTTATGCCATGTGTAGTTATCTAGTATAGATGGGAAGAATCGTAATGCACAAGTCTGCCAAAATAACGGTTGCTCTGCTAGTATAGCTACTCTTATAATCCTTGTCTTATTCTCAGCATTTGTTATATCATTATTTTTCTTGTTCACTTTCTATCACTACTCGTTCTTTTTTATATTTTTAATCCTAGATAATGGTATAGGATGAGGCGTGTAAAAATATCTAGAAATATTAAATCATATGAAATTAAGAAGTAATCAAAAATCTTTCTACCTAACTGATTACCTTCGGTTCCCATTGTATCTGCATCATATTTCATGAATTTATATGATCTTTTGAATGTTATCAGCCAGATTATAATGAAGGGTGCTAGGAATATAACGGTTAGATATTCTAATATTACTAGTATAACTCCCAATACGAATGATAGTATCAGCATTCCCAATGATATCCTAGCTGTGATGTATTCTCCAAATGCTGTAGCGTACGTATGAACATTGTATTTTTGATCACCTTCTTTGTCATGTATGCCCTCAGGTAGATCATGAGCGTTATCAGTGAAATATGTAAACAATACAAACAGGGTTATACCAAGGAGGTCTATGTTTCTAAAAGCTAAGAAACCAAATATTGGTACTATGACCCATTGTAATGGCGTTACTACCTCTGAGTAGGCAGGTATGTGTACCCAGCGTTTGAGATATTTGTTATGTACTGTCACAAACAGTGCCGATAGGAGTACTAGTACCAGACAATAGACATTCACCATGTATGCAAATAGAAATGTTAGTATTGAAAATACCACCGCTATGATGAAGAAATTTCTCTTACTTATACGCTTAGATGGTAATGGTCTATCTGGATGAGCTATAGCATCGATATCCATATCTGTTATATCATTCCATATCAATGCTGCGAAAAAACCAGAATACAATGTCGCTACTGAAAGTATAACAACTCTTAGTTTGTCAATATTGTAGGCTCCTACGCCATATGCTATCATTGGTATACTTGCGTACATCAATATATAGCTTAGTAACTCATATAAGGGTAAAGAGCGCCATGTTTGTATAAAACGTATAGGTTTAATTAGAGTGTTATATAATCTACTATGAGCGATGCTATACCACCTTCATATCTTCTATGAAATACTTAATCGGTTTTTATCACTTACGAATTTTTATATTATATAATAAATATTTAAATATTTTTATTTATTTTTAAGTTTTTGGTTTGTTCGACGTTTGAACATAAATGATAAGTTTCTATCAATAAAGTATTTTAATGAAAAATATATAATGTTACCACCTCACCACCAAGTTTCTCAGATGTTCATTTGGGCCCGTGGGGTAGCTTGGTATCCTTCCAGCTTGGGGTGCTGGTGACTTGCGTTCAAATCGCGACGGGCCCACTTCTAAGCAAAAAAAATTAGATGATAAGATGTTTTAGTCATTGTTATCGGTTAACAAAAAAATGATAATAAGAGTGATCGTCAATTCCATCTGTCTATTTTTTTGCAGGGTATAATATTAGTTGATTTTTTTGTTTTTTAAATATTATTTCATGATCCTCGAATATAGGATATCTACCTAGTAATACCGGAATGTCATTTCTTGTTGATACGTGTATCTCAAGATTGTTATACGTTATTTTTTTATCTTTGTCACCTATGATCATCGTGACTGTAGCCTTGTATAATTCGGTGACTCCACCAGCTGTATCAACTGTTCCTGCTTTCATTAGTTTTAACTGTAGATACTTGGCTATAGGTAGAGGTATAACTATGAAGTCACCACCTGAGTCAAGCAGAGCCTCTATGTAAGGTGTTTCCCTGGTTTCTGAGTAGAGTTTTATAGGTATAAGAGGATAGTCTGTATAATCAAATATCATCCCGTCGGTTTCAATCATGTCAAATTAACTGTAAATATGTAGTAAAACATAATACTTTTGATTTTTATAGAAAAAGTCTCTAAGTAAGAACACCGCAGAGGTTAAGTTTTCTAGATCAGTTATAACAATGAGTGGGGAGAACCTGCTAGAACTTTTGATATCTTAATTTGATCATCTGGGAACTTATCCGAAGGGTATCTCTCCTCAACTATTTTTAATATATCCTCTATATTTTTGCTATGGTCAATAATCTCATCATTAAATAAAAGGATCCATTCACCTGCATACTTTTCTATATCATTTACCTGTACCATCAAGATATAATTAACCTCATCCTATATTTAAATATTTTCCCGATTTTATAGGAGAAAAATGGTGAAAATTAATTTCCGTGTTGTTTTTCTACTTATTTAGTTCTTCTTTTTTTTCATATAAAGAAAGTATCACACCGCATATGCCGCCCATGACTAATAGAATGGTTACAGAATATATTCCTATGTCGTACCATACATTGTATCTAATACCCCAGGAGATATAAAAAATAAGGCCTGCGATCATGAAGATCATGGAGAATACTGTCCATGCGTTGAATTTTTTGATGTTTATCACGTTTTTTTCACCGTCCATTTATATTGTTTTTAATATGTTTTATGTAGGTGGATTATGTCCCTATAATTAAATGTTTCTAGTAAGAGGGATGTTAGTTCAATTCTCTTTTTAATCTTTTCTTTTGTTTACGTCAATAGCTTTTGAATCTTTAAAATGGAAAAAACAAATCATATATCGCACACATTTTTTGTGGGTTTGAATATAATAAAATTTTCTTCGGCATTATAGTAAGGTTGTCATAGTAATATCTAAATATTCGAATTCAGTTTTTAAGTGTCATGAGTGATGTTGATGTTTTTAAGGCGTTGGCTGATCCTACACGTTTGAAGATTCTTGAATGTATTAGATTTGGGGAGAGATGTATCTGTGAGATTATACCTTATACGGGCAAGTCTCAACCTAATGTTTCTCAGCATTTGAAGATTCTTAAAAATGCTGGTATTATTACTGAGCGGAAGGAGGGGACTCGGATAATTATAGGGGTTTCTAATTTTGGGATATATGATGTTGTTGATAGGGTGAAAGAACTACAAAAGATAATAAAATGAAAATATTTAAATATTTGAATATAGTTATACTACTTGTTTAGAGTGATTATTTTAAAAACTTTAGAAAAAGAGAATTAACACTACACATAAAATAATCCAAGAGAGGTATATTAATGAGTCTGATTGATATCATTACCGCAGGATTTAACACACTCATGGAATACCTCTCGGCACATGTGCTTACCTGTCTTGTTCCCGCCTTTTTTATCGCAGGTGCCATCGCTGTTTTCATATCAAAACAAAGTGTATTGAAATATTTCGGTGCTAAAACAAAGAAATATATCTCATATACCGTTGCGTCAGTGTCTGGTGCTATCCTTGCGGTCTGTAGCTGCACGGTTCTCCCATTGTTTACCAGCATATATAAACGAGGGGCGGGTATTGGACCAGCTTCAGCGTTTCTGTTTTCAGGTCCTGCCATTAATATTTTAGCGATTGTTCTAACAGCTCAGGTCCTTGGGTATGACATCGGTCTTGCACGAGCAATCGCAGCGATCACTATGGCTGTTGTCATCGGTTTGTTGATGGCACTTATCTTCAGAAAAGAAAACACAGAAAAAAAGAACAATACCACTGATATCTTTGCGAGTCAAACAGGTGAACAGAAAAGCAATCGACCCGTGTGGATTTCACTTGTCTTCTTTGTATCACTTATATTGATTCTTGTTATTGGCGCAGCGAGCAGCGAGTACATCGGTTGGGTTCCAAAACTTGCTATTATTTATATATTAACACTGGTTGTTTCTGGTATTCTTATCTTCTATTATACCCGCGATGAGGTGAAAGAATGGGGGCGAGAAACTTGGGGTTTGACAAAGAAGATTTTTCCTATTCTGCTCATCGGTGTTTTCATTGTGGGGATTATCGGCGGTGTTGCCGCGTATTTTATTCCTGGCACAGATGCAAATAACGCAGTTGGTGTCGCGGTCGCGCCCTATATTGGTGGCAATGATATCGTCTCTTGTCTCCTTGCTTCTATCATTGGTGCTATTTTGTACATGCCTACACTGTTAGAAGTTGCAATAGTAGGCAATCTGTTCGGGTATAGTACTGGGTTAATGGGTAGTGGTCCTGCTCTTGCTTTGCTACTTGCTGGTCCTTCATTGAGTCTACCTAATATGATCGTCGTCATCAAAGTTATAGGCATAAAAAAGGCATTAGTATATTTCACCCTGGTTATTGTGATATCTGCAGTTATAGGTTTTATATATGGGGAGATACATGGGTAGAAAATATATAGATGATCATAACTCAAGGGTTGGCTCTAAGAACATGCAGCTTCACATACCATCCTTATGCATAATTACTACTGGGGAGGAGTTATGAAGAAGATATTATTTGTATGTGTAGGAAATACTTGTCGTAGTCAAATGGCTAAGGGTTTCTTTAATGCATATGCAAAAAATGTTGAAGCTGATAGCGCTGGATTAAATCCTGGTGATAGAGTCGACTCGTATGCAGTACAAGTAATGAAGGAAAAAGGTATAGATATAAGTGGTTTTAAACCCAAGATGTTTACATCATCTATGAATAAAGAATTTGATTATATTGTTACCATGGGTTGTATGGATGGATGCCCTGTAACACCTAGGGATAAGACCATTGAATGGAGGGTAGAGGATCCTAAAGGTAAAACGATAGATGAATACAGAAAGATAAGAAATGAGATTGAAAAACTTGTGAAAAAATTGATACAAGATATAGAGTGATATAGTAGAGGTGAAAGTTATATGAAGATAGAGATATTGGGGACAGGCTGTCCTAAATGTAAAAAAACAGAGCAGATTGCTAAAAAAGTCGTTAGAAAGCTAGGTAAAGAAGCGGAAATTGTCAAAGTTGAAGATATGCAAGAGATTGTGAACCGTGGAGTGATGATTACACCCGCAGTAAGCGTTGATGGAGAAATAAAAATAGTTGGGCATGTCCCTAGTGAGAGTGAAGTGAAGAGGATATTGAGCTAGAAGAGGTGAAACGATATATGAGATTACTGGAGGAATGGTTCCCAGAATTCGCCAAGGAGCTCGATAATATAGATGAGTTATATAAGAAGAAACGTTTGATAGATGAAAAAACTTATCAGTTTATATGTTTCGCGTTAGCTATAAAAGGTCGTTCAGCGCCATGTGTCCATAAACATTTCAAAGGTGCCTTAGAAGCTGGAGCTACTTTAAAAGAACTGGCGTATATAATGGCTCTTGTATTTCGAGAGAAAGTGCAGGTAACGATGACTGCTGGGTACATGACGTTCTATCTGATTATAAAGAACTGATGAAGAGTAATGTAAGATGTTGCCCAAAATAGATGATAATACCAATTGGCTAATAAGACCTGTTTGTGTAAACAAAGCGAGATTTTAATATTTCATGTTAGTGGTTCGAATGTTTGGTCAAATTGCGAACGAAGTAGAAAAACGATTAACAACACAAAACATCGAAAAGATGCATTGTCCTCACTGGATTTACTTGGACATATCATTGGTTTTTGCAGAAATAACACCATACCTTGTACTGTAACAGTACATGTTGTTGTTAAGGGAGTACGGATTAAAAAAGCAACAGATTTTAATCTTAATAACAAAGATATTACTACATTTGAACATACAGTTAAGGAGAAAATGAAGAGATGAAACATATTACCATTGAATGGAAACATCTTGATGAAGATGGAGAAACATGCCTTAGATGCTCCAAGAGTAGGGATAATCTAATTAGTGTTATAAACAGTCTGAGAGAAGATTTAAAAAAGAAAAATATACTGATAGATTTCAGAGAGGTACGCCTAACTAGGCCACAGATAAAAGAGTCGAATATGATACTAATCGATAGTGTGCCTATTGAGGATATATTAGACGCGAAAGATACAATGAACCATTGTATATCATGCTGCGATTTAATAGGAGAGAAAGTAGAATGCAGGGCCATACTTTACAAGAACAGGTTATATGAGGATATAACAGAGAGTATGATCAAAGAAGCAGTAAAAAAAGTAGTATCTATCAAGTGACATCAACATCATACTCGTCATCTATCTCACCAAATACCTCCTCTATTAGATCCTCCATTGAAACTAAACCTAGTGTTTTACCATCATGTGTCTGTAGTAAAGCTAAATGAGTTTTTTTACTCTTCATAGCTCGTAGTATATCATCTGCTTTCATACTTGAATCTACTTTTAGTATAGGGCGCATGATAGATTTAACAGGTGTACTCTTATCACTAACGGGTAATATGTCTTTTACATGTACCATACCTATAACATCATCTTGATCACGTCTGTAGACAGGGAATCGAGAGTAACCAGTTTCTATAGCACTATGTGTTAACCTATTAATTGTCTCATCTTCGTGTATAAAAACAATCTTATCCTTAGGTGTATAAACTTCGTAACCTCTTGTCTCATCAAATTCGAATACCTCTTTCACCATCTCTCGTTCATCATGCGCTATGGTGCCCTGTGCCTCACCTAGTCTTATCATCGCCATTATCTCACGTTCTGTGACTAACGATACCTTAGGTTCCTCTCTACCTGTAATTCTAATAAGACCATTTGATATTCCTGTAACTAGAATAACCATAGGATGAAACAACCATGTTATCAATGCCAATGCTCTAGCGGAGCGGAGTGCTAAACGCATATTATTCATACCAAAGGTTTTAGGTGTTACCTCGCAGAATATTATCACTATTACCATCATAGCTACGGTAGCTAAACCTACCCCTATATTACCAAATATCATAGTAGCTGTTACACCCGCTAGTATAGAAGCGAGGATGTTGACAAGATTGTTACCTATAACAATGGCACTTATAACCTTATCAGGGTTATGCATGAGTCTATCTAGTATTATAGCATGTTTATCACCTTCTCGTGCTTTATCTCTAGTCACTGCTCTACTGACAGAGACAAAAGCCATCTCAATAGTAGAAAAGAAGGCGGACAAACATAACAGGCAGAGTATAACTAAGAGACTGATAGCTATCCATATCATCTTATGGGAGGCTTTATTAAAACTATGGTTTAAATATTTATTTATTATTTTGTACGGTTTTATCTGTCAATTGTGAAATCTGTAACATAGAACAATGTAGCGAAAAAAGGTATTTTACCTAAGAAATTTATAGATCAAACTACAGTAGGATATAGATACAAAAGGATTTGATCATATACTCATTAATAATGGAGAACATCTCCCTATATAAAAAGATGATATCTTCTTTGAATAATGCTGACAACAAACTATATATAATATAAAAATAAATATAATAATAAAACCAGGAGGATTAGATGATTCGTGTTAACCACTAACATTAGATACAAGACTCAAGATGCGAAATCCACAAAAACTGGTTACTCACTGGTTATACCAATTATTCTATCAACACTTATATTGGCAACAAACCCCTTCTCTTATAGCCATACCATCCCTGCTTTATCCGACTCGTCAAAAGAGCTATATCTACTGAGAAGTGAACATTACCTGTATATTACCTCCTCTGAGAATACCTCATCTGTATCACTTTCTTTTGCTTATCCACCGGTTTATAGTTATCAATCACCTATATTCTTTGAATTATATAATGATACTACTGCTCCTGTGCAATCATACAAGATAATAAACGATACATATCCTAATCTACTAGTTAATTTCAACATTGGACCTCTACATAAGAATGATATGTTCCTTATTCATTTCTCATTTTACGTACTAATAAAAAATCATGAATTTAATGACATACCATTATATGTTAAATTCCCTGTTATGAAAGATATACCAGATGACGCACTACCGTGGTTAAAAAATAGTAGTGTCGTGCAGGTTAATAACCCTCTTATTAACATGAAAGCAAAGCAGATAAGAAGTAAAAACAATAATCTCATTAGTTATGCCAAAGATGTAGCGTATTTCATCAAGCATAATAGATATCCCTTATTTGTTTTACAATTAAAAACAGGTTTATTCTTCTCGCAGGATGCTGTAACAACCTTGTTAATCAACGGGGAGAATGTTGGAAGGTCCCATCTAGCGTGCGCTCTTTTCAGAAATCAAGGTATACCTGCCCGTGTTGTACTAGCTCATAATGACCAGGGATTCTGGACTCAGATGCATTACATGGTTGAATATTATATACCGAGATACGGATGGGTTTTACTTGATTCGACAAAAGGCGAAACACCGTACCCTACCAGAAGACAGATCATTAATCGTATATGCAGTATAAATGATGAAGAAAATACAAAGTATGATTACATACATAAGTTTATGAAGGGGGAGGAAAGATGGTTATGGATTAACACATCCTGTGTTAGACCTTACTATCTTGACTGCAGAGAGGGGAGCAGCAGGTCTCAGATGTTTACAGAGCAGACTATTATATCTAATCCTGATGATGTTGAATTCGCCTTCCAGCTTACAAAGCAGGTCTTTCGTAGATACCAGATGTATTTAGGAATGAATCTGACACCTGTTAATCAGATGATATTCAACCATGCTTTAACACTTCAGAGAGAATCTTTAGATAATCTAATACTAAATGGTAACCTTGACCTGTACATTAAAGGTTTAATAGATGCTTACAATGAGTATAACCAGATAACTATTTAATAATCTCCTATAAAGAAACCAAAAGAGTAGTAGTCATTGAACCCCTTATTTTTATAATCTTTGTTACAAACTCTCCCCTTATCATCCATTCGCTTATGATGATTTTTTTTATTACGTTTAGTCTTCATATCTTTTCACTCATACCAAATCATTCTTTCTCTATCTAATGTTATAAAAAATTATCCTGATAAAATGTCAAAAGGAACATTTTTTAAAATTATCATTTAGAGATTAAAAAAAGTAGAACTCATTAGATTTATTTACCAATTCATTGTTACCACCAATAGAATATCTAATGAATAATGAAATAAAAACTACCAAGAAAAAAAACAAACTGACACGAAGAATACTATTGTTTATAGTACCATTCACAGTCTTCTCGATCGGTTCTATACCCTTCCTAGTTATCATCAGAATGACTCTTTATATTTACAATATCTGGAGATTTCATCATATATTATTTGATATACTCATCCTGCCATTCCTGTTCATACTAGGGTTACTAATACTTATAATATCAGAGACATTTGCATCAGGTTTATTTATAAAAGTATTTAATATAAGATACAACGAAGGTGTGTACGAGTATTCCACAAGTGATTCCAACTCTTTTAGATGGATGATAACCTGTCAACTGTACACACCCATACGTAAAATACTAGAGATAATACCACTACCTGGGATAAAATATCTACATCTAAAAATGCTAGGCATGCATATAGGAGAAAATACGCTTATTGGAGGAGTAATAAAGGATCCATGTGTAACTGAGATAGGTAAAAACACTACTATAGGAGAATACGCTATATTATACGCGCATATGCATGACTATAGTAAACAGATTTTAACTGTTCAAAAGATAAAGATAGGAGATAACTGTATCATAGGAGCAGGAGCAATAATCATGCCTGGTGTAACCATGGAGGATAACTCTATAGTAGGAGCAGGAGCAGTAGTACCAAAAAATCATGTCCTTAAAACCGGTAAGATGTATATAGGGAATCCATTAGAAGAAAGAGAACAAAAAATGGATAAAAAAACTAGATTGGAATAGATATGAAGGATATCGATCGTTACAAACGCCAAATCATAGTTGATGAGTTGGGAGAAAAAGGTCAACGAAGGCTTAAAAAATCAAAAGTGCTAATAATAGGCGCAGGTGGCATAGGTAGCAACACGGCTAATATTCTAACAAGGATGGGGATAGGATCGATAACCATAGTTGATCATGACATAGTTGATATAACCAATCTACATAGAACTAGCATATTCTCAGAAACTGATGTGGATAAACCAAAGAGTACGATACTAAGTGAAAAACTCAAATTAATAAATAGCCAAGTAGAGATAAAAGGAGAACAATTAAAGATAACAAAAAATACAATCAATCAGTTAACAGAGAAATATAAACCCGATATAATCATAGATGGTACAGATAACATAGAGACCAGATACCTAATAAATGAGGTTGCAATCAAATATGATAAACCATGGGTTTATGCTGGAGTCCATGGCACTATAGGAATGGTACTCGGGATCATACCCCATAAGACATCTTGTCTTAGATGTTTCTCATCAGGGTTATTTCATAAGACTAAACAGGATACACCTGTAATAGGTTTCCTAACGGTAACCACAGCAGCGATACAAACATCCGAGGTGATAAAAATACTAACAGGGGATGAACCATCGGGATTGATAATATACGATACATGGAATCAATGCTTCGAAAAGATAAACATAAAACCAAACCCTAAATGTACATGTTGCTCAAAAAAAGGTTGAGAGATAATTTATGAGAGTGACAATTAGATTCACTGGGCGTTATAAAAACCTCACAGGGTTAGAATCTATGGTAATGGAAATAAAAAATGGTGATACAGTATGGCATCTCATCGAAGCATTAGTTGAAAAACATCCAGCTTTAGTTAAAGATAAAAAACATATGATAATAATAAGAAATGGAAATTATATTGATCGTGAGACAAAAATTAAAAACAATGATGAAATTACTATAATACCCCCAGTTGTATCAGGCGGATGAGGAATATATGTGCACTAATAATAGGAAAACGTTTCAATTATTCATTATGATTTTTGTAACTATAGCAATAATTAGTAACATAACCTCTGCTAATAATAGATACATAGTTATAGATTTTTACTACTCTGCTGCATGCCCATCTTGCAAACCATATGTAAATATAATGAAAGAGGTTGAAGAGAATTATACAGGCAAAGTTATTATAAATTGGAAGAATCTAGCAGGGCCAAATAATCAGGATAACTATACAGAATGGAGTAAACATGGTTTCAGAACTTACCCTTGCGCTGTGATAAACAATGAAACAAAAGTACCGAAAGATAATTTAACAAGAGAAAATCTAGATGCTCTCCTAGAGCAATATATTAAGAAGCTTAATATCGATAAGTCTAATAATACATATGATATCATACATTACAACTTGTTCGAACGACCTAATCCTGCCGCATGGATGATACTAATCGTGGTTATTGTATGGATTGTATCCTTAATCATATTTTTATACTCCTTATACAAGAATAAACATAAAAAAGAAGAACCACCAGATCAAAAACAATAAATAAGATTATTAACAACATAGGGTTTTACTTTTTTCTATGATTGTTACAAAATCAAAACCATTAGATTATATACTGGAGAGAACTGGAGGAGAAACTGTTTTTATCATGGGTTGCAGCCAATGTGCGACTATATGTCACACAGGTGGAGAAGAAGAAGTAAAAGATATGAAGAATAAATTGGAAAAGAGGAACATAGTAGTGACAGGTTATGTTATTCTAGATCCTGCCTGCAATCTACAGAAAGATAAAATAATGCTAAGAAGCTATGAGCAGCAAATAAAAAATGCAAAGAAGATACTGGTCTTATCATGTGGTACAGGTATACAAACCATATCTGAGATCTTCCCAGACATTGACGTCATACCTGGTACTGATTCACTGTTCTTAGGGGAGATAATTCACGCTGATGAGTTTCTTAAACGCTGTAATCTATGCGGTGAATGCGTATTAGATTATTACACTGGTCTATGCCCCTTGGCAAGATGCCCTAAACAAATGTTAAATGGTCCATGCAGCGGATCAAACAAGGGTAAATGTGAAGTAAACGAGGAACTAGACTGTGTATGGTACTCTATTTATCAAAGACTAAAAGAGAGAAAGAAGTTAGAGATTTACCGTAGTATCAGACAACCGAAGAATTGGCTCGTAACTAAATAGATAGGAGGAAATAACCTATATGACGTATATAAGCAATCTACATAGAATGATAAAAGAGGGATATTTCATAGTGACGGCAGAGATAGGTCCTCCTAAAGGTGCTGATCCTAATAAAATAAATGAGAAAGCATATCTGCTAAAAGGTCATGCTGATGCTTATAATCTAACAGATAACCAAACCGCTGTAGTAAGAATGTCAAGCATAGCAAGTAGCGTGCTATTAATCAACAAAGGCATGGAACCTATAATGCAGATCACATGTCGTGATAGAAACAGGATAGCATTACAAAGTGACATACTAGGCGCATCAGCTCTAGGTATACGAAACATATTATGCTTAACAGGTGATCATCAATCCTTCGGTAATCACCCACATACCAAAGGAGTATTTGATATAGACGCGATACAACTAATAAAAATAGCTAGGGATATGAGAGACAAAGGTTTATTTGAAAACGGCGAAGAGATAAAAAATGGTAAACCACTTATTATCATAGGGGCAGCTTCCAATCCTTTCATAGACCCTTTAGAGATGAGCATAGCACAGTTGGAAAAAAAGATAGATGCTGGTGCAGAATTCATACAGACGCAGAGTGTATTCAACATTGAAAGGTTCAACGTATGGATAGATAGTATAAGATCACTTGGTCTGGACAAAAAAATACCTATAATCGCAGGTGTAACACCCCTGAAATCACTGAAGATGACAGAGCGTATGAAATATCACGTACCAGGTGCTGATGTACCTGATGAGATAGAGGATAGAATGAAAAAAACAGTCGACCAGAAAAAAGAGGGATACGATATAGCATTAGAAACAATAAAAAAACTTCAGAAAACAAACGGTATAAGAGGTATCCACATAACAGCTTTATTCTGGGAGGAGATAATACCATCTCTAGTTAAAGAAAGCGGTCTCTACCCTAGACCATAAAAGAGTACTTTGACATTCTTTCTACTTCTAAATTATTTTTTTAAGATTGTAATTTGACATTTTAACAAAATGCTATTTTCACAAATAACATTTAAGTACTATATTGTTAAAATATATCATGATAAACATAATCAATATAGTGTGTGAATGGTGGTTAAAAAGATATGAAAATAAACAAGAGACTCATACTTATAGGACTATTACTATTAATAACCACCATGGTCGTAGCTTCACAATTCGCTGTAACCAGGGTAAAATATGAATACTACATAGTTCACCCTAGCGAAGGAAACATAAGATATATAGGCTCAGATAACTCATCCGACGGAAAAAGAGTGCTAAGAGTTGAAGGAGAAAACAGCTCAACAGCCACCCTAACAATACGACTGGGTAACTTCTCAGCCCGCACAAATAAAACATACACCGCTGCTTTCGGCATCGTAAACGAAGAGCCTTACCCTGTAAATATTACAAATATAACAATCGTATCATCAAACGTTACATATATAAAGATATGGCTACATGGCAACAGGACAGCTAACGCTGAAAGCAATATAACTGATCCCAGTAGTATCCTAATGTATAACAATGGAACTATAATCAACAATACAAATAAAACAAGATGGTGGATATTAGCCAGCGGAGATATGAATGCCTCCACAATATGCGCTAATACATCTGATCCTGATAACACAACAATTGTAACACCGTGGGATAACGTAACACATGTTAGATACACTATTAATAATACTAACGCTGTTAGTGGTCTATCTGATTTTGTATGGGTACAAGTAATGGTAGCATTACCTGATAAAGTGGATAAAGCAGGCTACCATACAGGTATAATGATGATCCATCTAAAAGCTGAGACACATATATAATAAACAGGAAAATATAGACAGTCCCCCTCTTTTTTACAACTAGTATAGTATCATTGTTTTTCCAAAAAGAGGAAAGTTAACATAAACACTTTTTTTATAACGCAAATAACAGTCATAAGTCTTATAACATAGTAGCATATTATAAAAAATGGGGGTAGATTAAACAATGATAAAGAGAAACATTATTTTTAATAGGCAGATTAGGCAGATAATAGTCACTATGCTATGCCTAGTAATAATAACAACATCATCAGTCGCTATTGATATAAACACGAAAAAAAATGATCAAATAATCACACCGATAGAGATAACGATCAATAACCTAGATTTTATATACGAGAAGATATCAACAAGTGGCAATATAGTATATGCTAGCATAGAGATAAGAAACGAAGGAACAACCACAGATATAGGAAAAGCAAAACTACCTATAATCAGGAAATTAATAGAGATACCTTATGATGCTGAACCAGATATCATAGTAAAATCCATCTCGTGGAAAACAACATCATTAACAGAATTAAACCTACCTGAACAGATAATACCTATTCAACCATCAACACAGAAAAACAAAGAAAAAACTACTGATCTAATAATAGATGAGAATTACTACTCGACTAATACTTACACACCAAAAGATACACCTACAATATCAATAATAGGCTATATCAGATCACATCGCATAGCACAAGTTGAGATACCAGGTGTGGTATACAATCCAACTACTGGTGAACTAAAATTATTAGATGCATGTGAACTACAAATAAATCTAAACAGGGGAAACACAGAGAAAACCATAGAGAACAATAAGAGATATGCTTCATCATCATTTGAACAATTAATAAAAAGTATGATAATAAACTATAACTCATATAACACTGGTAACAGCGATGGAAAGAACATTGAAGGATATCTAATAATAGTACATGATAACTTCTATAATCAAATCCTACCTTTAGCAGAATGGAAACAAAACAAAGGATATGAAGTAACTATTACTAAAACATCTCAGATACCAGGGGGAGCAACAAAAGAAAACATCAAGAATTACATAGTGAACGCTTACAATAACTGGCCAAACCCGCCATCCTATATCCTCTTGGTTGGAGACACTGCACAGATACCTACATGGACCGGTACAGCCACTGGTACCTGTACAGACCTCTATTATGTTACCATCACCCAACCCGATTACTTCCCAGATATCTTCATTGGACGTTTCCCTGCAACACAATCATCTCATGTTACCGCCATGGTTGACAAAACGATATACTACGAACGAGGTGAGTTCCCATCAAATAGTTGGATAAAAAAAGCAGCGTTCATGGCTTCAGAGGATAACTATTTAATTTCTGAGGGGACACACAACTATGTAATCAGCACATATCTGAACCCAAACGGGTATACCTGCGATAAACTATACTGCCATACATACGGAGCGACAACACAACAGGTAAAAAACGCGTTGAACAACGGACGTAATCTTGCTATCTATTCAGGTCACGGTAGTACAACATCCTGGGCTGATGGACCAGCATTTAGCCAATCTGACGTCAACAGTCTCACCAATCAGAATATGTACCCCTTTGTCTGCAGCCACGCCTGCCTCACTAATCAATTCACTGTGAGCGAATGCTTCGGAGAAACATGGCTCCGTACGTCAAACAAAGGAGGACTCGCGTTCTGGGGAGCATCAGATTACACTTACTGGGAGGAAGACGACATATTAGAAAAGAAGATGTTCTATGCATGGTGGACTGACAATCTAAAAACAATCGGTGGCATGACAAATCGTGCTCTCTATTATTTATATCAATACTACGGTGGTGCAGGATTGAGTAAATACTACTTCGAAGCTTACAATGTTCTCGGTGACTCCTCAGTAAAGATATGGCAAGATAACCCTATACCAAATCCACCAACAACACCTTCAGGTCCGACAAAAGGTATAGGTGATCAAGGCGTCCAGTATCAATATACTACAAGCTCAACTGCAGGAAACAACCTGTATTTTAAATTCTTATGGGGTGATGGATCTGACAGTGGATGGATGGGGCCGTACAGCTCCGGACAGCTCGCATCCGCATCTCATGCGTTCCCGGTCGGGGTGTACAGTATCTCTGCTGTTGTCAAAATAGGTGTTGGTGGACAAGAAAGCCAACCCTCAAACCCTTTGTTAGTAAGGATGTTTAAACTCGGTGATATAAATGGTGATAACAAGGTTGATTTCGGTGACATAAACCCGTTCATACTAGCACTAACAAGCGGAGAAACAGCATACTATCAGAAATACCCAGATGGTTACTACTACACAGCTGACATAAACCAAGATGGACAGGTTAATTTCGGTGACATAAACCCATTTGTAAGATTACTAACAGGTGGATAAAAAAAGATTAATTAAAAAAATACTTTTAACTATACATTATAATAAATAGAAAAGAAACGGCAAACCAAAAGTCCTGTAGAGCTAATCAATCACTGTGAAATTAGATAATTATGGATATAAAAGAAGCTATACGTGAAAGACACAGCGTTAGAAGATTCACAGATAAAACAATACCAATAAAATTGATAGAAGAGCTCATAGAGTATGCAAATCTTGCGCCATCAGCAGGTAATCTACAAGCTAGAGAATTCATAGTAATAGATGACCATAAGATCAAAGAGGAATTAGCGATAGCATCGTTAAACCAATCTTTTATCGTTCAGGCACCTGTAAACATAGTTGTATGTGCTAATTTAGAACGTATATCATCGTATGGTAAAAGAGGTAGAGAAGTCTATGCGTTACAGGATGCTGCAGCGGCGATAGAACATATACTATTGCTGGTAACTAGCTATGGTTTGGGAGCATGCTGGGTTGGTGCATTCGATGAAAATGAAGTATCCAACATACTGAATCTACCATCGTATATCAGACCGATGGCTATTATACCTATAGGATACCCAGAAGGTATGATAGAAAAAACAAGTAGGATTAAACCTGAGAGATTAACACATTATAATCGGTGGTGATAAAAATCTAGTTAAAGTACATTTGCATAATTAAGACGAATCTGATAATACTAGATTTATGATAATCAATCTATATCAACGTTGTAATATGGCTCATGAGAGAATACAAAACAAAAAAAAATGGGGGTTGCATCAAGCCATTTTAATAATAAATATTTACTTATCGATTTCGTAATCCTGTGTCTCGTAAGAATCCTGCGGTGTGCGATTAGAGAACTCTTCGAGGGCTAACTCGATATCAAAAGTTATATCCCTCAATAGATCATATATACGTTCGTTTTCAAATTCTTTTATCCCATCAACATCTGAGTATATCCTCCCAAGGTACCTACCCTCATCTTTATGGATTTCTATATTATATAACACTTCCTCCATATATGTACTCCTCCTCAGATTTAACTATAACAATAAAATAGAACAAATATAATAATTTTGTGGATTAAATCAATTAGAGCATTGATTGTATAAGCTTGTTTATATCAGTGCCTCTATAACCCAGGGCGCCGCCTATCTTATAAGGTCTTTTTATACTAATATACCCTTTCCTAGGAGGGGATAAACGGAATAAAGGTTTCACATCAGGTATCTCCATGTACTTGAATGAGTTATCCATTATAGCGTTTGACAACTCATCTAATGTTTTAAAAGGAGTAGAGGATTGTATATACTCCTCTGTGATTGGTTTATCACCTAAAAGACGCCCACGTAAGGTTATCAATTTAGACAAAGTGTTTTTGTCTATCTCCCCGTAGGTGACATAATCCTTCACGATCTGAAGCATACCTTTATACACTTTATTCTCCTCAAGCAGTACACAATGATTAACCCTTGTCAGACGAAGCATCTGCAAAGTCTTTTTAATATCAGGTTTCATTTTAATACCGCTTCTAACGCGTACCACTGCATACACCATAAAAACTACACCGCTCCTTCAATACTTGTAGATGTATTAGGCTGCTGTACATGTATACCAGCGGAGCCTGACACCATACTTAGTTTCATCCTCTCCTTATCAGTGATTCTAACCTCTACAGTTCTCTTCAAAGCATTAAACGATGCTTTAGCATTATTAACAACAGTTTTTGTTTTACCAGCAGTGAATGACCAACAATCATTTACACCAGCAAGCCTGAGTATCTTCTTAGCTACATCATTAGTAGCAAGCCCTAAACCCTGAGGAGCTGGTTTGAATGTTACTTCAACTGAACCGCTTTTACCAGTTACAGTGAAAGGTACTGTATGAGGTTTACCGCATCCACACTCCCATGAACCACATCCTCGTTTGATCTCTATAATATTTAACTTAGCGTTATCAATCGCGTTTTTAATACTAGCTCCTACCTCTCTACCTTTAGCCTGACCTAAACCCACAAATCCATCCTTGTTACCAACAGCAACAGTTATAACGAATTTCACACGTCGACCTGAATCAGTCATTCTCTGAACCATATTAACATCTATAACCTCATCCTCCAAGTTAGGCAATAGTACATCTACTATCTCAGGTTCACGTAGAGGTAAACCTGTTTTCAGAGCGTCACTCATATTTGTGATCTCATTATTTTTAACCATTCTACCTAGACGTGTCTTCGGGGTCCATTCAAGTAGAGAAACTTGTGATGTTTCCTCCTCCAAATCCAATGATTTCGACTGTGTTCCTCTCTGACTCATTTATACATCTAACCTCCCAGTATCTTATTTTTTATATCAATAACTGTTGATTCTAACTCTGGTTTCAGATGCTTACCTAGTATACGATCAGATGATGGAAGCATGTTCTCATCATGCGGGCAGCTAACACCTGCATCTATCACACCTTGCAACACAGCGAATATCTTAGAACCTTTAGTGATTTTACTACGTCCAATATCAAGTATAACCTCTGATACACCATTATCCTTGGCTTTTTTACCAGCTAATAAACCCGTGAGATAAGCAGCTGGAACAGTAGACGTTGAATAACTCCATCCGTACTGTTTAGCCAGATCCTTTGTGAAAGCCTGTACTAATACTCTGTCTCCCTTCTCGTTATACTCAACAAATTGAACAAGGGTGTGTTTTATTGATCTCCTAACAACTAAACGAATCCTCTTGGATTTCAAAAGTTTTAAACGTTTACGGTAATCAGTCCTACCTTCTCTATGTCGACGGGGTTTCACATGGTACCTAGGTCCACCTTTCATTGTTTCACCTTCTCTTCTATTAAACCATCTGCTATAAGATGAGATTTAAGATGTTGTTTACTACGGAATTCACCACCTTTAGCTCGCATATAATAACGCCTGTACACCTGAGATGTTATGATCTTATCATCACGTAGTTGCCTTAGATACTCCCTAAGTGGTCTTATAGTTCGTATCCATCGTTCCTTACGTGGCAGACGAGCATATCTGCTACCTTTACGTGAACCTTGTCCTCTACGTCTACCTTTCTCTTTTTGACTCTTCTTGTAATTGGTTCTACCACTAGATATACCCTTAACAGGTTTTTTCTTAATAGCTCCACCGTTAATAAGTATTTTAACATCTCTACGTATAGATGCTTTAGCTATCTCCTCTAATCTATCAGGATCCATCCATATTCTATTCTCACCGCATTTCAGTATAGATGCTGCCAAACGCCTTTGTATTCGTAGATCAGCCATAAAACTACACCTTCATGTTAAGTATACGTATATTCAACTCTTCTGCTCTCTTAGCGATTTCAACTCTTTTTTTACTACCAACTGTGCTACCTATACGAGCAGCTTGGGTTTTAGGATCAAGTCTCTCTAAATCACGAGTGTTATACACTAAGATATCCTCAAATCCTGAAGGATGTAAACCCCTGGTTATACTTGGACCACGGAAACCTACACGTACCACACTTGGTCTGTATTTCTTATGCATCCTCATCTTAGATGATATCCCTCGGGGTCTACGCCATTTCATCGGTATACGTTTATATCTAAACCATTCCTGACGTAGAAAACATGGCGTACGTTGCTTTATCTTTCTCCTTAGTATTAGCATTTGTTTCTTATCAGATGGTATATCAGGTTTCTTCTTCACATGATATACCTTTTTCGATTCTTCAACTATCACCACATCTTCATCTTTTGTTTCCTTCTCTTTTTTAGGTTCTTCTTTTTCAACAGGTTTCTCATCCTTTTTCTTCTCTGACTTCTTAGATGTTCTCTTCTCGCTCTTCTTAGCAGCAGAGATCTCTGAAACTTGTTTTAGTATATTTTCTGCTGTCTCAGCTGTGAAACCTTTTATACTAGTTAGATCCTCAACCTTAGCTTTTTTAAGTTTCTCTATAGAAGTATAACCTTTATCGTAGAGGAGTTCAGCTTTTACTTTCCCTACTCCTTTGATCTTCATGAATTCTTTTATAACATCATCCCTACTCATAATCATCATTCTCCTCTACTAGTTATGTATATACCATCCTGGAATACCCTCACATCCCTATTCTTAACCCTTGTCGCTCTCTCTATATTAGCAGCTGTCTGCCCTATGTTATCAACATCAACACCTGTTAGTATGATCCTATCACCCTGGATGTCAACCTTTACACCATCTAGTATAGCTGCTTTTCGAGGAGCACGCTCCCCTAAGAAATTATTTATCATGAGGATGTTACCTTCAAGAGAAACTTTTATAGGGAAATGCGAGTACACTGTTTTCATTGTATACTGGTAACCAGTAGTCACACCTTTGATCATATTACGGATATGAGCAGCGAACGCACCAACAATCGCTTTCTCCTTTCTCCTAGGTGAATCATCACAGTACACCTCAATCATTTTATCATGCAGGTTCATCTTTACACTAGGATGCATTAGTTTTTTATTTAACTCGCCTTTAACTCCTTTGACATGCAGGATACCTTGATCTAATGAAACCTCTACACCCTCAGGTATATTCACGATCTCTTTTATCTCAGATGGCTTCTTCTCACTCATTTTTAAGCTCACCCCTAGTAAACATAAGCTAATAGTTTACCCCCTATACCCTTCTCTCTTGCATCAACCTGAGAGATGATACCATTAGTTGTTGTGAGTATGAGTAAACCAAAATCCCTGGATGGTAGATAACGAGACTCCCATTTCTCAAGCTCATCATGTTTAATAGGGTAACGAGGTTTAATTACACCGCATTTATTAATAGCGCCTATAAGCTCAACTTTGAATATACCGCCTTTACCATCATCTATATGTTCAAAGTCTCCTATATAACCATTATTCTTAAGGAGTTGCAGAACCCCAGCTATAAGCTTTGAAGAAGGACGTATAACACATATCTTCTTACCTTTCATAGCTGCGTTTTTTATAGTTGATAAAGCATCTGCAAGTGGATCATTCAACATGTCTCATTCAACCTCTAACACTCTTTTTTTAGTAATACTTCTTAAATCCTAACTCCTCAGCTTTCTCTCTGAAACATTGACGGCAGAAATGCAGACCATACTTCCGGATTATACCTCTCTTACGACCACAGAGTTCACATCCTACCTTACGACCATACATTTTAACCCTTTGTTTCAATCTCATTTCACAACCTCCACATTGAATCTCTCAGAGATATAAGCCATGGTCTCCTCTCTTTTAACAGCATGTTTAGATGGTACTCTACGTTGATCTGCACGTCTATGTTTTATACGGTAACCTATACGCTCCATGGTTACACATATATCCATACCAAATATACCGATCTTAGGATCGTACTTCTGATTTTTGAATAAAGTATGATCAGGTATACCTAAAGAGAAATTACCTTGGTTATCAAAAGAGTAATCAGGTATCTTACTGTTACGTATCTTCAACACTTCATCCAGGAAATCATAAGCTTTTTTACCTCTAAGTGTAACCTTACAACCTATAGGCATACCTCTGCGTATACCCCAATCCTTAATCGTTGATTTAGACCTAGTCTGTATAGGCTTCTGCCCTGTTAAACTCATCAGTACAGTCTCTGCTTTACTGAGTTTTTCACCCGCTTCTCCTACCCCTATACTAACTGTTATCTTACCTATACGTGGCGCTAACATATCCCTCTTTGATTTATGATTATTTTTTCTCTCGGACTCATGTCTCTTCTTAGCATGAGCGCTTCTTTTATGAGGTACACCCTCACTTTTAGCTTTCTTAGCCGGCATATTACATCGTCACCTCAGGCATCATGACAACAGGAGTAGTTGAACCTATAGGGAATACATATGGTGTTATAGTGAAGAACTCGGTTTTACCCTTCATCTTAGCCAAGTTAGGTTTAGATGACGGCACAATCTCTATCTCCACTATCTCCGCGATCTCACCGATATGCTCTCCACCTGTTATAGCACATATTGTACCTTTCTTAAACTGGTAAACATCAAGTATCTTATTATCAGACAATGATAATCTTAAAACATCACCTGTGGAGTACTGATTTGTATCAAGTAGGATATTACGACCATCATGGAGATTCAACTGTGTTTTACCTTTGCTAACTGTTGTTTTATTCTGTATCCTGCACAGTTTCCAGGCTGCATCCATCTCAGATATTGGAACCAGTGTTAATTTACCTCTACCGTCATATAGTATTCGATAATGCTTCTGTATTTTAGGTACAGAGATAACATCCATGAAACCACATGGGAACCTGTAATCCCTACGCACAGCGCCATCAACCATAACTTCACCATCAGCTATAATCTTTTTACCCTCTTTCCGTATATCACATAGCTTCAGGTAATCACGTACAATAGATAACAACGGTATGGATTCATCATTAGCATGAGGACCAGGTGAAGGTTTAGTAGTCCATTTGTACTCCTTACGATGTATACGTATACTCCTCGGTGCTGCTAACCTCTTCATATGTTTACTCATCTTTTATTCACCCTCTCTCTTCTTCTTTGTTTTTTTAGTTCTAGATAGTTTACCACTCTCATTCTTCTTAGTCTTAGTCTTTCTACCTCTAGCTTCATCTAACCTAGTCTTTTTTTTATCAACGATCTCTTTATCCTCTGCAATCTCAGCTTTAGATGAGGATGCTTTATCTTTTTGAGATACGCTCACAGGCTCAGATGGTTCAACTTGCCCTACAGGTTCTTTTGAAGACTCTGCCTCCTTCGTTTTCTCCTCTTCTAATCTGCGCTCCTCCTCTTCTCTCTTCTTTTTCTCCTCTATGAGTTTAATCTGCTCCGCAGCCTCTGTCTCTATCTCCTTCTTTTTATCCTCTGATAGTTTTTTAGATAATTTCTCCCTTCTCCATGGATCAGTCAAGTTAAGCTTTGTGATCAACAGGTTAGAAGGATGAATTGGCCGTGGTATCTTTTTACCATCTGCCTTAGTCATTGTTAAACCCTCAACTTCAACGTAACCACCTTTGGTATCAACCCTAGTGATCTTATCCTCATGACCTTTGAAACTACCTCTCATAACTCTAACAGTATCACCCACTACAACTGGTATACTACGTCTATCATACTTTAACAGTAGACTCTCTTCAAGATGAGACGATATCCATCTCCTCTTTTTATGAAGAGGAGCATTATACATATAACGTCTCTGTTTACCTGGTTTTATCGATATCATACCTCAATCACACTCATATTATAGTCGCAGCTAACGCAGCTATCTTAGGCCATCTCTCAGCAGCCTCTAACGCTACTGGGCCTTTGATCATAGTACCTTTAGTCTCTCCTGTATCAGTAACTATAACAGCCGCGTTATCCTCAAATTGAACCATAGTTCCATCGGGTCTTCTAAATGGTCTTCTCTGTCTAACTATAACTGCTTTAAGCATCTGCCTTCTCATCTCAGCTACACCTTTCTTAACACTAACAATAACCATGTCACCTACACCAGCACTCTGTGTTCTACGATGTGTACCTTTTATTTTAAGAGTCATTATAATCTGAACTTCTTTAGCACCACTATTATCTATACATGTTAAACGCGCACCAAGAGGTAACCCCCGCATTACTCTACCAGCTATACCCTTCATCTTATCCTTCACTCTCCCTGTATTTTTTCTACTGTTACAAAGGATATCGTCTTACTTAAAGGACGACATTCAGCGATCCTTACTTTATCACCTGGTTTAACCTTTATACATGGAGGACAATGAGCTGAATACTTTGATGTGCGTTTCTCATAACGCTCATATTTTGGTACATAGAACATGTACTCTCGTTTCACGACTATTGAATTCTGCATCCTAGTTGAGACTACTACCCCTGTTATAATCTGACCTCTAACAGGTAATGAACCATGAAACGGGCAGTATCTATCAGTACATGTCTCAGTAGGTGGATTAACCTGTAAACCTATGTTTCTTGCTGTATTTTTCTCAACCACAATACTTCACCTTGCTTTTTTAATTCTATCTTCAGGTCTGTACATTAACCTCAGACCTTCCACTATTGTTTTTTCTCCTTGTCTATTAAATTCAAATACCGCTATGTTCTTCGCTATACGTTTATCTCTACCTTGACTTCTTATCAAGAGGGTGTTCTTTGATTCATCAATAACCAATCCTGATACATTCAACCATGTAGGATCCGTAGTATCAATGATTTTAATGTTTAATCCTATGAGTTCATCGTTTACTATTTTTATCTTATTCATAGCGCATTTCATCTCCATATTTTTGATTTATTATTTTGTTCATTGCAGATACGATCTTGATCCCAACAGGGTCTATACAATCTTATTATAAGGCAAGTCAAGGTTTCACTAGATTATTACTCTATATGATCTCAGTGATGAAACCCATCTTCTCCAGGGTTTCTTTTACCTTTACTCGGTGGTCACCTTGCAGCTCTATCTTTCCATCTTTGATTGTCCCCCCGCAGGCGCATATTGATTTGAGCTTACTGACCAAAGCGTTTATATCCATACCATGAGGGTTGACACCTTCAATAATTGTCATCATCTTACCGTATCTTCGTTGGTCAAGTGCGATTGTTATCTTCTGCTGTTCCCTTGCGATCTCTTCACATGCGCATATTTCTTTTGGTAGACCACATCGTGTGCATATTTCGCTCATTTCATTTCTCCTTTCTCCCGCATGACTGTTAGCAATCTCGCAATGGATACCCTGATCTGTCTTATCTTACCAGGTGATGGGGGTGCTCCACCCATTGCTGATGCTCCTCGTTCATGCATTAGCTCTTTTTTTAGCTCTTTAAGTTTTGTTTTCCTATCCTCTGGTGTTAATTCACGAATCTCTTTTGTTTTCAGAACCATTAGAACCTCCTTTATCTTTTTTTTCTTTCTTTTCTTTTTCATCATCTATTACTTTTTTAATATTTTTAATAATACTCTCAGCAGTCTTCTTACCTATACCATCAATTGATAATATATCCTCCGTATCCATATCATATAACTCTTCAAGCGATCTTATACCAGCTTTCTGCAGTTTCTTCAATACAGCTGGTCCTACACCTGGTATCTCTGTCACAAGTTTTATATCAGTAAATGTTTCAACTTTTGGTTTAGCCTCTTCAGTTATCTTCGTCTCCACAGGAGCAGAAGTAGGTTCTGTTGTTTTAATCCTGATCTCATCAGGTAAAGCAGCATCTGGTTTCATTATCCTCACCTTTACACCTAGTATACCTGGTTTGAGTTTAGCAACAGCATAACCAACATCCATAACCTGCTTAGCTGATTCACCGCAGTATTTAACATGCCCCTCTGTGAACTTCTCTGATCTATGTCTTTCACCTGTAAGTTTACCAGATATTATCACCTGACAGCCTTTAGCACCAGCTTGCATTATACGTCTCACTGTCGAGTGACCCGCACGTCTGAAATGCCATCCTCGTTCCAGAGCTTCAGCTAATTTCTCAGCCATTATCTGAGCGTTGAGCGTAGATGATACACCAGCTTCTTGTATCTCTATCTGAGGGTTATCAATATTAAATCTAGTATGAATCTCCTCTGTAAGCTCTTTTATCTTGTTACCACTTTTACCGATAACCATACCTGGACGTTCAACAAGTATACTAATCCTAGTACCTATCGGTGTTCTCTGTATATTCATACCTCCGAAACCAGCACCCTCTATCTCCTCTAACAGGTAATCCTTAACAAGTACTCTTTTAGCATTCTCTTTTATGAATTTACGTTCATTAGTCATTCTATTACCTCTGTCTCTTCTAGTATTATCTCTATATTTGTTGTTTGTTCATTCTTATCAGTAGCTCTACCATGAGCCCTCGGCATATATGCTTTGATCTCTCGTCCTCTGTAAGTCGCAACATGTTTTATCTTCATATTTTCAGCATCCAAGCCTTTGTATTCAGCATTGTTCTCAGCGTTTTTTAGAATTTTAAGCATACATCTAGCTGCTTTCTCAGGGTAACTACCAGGTCCTATACCCCTACGGTGATGTATCTTCTGGTTATGATATACAGCTGGTACTGATTTTTTTAGAGCAATCACATCCTCCAGGTATTTTTTAGCATCCTCAAGCATCATACCCTTGATAGCGTACGCTATATTAGTAGAATCTTTAGGTGAACAATGCAGCTCATAACCGTAAGCCTTAGCGCATTTCTCAGAGTCTATATTCATTGTATACTTCCTCATATATCATCACTTCAAAGGCATAAACTTAGATGATCTGGTCGCACCAACACCTGGCCCAGTATGTTTAACCCGTTTCCTGGTAAGCACGAATTCACCTAGATAACGACCTATCATTTGAGGTTGGATATCAACACGTTGAAACTCTTTACCATTATGTACATCTACTCGATGACCAACAAAAGACGGAAGGATTATCATATCACGTCTATGCGTCCTTATAATATCCTCTCTACCAGCATTCTGTATATCATCTATAAGTTTATACTGCTCCCTTGTTAAACCTCTTTTAAGTGTTCGACGAGCACGAGAGGGCAGTATAGGTATAAGATCATCAATAGATAACTTTTGTAAATCCTCTAATGTATACCCCCTATATCTGAATTCCTTCCTCTTGATCTCTATCTTTTTACGTTGTTGTTTCCGTCTAGCCGCTGCAGTCTCTTTTACAGTATCCTCAACCATCTTTAATATCACCTTCTACCTGTTCTCCTAGGTGCTATATGACCAACTTTACGACCTGGTGGTGCACCACGAGAGACACTACTAGGCTTACCTATATGTTGATGACTACCGCCACCATGGGGATGATCCACAGGGTTCATAGCTGTACCCCTCACAACAGGGTATTGTTTACCTTTAGTCCTACGCGCATAATATTTCTTCCCAGCTTTCATGAAAGGCTTATCCTTATGTCCTCCACCCCCAGGTATACCCACTGTTGCACGACACATTGAATCCAAGGTTTTAAACCGCCCTGAAGGTAGACGTATAACTGTTTTACCTTCATCATGAGCAACTATTGAAGCGTTACTACCACCAGCTCTTACAAGTTTACCACCATCACCAGGCCTCATTTCTATACTATACACTGGGTACCCCTCTGGGATTACACCTATAGGTAGGACATTACCAACATTTATCTCCTTGCTAGTAGTGTATTTTATCTCCTGACCTATATACATACCCTCTGACGCTATAATCAATGTTTTATTGTTATCATCTAAACGAACCCTTGCAACAGGAGCCGAACGACCAGGATCATGGAATATATCCTCAACAACACCCTTCTTCTCATATTCGTTAATATATCTAATATCCCCTTTGAATTTATGAGACGGGACGTTGTATCTACCAGGGCATCGACCACGTCGTTGCTGTATAAGATTCTTACCCATAACTACTCACACCTCTAATATAAACCTATCCTCATACCTATATCAATAGCTTTGTACTCATCTGGGAATCGTACTATAGCATGTTTACCATCCTTAGCGACCTTTGTTCTAACATGCATAACTTTAACATCGAACATCTTCTCAACAGCTTTTTTGATTTCTTTCTTAGTAGCTGTGCGTTTCACAATGAATTCAAGTGTATTATACTTCTCTGTATTATCACTGGTTTTCTCAGTCACATATGGATGATATATAATATCAAAAGGATCCTTCATATCTAATTAGCACCTCTATCTAATGTTTTTAAAGCAGAGTAAGTAAAAATTGTTAAACGACCAGCGTTCCCTCCAGGCGCAAGATGCTCTATATTCAAATCCTTAGGTGTTACCGCATCTACCCCTACGATATTACTGGATAATTTAGTTACCTTATCATTGTTTGATACTATAAGTATAGACTTAGGTATACGGTATTTACGACCACGCATCTTCCCTCGACCAGCTCTTATATGTTTACCATTCATCGCACGTGATACATCCTTGTAAACCCCTATCTTAGACAACAAAACTATGATATCCTTTGTTTTTTTAACCTTATCAAATTCATCATCAACAACTATAGGTAATGTAACCTCCTCATTGAACCTATGACCACGTTTTAAAACAAGCTCTTTGTTAGCAGTCGCAGCCAGAGCAGAAGCCCTAGCCAATAAACGCTCTTTTTTATTTATCTTCTCCTCCCAGTTACGCTCAGCTTTAGGCGGATGAGCTCTACGACCACCAACAACACATGGGGCTAAAGCTCCTCTTATACCCTGTGTTAATCTAGGAACTCGAGACAAACCTCTTCCCTTACCAGCTGACGCCACTGCATGACGTGTACCAGCAAGAGGATAAACCCCATAAGGCTGTCTCTTATTTGAACGCATAACATTGAACGACTTCTTGATTATATCAGGTCTATACTCTGTATCAAAAATCGAAGGTAAACTAATCTTCTCCAATACTAAACCGTCAACCCCATACAAGTTTACTTTACTCATTTTCAAACACCCTGTTTACTCATTGTTGATATATAGGTTATCTCAGGTTTTTCAACTTTAACACCACGTTTATATCTAACCGCGTCACGCATACTTATAAGTCTTTTAACAGGCCCAGGTATAGAACCATGCAGAATAACATAAGCATTCCTTATGATACCATAATGAGGAAAACCACCAGCAGGTGTTATCTCCTCACCTTTATCACCTATCTTTAACACACGTTTATTATACTCTGTCCTCTGATGGTAACCCATCTGTCCTGCCTGCGGTACAGTAGCCTGAATCCAGTTAGGATGCCAAGAACCAGCTGTACCTATCATTCTACGATGTTTAGAGTTTTTATGCGCTAGGAGTTTAACACCCCATCTTTGAACATGCCCTTGGAATCCTTTACCTTTGGTTACTGCTAGTATATCAAGCATATCCCCTTCTTTTACAACATCACGTACAGTCAACTCTCTACCTAGAATACTCTTA
>JAVYLV010000001.1:0-61218 GCA_038740425.1 Thermoplasmatota archaeon | reverse complement strand
GTTAACTTGTTTTCTTCACCTGCTTGAATTTGTTAAACCGTTTAACAAGTGATGATTATGAGCAAAGAAAAAACAAAATCACATTTTGTAGGAGTGAGATTAACAGAGGAACAAAAAAAAGCATTACATAACATACAGAAACACTCAGAGCTAAGCAAGAGTGACATCTTGCTGAGGGGATTAGAGATATTATCTGAATACTATGCATTAGGTTTAGACAAACCCCCTCTTAGCATAGAGTTAAAAAAACTAGAAGAAGAAGCTATACAACATATAAAAGCATTAAAGCAGATCAAGCAGAGAGAAGAATCAGTAAAACAGATGATACAAGAGCTTAGAGAGGTGGATGAGATCATAGATGAGTATAACGGTGAAAAAAACGCTCTGATACAGATACTACTCAGAATACAAGAGAAGAAACACTGGTTACCAAAACCAGATTTAATATGGGTATCAGAAAGACTGAACATACCCATGGCTCAAATACTACAGATAGCTACATTCTACAAAGCATTCAGCCTTGAACCAAGAGGAGAACACACAATCAGAGTATGCTTAGGCACAGCCTGCCATGTTAGGGGAGGGACTAAGATACTGGAAGCGACTGAACAACACCTTGGTGTAAAATCAGGTGGTACAACACCTGATATGAAATTCACACTTGAAAGCGTCAACTGCTTAGGATGCTGCGCACTAGGACCAGTAATGACAATCGATAATGATTACCACGGCAAGCTCACACCAGCACAGATCAAAGATGTACTCTCTTTATACCAGAAGGAGAAAACTGTTACAAATGTTGAACATGAAAAAAGAACACCTTTGGCTTATAAACCAACTGTGACCCCCTGAAAGAATTTAGAACTATAAAAAAACACGTAGGAGCGTAAGGTGTATGCCAAGATTCAACTCTTTAAAAGAATTTGAACAATACAGGGAAAATTTATCTAAAAAGCATGCCCCTAAAAAGATACGTATCTCTGTGTGCTCAGGCACGGGATGCAGAGCATACGCTAGCGATAAGGTTGTGGAAGCGTTAAGAGAAGAATTAAAAAAAGAACATTTAGATGATGTTGTAGAGTTAAAAACTATAGGATGCCCTGGATTCTGCGAAAAGGGTACAATAGTGGTGATATACCCTGAAGGTATATGCTACATTCAGGTTAAATCATCTGACGCTTCTGATATAATAAAACAAACCATAATAGAGAGAAGAGTCATTGATCGATTACTATATACCGATCCTAAAACCAACAAGAAGATCATATATGAATCAGAGATACCATTCTATAAGAATCAATGTAGAGTCCTGATGGGTAATAACTCTAAAATAGATCCTAAAAACATAGAGGATTACATAGCGGTAGGTGGTTATACAGCTCTAGCTAAAGCCTTATTCAAGATGAAGCCAGATGAGATACTAGATGAGATAAAAAAATCTAATCTTAGAGGTCGAGGTGGCGGTGGATTCCCAGCTGGTCGTAAATGGGAAACTACAAAGAATGCACCAGGTGAACCAAAATATGTTATAGTAAACTGTGATGAAGGAGACCCTGGTGCATTCATGGATAGAGCTTTGATGGAGGGTAACCCTCACAGTGTACTTGAAGGTTTGATAATAGGTGGGTATACTATAGGAGCGCATGAGGGATTTGTGTATATACGTCAGGAATACCCATTAGCTGTTGAGAATACAGAATGGGCTATAAAACAAGCTGAGGAGTACGGCTTCTTAGGTAAGAATATACTAGGTTCAGGTTTTAACTTCACAGTTAAGGTTCATAGAGGAGCAGGGGCATTCGTATCAGGTGAATCTAGCGCATTGATGTCAGCTATAGAAGGCAAAGTAGGTGAACCTAGACCTAAATATATACATACTGCGGTTAGTGGACTATGGAATAAACCCTCATGTTTGAACAATGTTGAGACGTGGGCTAACGTTCCTTTTATAGTTAACAACGGTGCACGATGGTTTACTAGTATGGGCACTGCTAACAGCCCTGGTACTAAGATATTCTCACTTGTCGGTAAAGTTAACAATACCGGCTTGGTAGAGGTACCTATGGGTGTAACCCTACGTGAGATCATATACGACATAGGTGGCGGTATACCTGATGGAAAACAATTCAAAGCGGTACAGACAGGGGGCCCATCAGGCGGCTGTATACCTGATAAGTATCTTGATCTACCTGTGGATTTCGATGAACTCTACAATATAGGCTCTATGATGGGTTCTGGTGGCATGATCGTCATGGATGAGGATACATGCATGGTTGATATCGCTCGTTATTTTGTTGATTTCCTAACACAAGAATCATGTGGCAAATGTGTACCATGCCGCGAAGGATTACGTCAGATGAACCGTATATTAAAAGATATAACTAGCGGTAAGGCTCTACCTGAGGATCTGGATCTCTTAAAAGAGTTATCAGAGGTTGTGCAGATGTCTGCTTTATGTGCTCTTGGTCAGTCAGCTCCTAACCCGGTTCTCAGTACTATAAAATACTTCTATGATGAATATGAGGCTCATCTGAGAGGTGAATGCCCAGCTAAAGTCTGTAAAGCATTAATATCATATGTTATAGATTCTAATAAATGCAAAGCTTGTGGTCTATGCGCTAAGAACTGCCCGGTTGATGCTATTAGTGGTGATAAAAAAACATTATATACTATAGATAATGAGAGATGCATCAAATGCGGAAGCTGTATAGACGTATGCAAATTCAACGCTATATCTAAGACTACTGGTAAATCAAAAGAGGTGAAACGTGATTAGAACAAAGGAGGAGCATATATGAAAACTGTTACATTGAGGATTGATGATAAGATAGTTCAGGTTGAAGAAGGAACAACTGTTCTAAAAGCAGCTAGAAAAGCTGGTATAGAGATACCTACATTATGCTATCATGATAGATTAGAGCCTTATGGTGCTTGTAGATTCTGTATGGTTGAGATAGAGAAGAATAACCGTAGGAGACTGGTTGCATCATGCTGCTACCCTGCTGAGGATGGTTTAATAGTCAAGACAAAGACAGAGAATATAGATAAGATAAGGAAAACTCTGGCTGAGTTATTGTTAGCTGTATCCCCTAATGGTAAACACGTGGAGATAGCAAAACAATATAATATATACACCTCTAGATTCAAGACTGTTGAGAACCCTGAGACACCCTGTAACCTATGTGGTTTATGTGTGCGATACTGCAGGGAGATTAAAAAGAATAATGCTGCATGCTTTGTGGGCAGAGGTACTGAGCGTTCTATAACACTTGTACCCGGTGCATCCGAATACTGTTTGTCATGCAGGGAATGTTTTAATGTATGTGACGCTGGTAAACTAGTGTATCTCGTTGATATGCTTCAGGATGTATCATGTCCTCCTCTTAAAGCTAAGTCGAACGTTGATAGAACCTAGATATACCTTCCAGATGTTACCTATAAATGTTTATATGTCTCTTTATCTTCACTTTTTTTAGAGTTATTTCTTTGTTATGCACCATATCTTCTCATCGATTGTAACAGTTATTCTATCACCTTTCTTCAGATTTAGTGATTTTATACAATCTCTTGCATCATCCCACAATACCGTTAATATCTTCTTTTCACCGTTATCTAGTTTTACATGTATATCCCAGGGTCCTATGAAACCAGGTGCTGGTTTGATACCTTGGAATACACCTTCATATTGTTCTAGTACGACTGGTGTTCCTTCATAGCCACATATTATGCATTTATAACTTGTTTTAACCTGAGTTTTCTCGTCATTCGTGTTTTTTAGTTGTTTATTCCCACAGTGAGGACAACTAACAACCTCCATTATAAACCCCCATATCTATCATATTTTTAGATACAGTAGGATAGACTTATATTTTACGCCTATTTTCATTCAATAAAAAAGGATAGCATAAGTTTTTTAAACTATCATCTAATCCATAGCGGTTTAGACTATGAGCAGATGTTTTATACTAGCAGGTTTAATCATCCTATTAGTACTATCAATTCTGCCTTTATCTACAGCAGAAATAACTGATACAGGTATTAATGATAATAACAAGATCTATGTAGGAATCTATGTTTTATCAATCGGTAACCTAGAGATAAACAAGGGTAGCTATCTACTAGACTTCTATTTAATGTTCAAATGGGATAACCCTGATATTACGCCATCATCATTCGAATTTGTAAACGGCAGGCCAGTCTCAAAAGAAAAGATATACGAACACAAGAATAACAACACATGCGAATTATGGTATCGTATACAGGCTAGCCTATTCATTACACCTAACTTCGATGATTATCCATTTGATACACAGGATCTAAAGATTATAATTGAGGATTCCAAATATAACACATCCGGTATTGTATATTGCCCATTCAATGATGTCAGCGGTGTTGATAATCAGTTTAAACCAGCAGGATGGAATATAAGTGCGTATGACATGAGCATAGATGAACATATCTACCCATGGGGTGAAACCTACTCCCAGACGGTTTTTACTATAAGATTATCAAGAGATACAGGGCCTACAGCGACTAAACTCCTTCTCCCACCTATAATATTCTGTGTTGTATCAGGTTTATCTTTCTTCTTCAAAGCTGATAAAATTACGCATCGTATAGGCTTAGGCACTAGTATGCTTATCTCAGCTGTTATGTTCCATCTCAGCCAAACATCCTCCCTGCCTGCTTTACCATCACTAATACTAATCGATAAGATCATGATAGCAGTATACTCCTTCCTAGCCTCCTCGCTGTTAGCAACTACGTTAATATACATCGATGAGGAGTACTGGAAGGATGTAGATTACACCAAGATAGTTAATAGGGTAGGAGCATTTATAACTATCATACTACCATTCATTGTATTCTCTATACTATATTTCTACTCCTAAATCTATAAAAAGTCTATGAAACCGATAAAACTTTAGATCAGTTATATTTTAATTTTTAGGTCTAATGTTAACACCTAAACTTGTCATCCATGTATCTTTTTAACTATCTCAGCTACCCTTCTACCTAGTTTAGCTGCATTTCTCTGAGCGTTCTCTTCAGGTGCGCCAACACATGAAACACCATAATGACCTGTAGCATCTAGAGGATCGCCTACTATGATCATACCATATATTAGCATTGCTTGTATTATAGACATCATAGTGGTTTCTTTGCCGCCTGATTCATCAGCAGAGGTGGCAAATGCTGCACCGACCTTCCCCTCCATTTTCTTTCGTAGGCCAACAAAATCATCAAATACCTTTTTCAGCTCAGCGGCCATAGAACCGAAATACACTGGTGAGCCAGCTATTATACCACTTGATGATAAGAAATCATCCTTTGTGACATCTGATGCTGGTTTAACTACACATTCTACATCACCCACTGAGCGTACACCAACTGCGATAGACTCTGCCAATTTTTTGGTATTACCTGTTTTAGAATAATACATGATCAAAATCTTCATATACTATGCTCCTCCGATTTTAGATAAATAATGAATAATTTTATATAAGTTATCATAAAATCGATCATTATTGTACAGAATAAGACAGGTTATTATATTTTTACGTTAAGATAACCTAAAGAATATAAGATAAAAATTAATTAGGAGTATAAATGATGCCGTCGGAGTTAGATACGAGTAACGATGTTCTAATAATCAGATACGGTGAGTTGTCTTTAAAAACCCTATATGTCAGAAGGAGATTTGAATCTATACTTGTCAATAATATAAAAAGTATCCTAGATGCTAACAACATAAAAAATAAGATAGTAAGAGAGTGGGGTCGCATATATGTATACACTACTGATAATTCCAAGGCTATAAGGATACTACGTAGATTATTCGGTGTAACCTCTGTAAGTCATGCAGTTAAGACCGATTCTAATCTGGATAGTATATCATTAGGTGCGGTTGACATGATGAGTAAAAATCTGAAAAAGAATCAGAGTTTCGCACTTAGAGTCACAAGGGTCGGTGAGCATTCATATACAAGTCAAGAGGCATCTAGGATCATAGGTGATAGAATAAGAAAAGCATTATCTGCGAGTGTTAATCTTAGTAGACCTGATGTAGAGTTATTCATTGAGATAAGAGATAAACATGCTTATCTCTTTTTTGATAAGATACGTGGGCCAGGTGGGTATCCTCTAGGTTCGCAGGGTTGCACAGTAGCTTTGATTGATACAGCGAGGGATTTATTAGCAGCATGGTATATGATGCGACGTGGATGCAGTGTAGTATTTGTTCTTATTAATAAAGAGCTAGAGGATATATTAAGTTCTTTTGTTGATACATGGTGTAGTTACAGAAGAAGCAGGGTTTACAACATATATAATGAGAGTGATACTTTAAAGATAGTGAAAGATATAATAAATAAAAATAAGTGTCTAGGTGTGGTAACAGGGCACTCATTGTACTACGATAGTGATATATCCTTTTTAAAAAGAATGAAAGATGTAGTAGAATGCCCTATATTATCCCCTCTTATAGTATTTGATAAGGAGGATATAAAGAAAGGATTATCTAATATTGGTGTATCTATATGAGAATAATTGTTCTAGGTGCAGGATCTATAGGTTCTTTATTTGGTGCTTTCCTAGCCAGATGTAACGAGGTTGTACTGATAAGAAGATCATATAATAAGAAATATAAAGATAAACCTGCCAAGTTGAGGGTTACTGGTTTAAGTGATTTCAGTGTGAATATACCTATATTCAGATCATTAGATTCTATAGGATTCAATCCGGATATGGTATTGTTAACTGTTAAATCATATGATACAAAGGATGCTGTTAACATGCTTAAAGATGTTGTAGATGATCATACAATTGTTTTATCATTACAAAACGGTCTGTGTAACCTTGAGGAGATAGCAAATGTGATTGAAACAGGTAATATAATGGGTGGTGTTACCACTTATGGTGCTTATCTATCTGAACCACTGATCGTTGAACATACAGGAGTAGGGGAGACCATAATAGGGTTGTATCAAGGTAAAAAAGATAGAAGATTAGCAAGCATAGCTAAGGTTTTTAATGACGCGGGTATAAATACGCGTGTAACCAGGGATCTAAAACGCGAATTATGGATAAAAGCTGTTATCAACTCTAGTATAAACCCTCTATCAGCGATTTTTAGATGTAGGAATGGTTACTTATATGAAAACCCTGTGTTAAGAGGGGTAGTGGAGAGGGTATGCAAAGAATCAGCATGTATCGCATGTGCTTATGGTATAAGAGTTTCTTATCAGCTTTTATTGAAGAAAACGTTCAAAGTGATCAAAGATACTGCTTATAATTATTCATCTATGCTTCAAAGTTTGAATAAAAAAGAAAAAACAGAGATAGAATCTATAAATGGTGTATTGGTTAGTATAGGTAAAAGATTTGGATGTGATACATCGTTAAATACGCTTTTATGTTCTTTGATTCTAAACATGGAAAAGCATCCCAAGAAGTGGTAATGGATGCATGATAAATAATATATATTAAAACGATATATTTATATAAATTGTAGCATATATTAATATTGTGGTTTATTTAAGATACTAGCGGAGGGTTAATTAAGTGTCAACCTTGATCATACGAAGTAAAACAAAGAAAGGTTTGATCATATTTGGTGCTATAGTAGTTATTATACTATTATTAGCATTAGGGTTTTATGCAGCCGTTGAACTTCTAAAGGAGAAAAAAACAGGAGAGGAAGAACCAGGAATCGAGAGAATACGTGATGATCGTATAAGCCCTCTTGAAAACCAGGGGGTTATAATAGAGGTAAAACGCATAAGACATCGAGGACTTTTAGATACTATAATGAATAAGCTAGTAGCCTGGCGTTTTAAACCTTCATTCTATTTTATAACCATAATGGATGATTTAGAGTATGTAAGTAAGGATGTCAGGGCTGCTACAGGTGAATCAGAACAACTCTATACTACATGGGATACGATGTTCATGGAGAATAAGATAGTACGTGATGTACCTGGAGAACAAGAGAAATCAGAGATAACACTTATCATAATGGAACGTGTTAAAACAGGTTTATTTAAACTACGTAAAAATGATGTAGAGCGTGAAACGATAAAAATAGTGTATGATTACAGAACTGGTAGATGGAACGGTGATGATTACTTTAACGATAGTGATGGTTACGGGCATTATCTAGGTGAATACTTCGAAGTATGGTTCAATGTTTACCAGATTGATTATGATCATGATGGTATACCCTACTGGACCGAGGTTAACATTCTCGGTACAGACCCTACTGTTGATGATTCTAAGTTAGACCCTGATGATGACGGTATACCAACTGCATGGGAATGGAGATGGGGTTATAATCCCTTTACTTATGATAATCATTCATTGTTAGACCCAGATCATGATGGCTTAACCAATATCCAAGAGTATCAGATGGAGAAATGGTTTGCTGACCCATTCTATAAGGATATATATATAGAAGTTGATGGCATGCAGAAGAAAAACCCAATAGGTAGAACCTACGTGTTCTGGAAGGAATCACAGCAGATACTAATAGAGAGGTTTGCATCTCATGGTATAAGTGTATTCATAGATGACGGATGGCCTGATGGACCTGTTAACGGCGGAGGTGAACTATTACCATATTATGAGACTATATCACAGGATTCAGGTATGATGTTACAATTCTATAGACATAACTTTGCTGATGAACGTAAAGGAATGTTCCGTTACCTTTTGATCGCTAACAGCGCTGGTTTCTGCCATCCCTCAGAGTACAACAGATATGACACCATGGCTGTTGGTACAGCTCGTAGTATAATGCTTAAACGCGGTGGATTCACACCACGTGCTGAACGTATACTATTAGCAGCTATGGTTATGCATGAATTAGGTCATTCACTTGGTATAGCACCATGGAACACCCCAGGTAATGATAATGCTTCGTTCACTGAGAGTAAAGCAGCTAAACAAGATTACCTTGAGAAATGGGGTAACTATAAGAGTGTAATGAACTACTATTACATCTATGATAAGAAACTGGTTGATTACTCTGATGGTTCTCATGGTGAAGGCGATCAGAACGACTGGGAGAAATTTGATTTAACATTATTCAAGAAGGAGTGTAAGGTTATAGAAGATCCAGGTTTTACACTACCAGGTAAAGAAGAAGTATAAAAACAAAAAGAAAAATTTGCGTTAAGTCATCCAACTTTCTAATTTTTTAGAGTCTTATTTCAAAAAAGAGGAGTTTTTTTGTTCAGGTTTCTTCATCAAAAAAACATAAAGATATATATCCTTATTTTTGATTAATGTTTTTTATATGCGTGTTATAACTTTCCTCTCTGATTTCGGTAATAATAGCTGGTACGTCTCACAGATGAAAGGTGTAGCTCTAAGTTTAACCAATGCTACCTTGGTTGATATCACCCATGAGATATCACCTCATAACATACGTGAAGGAGCATATGTTTTACTATGTAGTGTACCATATTTTCCATCTGGTTCAGTGCATGTAGCAGTTGTTGATCCAGGTGTTGGTACCAATCGTAGAAATATCTTTATCACCACCAGAAGTCAGATTCTTATAGGCCCTGATAATGGTTTATTGATACCAGCAGCGCGTTTCCTAGGCGATTTCACAGTCTATGAGATAGCAGATAACAGCAACCATATGCAAAAAACCATCTCTAACACATTCCACGGTAGAGATATCTATACTCCTGTCGCTGCTCGTATTGTTAATGGTTTACCTTTTGATGCTATAGGTAAAAAGATATCTGACTATGTTGATCTAGATTTTGGTTCACCTGTGATCAGTGATAAGTGTATTACTGGTCGTGTCATGTATATTGATCGTTTTGGTAATATTATTACTAACATACCTGGTTTTATTTTTAACAAACACGTTACTTATGGTAACTTAGTAATGACCTGTTTTAAATCATCCTCTACAGAGATGCGCTTTGTTAAATCCTATGGTTTTGTTAAACCTGGTGAATTCCTTATTACCATAGGTAGTGGTAATTACGTTGAGATAAGTATCAATCAGGGTAACGCTGCTAGATCATTATCAGTTAGTGTAGATGACGAAATCAGACTACTATTCTAACATTGACCCTGTAATCTTTATGATGGCATCTAGTAAACCATGAGCATAGTTTATACAACCAAACGCTGTGAAATAATCATTTTTTTTAATATAGTACTGTGCATCTTGATAATACCGCTCTGCTAGATCTACCACTAGTTTCTGCTCTGTGGTTAATCTTTCTTGTTGTATCTTTTTTTTATTCTCTTCGAACATTACGATGTCTTTTTTGATCCTCTCCTCTTCTTTCATAGCTATACTTCCTTTCTCATCTTTTTTTACTTTTAGGTTCTTTATGATGTATCACTTTATCTTTGCTTTTGTGCAATTTCTATTATCACCAATCCAGGATAATACCTTGATATCTTATAATATTTTAACGATAAAAAAACAAGATAAAGTAAGCAGAGAGTCTTTATTAATAAACCACTAAAAAATGTGTTATAAGAGGTTAGTAATAAAAAAATATAAAAAAGAGGGTTTTTTTATTACATCCTCTTTATTTTTTTATGTATACGTACGGCCCTATTATAAATCCTTCTCTTATCTCAGTTGCTGATCCGTAGCTCCCAGCTTTAGCAGTGACATTGATTATTACTCTGCCCACACCCAAGCCTTTAACTTTAGCACTTACTGAACGTACTTGTCCATGTGTGATATTTATTGTACCATTAGCCATCATATTCTTCTTAGGCATCAGTTTGCGTTGTATATAGATAGTCCAGTTAACCTTTACATCCTTTGTACCATTGTTTTTTATTGAAGCATTAACCCCTTTTAAACCACCTTTTATACTAGTTATAGTTATATTAGTGATATTTTGTGGTGGTGTTGTCCCTGTTATCGTCACTGTTATATTGTTACCCCAGTTTATACTCTGCGCACTATTGATATCCTTTGCTTTCCCTTTGACTGTGTATACACCTGCTTTCTTCCATTTGTATTTTACAAGTGTTATTACCCCTTGGTCGTACGGTCCAAGCCATCCACTATTATTACCATCACCCCAATCTATAAGATAGTATACCTGGTCACCATCAGGATCATAGGATTTAATGTTGAATGAGATATATTCATTCACTTTCCCTGATGTTGATTTCTCTAAGAGTGGCGGTGTCGGGGGTGTGTTCTCCGCACCTATAACCTCAGCTGTGTCCCTATAAGACAATGGTTCTCCTTGACATGGTTGTAATGTTATATCAGCTGTGTTTATCGCTTGACAACATACTGTTGAGTTTATCACTAACGCATCAAACTGTATGCTCAGTATCTCACCATCAGTTAATATCTTAGTGAAATTCCACCATATCGTCCTGTTATCGTTTGATACTTTTGTTGGTTCTCTGTTTGCATTATCAGCGTATAATAGGCACTCTGGTAGTCTATCTTTTACACGTATCATGTATTCCTTGGTTTCACCATGATATATTAGCTGTAGTTGGAATCTAACTTTACTCCCTACAACCACGGTTGTTTGCTCAGCCCATCTCTGCTCTCTTTTATCCCATACCTGCTTTTTGAATAATGTTGGTGGAGGACAACAGATTATACCAGCTGTATCACTATCATATAGATAAGAGCATGGACTGCATTCTTTGCATCCCCACATAAGCCCATTAGCTATATTCATGATAGGCGTCTGAGGGTTACAGTTGCAGTATTTTGTTATTATCCCGTCAAATTCTATGGTTACAGTCTCTCCGTTTGATAAACCAAACATCCTATTGCTCCAATCCCATACCACCATACCTGGTAGTACCCTGAACTGCTGACCACATATGTTAATAACTGATCCAGGTGGTGGTATGTCGGGGTATCTCGGATCATTTTTGTTTATATTTATCCCTGCTATATTAACGAGGGTGGTATTTGTGTAGTTCATACAGGATGGTAACAGATCCCATACGAAGAAACATTTCATATAGTTGCATCCATAGTATGTTGTTTTAATCTGGAATTTTACTTTCTCACCTAGTAATACATAGGGTAGTGTCTCAACCCATGCTCCTCTACCCTGGTTAGCCTCAGGGTCCCATACTTTCTTCTCCATATCTATAAATGTTAGTACATTAACCACTGCTGCATCCTCTTTTGTTAGTCTCTGACCATTACAGTGCTCTAAGGTGGTTACATTAACTATGTTTGTCATACGGTTGCAACCATTTACTTTTACTCTAAAAACTATCTTTATACTCTGTCCATGGTATAATCGCATTTCTCCAAAGTCCCATATTATGGTCTGTCCTATTATCTGAGGTGCAGGTGTAGCTGGTTCAATGGTCTGTACATACTGTAATCCCACTGGGAGATAATCCTTTACTACTGTATTGTTGATGAAATAGTTTGGTTGTTGCGTTGTATTATAATACGTGACAGTAATATTAAATGTCAAGTAGTCCCCATTTTTTGCCTCTACATATTTCACCCAGTTTTCACCATCGTAGACTGTTTTTGATACAACTAGTTTCTCCTGCGGAGGTAGGGCTATTGTCATATTAGCAGTCAATGGAGTCATCACTAGCATTAATATTGTGAATAAACAAATTCCTATGGTTTTTCGATATGTTTTCATATATATTCACCTTTTTATATTATTTTTATCCCCCCCTATATTATCTACATTTTGTTAGATTTATTATGGCCAAGCAGTATACATATAGTAATTATATAGTATTTTAATTTATCGGTATTAATATTTTTTGGTTTAAATACAATATTAAGGATGATAAAGTATTTTTATTGGACTCCTATAAACAAACTAAATTGACATAAAGTGAGCCCTACATAGCGGTGCGAACAGAGATCAACTGTTGTTTTTTTACAGAACCCTCCATAAGAAAAATATCTGGAAGTGTTGAAGAAAAAGTGATATATCACGGGGAGTTTGGAAAGAATCTAATCTAAAGATCATAAGGTGCGAAAGGCATAAGGGTTTTCTTAAGTATTGTACTTTTTCCTCATCCCTATCTTGTTTTAAAAGAAAAACCTCCTAGTATACTTGAGGATAGATGAATATTTTGTCAAGGTTAAAAAATGAGAAACATTAAAGATGATTATTCTAGATGGTGAATACCCATATCTCCTGTTCTTTAGGCATATCCTCTTTTTCTATATCTATTTCATTCCCAACTTTAACTACTTTTACACCAGGATTACGCCCTAGGAACTGCTCTATGCCTTGTACTGGTATCGATAAACCACCTATCTTGTAATGCATAGGGACTATGATATTAGGTTTAATATTGTTGATTATGCGCCATGCGTTTTCACCATCTATAGTAAAAACCCCGCCTACAGGTATGAAAAGTATATCAACATCACCAATATCTTTTATAATCTTCTCATCTAGTTCATGTCCTAGATCCCCCAGATGTAGGAAGGATATATCATCCACTGTGAATTTATACATTATATTATGACCCCGTTTAGCACCATTCTCTTTATCATGGTACACTCTGAATCCTTTTATCTCTATGTTATCAATAGTTCTCCTTCGTTCATCTGTTATAACCTTTGATGAAGTTTTCTCCACAGTCTTTATACTATTATGATCATAATGATTATGTGATACTAGTATTATATCCCCTTGTACTGTAGGCGTTGGTATACCTATAGATCTTCCGTCATGAGGATCAGTCACTAATGTAGTATTATTTGTTATTTCAAAGCAAGCATGCCCATGCCATCGCAATTGCAACATACTACCAAACTCAGCCTCCACCCATTTTTTTTAGAATTATATTTCTATTGCTGTAGATGATGTGTTAATGTTTATAAAAATTTTATGCCCGCAAACGACCAAGGCTTATATACTCTACCTTGTTGTTTTTTGTATAGGCTAATATGAATTCCTTATTCACTGAATGCGCTAGTCTCACCCCACGGCTTATCTCAGACCATACACCCTTGTATTTATATGGGACTATGTGCACTAGGTATTCCGCATGTGTCAGGTCAGGTCTCCTGGTATAAACCCTGAAATTTGTACCGAATTTGAAACCTGTTTTAACTATCAACCCTTTGTTTTTTAGATCCGCGAAAACCCTTAGGTAATCATCTACATCATCCTGTTGATTTTTAATTATATCCTTCATCTCCTTGTTTTTTATCTTTTTATCATCCTTTATGGAGTATAATCTTAGTACGTTCATATTCTCCAGGTATATAGCTTCTATTAGTGACAACTGTAAAGCATTACCAAATGGTTTACCGTAGAATCCTTGTTGGTGCAGATAAGTCGCTAACTCAGGGTTGAATACCACCACCCTGTTATGCAGAAGGTATCCTTCTCCTGAGGGAGGGTTATATTCCCTTATCTCTCCTTTTATACTGGGTTTCGATATATTATAGTATGTTATATCCCCTTCTTCGTCTATGATCATGAACCATAAACTGCTTTTAACTGAGATTGTATAATCTATAGCATGTTCTATGTAATCTATACTGGCTGTGTCCATCTCTGAGAATATTTTAACATGAGCGGTTATATATTTACTCTCGTCTTTTATTTTCTCTATTATAAAATCCGCGATACTATCAGATTTTATTTTAACTTTGTATCCTCTTAATCTGAGATCACGATAAGCTAAATATCTAATGTCTATGTCGTTTATAATTGAAGCTGATTTTTTCAAGAGGCTATGGAAATCAATTATCCTTCCATCTTTGTATACATCTAATTTTCCTTCACCTACTAGGAATAAGACCTCTATAGGGTCTAATAATAATCTATCCTTGGATTTTAGACTACCATATCTATTCTTATGATATAGATTATTTATATCACGCTGCTTGGTTACTATTATGTCTCCATTATCATCTAGATTAGCTACGAAACGCATAGATATTACAGATAAAGGGATAGGGATGGGTACTTATTTGTTTTTCCTGTAATAATCCTCAATGCTTCTAGGTATCCAGGATGTTTCCTCTTTGCTATGAGGATTTCTTTCATGTAGTACACCACCTAGTATCACACCCAAGGCTAAACCAGTGGTAACACCTACTCCAAATAACACCAATAAAATAGGGTATAAACTTTTAACATTATACAGCTGAGAAACAGGGGGGATTTCAGGTATACCGATATAACGAGATGACGTCATTCTCCCTGATCCGCTGGTGAAACGTAATGCACCAGAAATAAGATCACTATACTTATAATAAACCAGGGCGTCATCATATGAGGATTCATTTGCTAGGCTTTCGGCGTACTCGTAGTAGCTGACAGCTAGTACAGGTTCGATACCTTGACGTCTACTCTCGCTTATACTTGCGCTAGCACGTTCCCTAGCACGTTCAACTTTATCAAATGCTGCTCCATCAACTAACTCTAAAGCTAGATTACCCTTTGCTATAGCCTGGAAGGCTTGGAACAAGGCTGAAGCAGGATAGCCAGCTTCGTAATCATTCTCAGCTGACTCTAATACTGTTTTAGCTTCTGATAAATAAGATGAGGTTTGTCCCATTTCTTCTAGTATAACTTCTGAGTATGTTATAGCCTGCTGGGCATCAGTGATATACTCCTCAGCTAGGTTATTCAACGTTGTACTATTGAATTCACCAGTATCATTATAATAATCAGATATACGGAGCCACCAGCTAGCGCTCTCACTGCGTTGTATAGCATATGCTATCTTATAAAGAGCGTTAAGGTAATCATGGTTATTGAAACTGCTTTCAGCATCAGATAGGTAGCTATGCGCCTCTGATACTCTCTCTTGGGCTGCGCCTACACATTGTAGTGTTATAACCCCTTGTATCCTTGCTTTCTTCGCTTCTTCACTTCTATCTTCGTATAGCTCTTTTGCTTTATCTAGTAGTTTCTCTATATACTTCTGATCATTATCAGTGTTAAAATATTCACAGGCATATGATACCAGATTAGAGTTTATCAATGACTGGAATGATTTACTAGTACTACTATAATACATCCCTTCTTCATACCATCTAGTAGCATCATCCAATGTGTTCTTAGCATTGTTGAATATATTGTTAATCTGATTGCGATAATACATAGGGAAATAGTTAGGTATATAAGAATTATTTAACGCGTTGCTAGCATTTTGATAGGCAGTTCTTGCCTGATTCAATAACGATGATGCAAGAGGCTGCATCGCTCTAATATACTGATCAGTAGTTATGTTAGATTCTGATGCGGGATTTAGGAACTCATAACCAGTCATATATCTTAATGCATCGTTGATATCTTCAACCTCTACGACTTCTATACCATATTTTGATCGCGCGTAATCAGATACATTCCTAACAACAGGTCTGGTTGTGATCTGTATTATACCACCGCTAGTAATAGTCTCGGTAACCATCTCAGTATAACTCATTTGACCCTTTGGTATCAGGAAACGTGTAGCACCGACACTATAAGCAGCATCAATCTTTTGTGGTATACCTCCTATAGGGCCAATGCTACCATCAGGGTTAATCATACCAGTCATGATTGTAGTACTACTAATAGACCAGTTCTTCAACAATGCTACAGTAGCCACAGTCATAACTGCGCCAGCAGATGGTCCACCTATAATAGGAGAAGAAGTTCTAACAACGAAGAAATAATCATATGATGATGGTGATATATCACTGCTATTTTTATCATTTTTAATCAACGCGCTAGCTACATTAACCGCTAATCTAGCCGAACCTTGCATATCAATCTGTGTTAAAGGAGTGGTATCAACAAATACCTGTCCGCTACCATGATCCTGTATGGTAACTGTTATAGTTGATATGACACCAATATAACCATTGCTGGTTTGTGCTACAGCTGGTGCATAAACAGTTATATTCCGGTATGAGAGAGTTATATCACCAGTATATACCTCACCAGGAGTGGTACAAATGCCAGTATTTGAAGATAACATAGCACCAGATATTAGAAAGATGCATAATAAAATCAGAATTCCTCTCATATAAAAATATCATCCTCCATTTTTTTCAGTTTCCAGGCAGATTTAGGCAGGTTATCAAAAGAGAGATGTATTATTAAAAGTTTACTGATGCCTTTGCGTTTTTGTCCAGATGAAGATAAAAAGAGAAAAGTCAAATCTGGTTTTGATTATTTTTATATAATCCTTACGTATCACTATATTTACTCTCAAGGTGTTAAAAATGAAGGTACATATAATAATGGGTTCTAAATCAGATAAAAACATAGCTGAATCAGCTGAGAAGATGCTAGATGAGTTCGGTGTTAAATATGAGAGTATAGTTGCTTCGGCTCATAGAACACCTGATCATTTAAAAAAAATAGTAGAAGAGAGCGTTGCTGATGTATTCATCGGGATAGCTGGCCTGTCAGCTGCTCTACCAGGTGCAATAGCATCCCATACTGTTAAACCAGTTATAGGAGTACCTGTTAGCGGTAAGGTTAATCTTGATGCTATATTCTCTATAGTTCAGATGCCACCAGGTGTACCTGTAGCAGCTGTGGGTTTAGACCGCGGGGAAAACGCTGCTCTATTAGCATTAGAGATACTAGCAATCAAAGACAAAACACTATATGAAAAACTTGTAAAGTATCGTAAAAGATTACAAGAGCAGATAATAGCGTCAAGATAAACCAGAAACTGAATTAGAGGTATAAAATATAGATATGTTTAACGCTAAACGTTTCATAGATCAAACAGTTGAGAAACTACGTAAAGAGATAGATGGTAAAGCTTTGATTGCTTTCTCAGGTGGTGTTGATAGTACAGTATGCGCCGCTTTGGTGAACAAAGCTATAGGTGCTGATCTCATAGCTGTACATGTCGACACAGGGTATATGAGGAAGAACGAATCACTGGATGTAAAGAATACGATGATAGATATGGGTTTGAATCATCGTTTCATAGACGCGAGCAAAGAATTCTATACTGCTCTTAGGTATGTAGATGATCCAGAGATGAAACGACGTATCATAGGGGAGAAGTTTATACGTATATTCGAAGAAGTGGCAAAAGAGGAGGATGTATCGTATCTGGTACAAGGGACTATAGCACCTGACTGGATTGAATCAGGTGGTGGTCTGCGTGACACGATTAAATCTCATCACAATGTAGGTGGCCTACCTAGAGATATGAAACTGAAATTAGTGGAGCCTCTACGAGACTTGTATAAGGATGAAGTTAGAAAGGTAGCTAGGGAGCTTAATCTAAAGGTTCATGATCGTCAACCATTCCCCGGTCCAGGTTTAGCTATACGCATCATAGGAGCAGCTACTGAGGAACGAGTTGCTATTGTAAGGGAGGCGTGCTATATAGTTGAGGATGAGATAGATAAAGCTGTGGCTAACAAAGAGATGCATAAACCATGGCAGTATTTCGCAGTATTATTACCAGTACAGACCGTAGGTGTACAAGGCGATAAAAGAGCATACGGTTGCACTATAGCAGTGCGTATAGTTGACAGTATAGACGCTATGACTTGTAACTATACACATGTACCTCATAGTATATTAGATCGTATATCAACACGTATTACCAACACACTTAAAGATAAGATAAACAGGGTGGTGTATGATATAACTAATAAACCACCTGGTACAGTAGAATGGGAATAGAGATAACATGGTTAAGATACTAGTTGTTGATAACGGCGGACAGTGGACCCATAGAGAATGGCGTACGCTACGTGACCTGGGTGTAGATACAGATATTATACCTAACACAGTACCGTTCAGTAAGATAGAGAATGAGGGTGTTGATGGTCTTGTATTATCAGGTGGTGCTCCACGTATAGGATTAGATGGTACCTTGGGTAACTGCGGTGAATATTTGGAGAAGTCATCTTTCCCTATACTAGGCATATGTGCTGGTCATCAATACATGGCTCGTTACTACGGGGGAGAGGTTAAACCATCTAAAACCCCTGAGTATGGTAGAGTAGAACTGATAATAGTTAAACCAGGTTCCCCTCTATTCAAAGGTTTACCATCTAGATCAGTAGTATGGGAGTCGCATAATGATGAGATCACGATACTACCAGATGATTTCATATTATTAGCTGAGAGTATCAACTGTAAGATTCAAGCTATACAACATAAAACTAAACCATTCTATGGTTTGCAATTCCACCCTGAGGTTGAACATACAGAATACGGTGAAAAGATTTTTAAGAATTTTATAGAGATATGCAAAGAAGGGTAGGATACTGCTATTTTTCCTCTCTTTTTTCATTTAACGTCTTTTTGAATAATTGATATTCCTCTTCAGAGTCAAATAGTATAGGTTCACCTTGGTAACTGCAATCCCTGCATACGCTCTTCCATGAGGTTATACCGAATAATACACCTGAACTTAGTGTTCCCATTTCTATACGTCTACTACCACAAACAGGGCAGGCTGCTATGTCAACTTTTTTACCCATAAGTTCATTCTACCTAAAACGATATAATATATGTTATTCTTTAGATATAATCCTTTCTTAGAATTTTTCATTTAGATGTTTTGCATAGTGTGGCCATAACCGCTATCTGGCCCCATAGACGATTTTCAGCCTCATCAAATATCACTGATCTATCTCCATGTGCTACATCCTTTGTAACTTCATAACCATAATAAGCTGGTAGGCAATGTAAGAATATAGCATCTGATTTAGCCTGACTCATAACATCCTTTGTTATAGTATAACCCTTAAAATCCTTGATGCGTTGATCCTTTTCAGATTCATCACCCATCGATACCCATGTATCAGTAGATACTATATCAGCATCCTTAGCGGCGTTATGCATATCATCTGTAACCTCAACCTCTAAACCTAGATTCTTAGCTTCTGATAGATAATATGGTTCAGGCCAGTATCTACGCGGTGATACTATACGCATACTCATACCTGTTATACCACACCCTAATATGTATGAATGCGCCATATTGTTGTTTCCATCACCTATATATACAAACCTTAGACTCTTAAAATTCTTCTTATATTCCTTTATAGTCATTATATCAGATATAACCTGACATGGATGTTCTTTATCATCAAGACCATTTATAACAGGTATCGTAGCGTATCTAGCTAGCTCCCTCATCATCTTATTGCTCTTAGCCCGATACATGATCATATCAACATATCTTGATAAAACTAATGCTGTATCCTCTATGCTTTCACCACGTCCCAGCTGTATATCATTAGCATTTAGGTATATAGCATGTCCTCCTAGAAGAGTCATACCAACCTCGAATGATACACGAGTCCTAGTGCTAGGTTTCTCAAAGATCATACCTAATGTTTTACCTTTTAACAACTCTATACTACGTCCTCTCTTAGCCTTGTTTTTCAATGATATGCCTAGATCAATGATATCTAAGAGGTCATCCTTCACATCTAACATTGATATAATATCACGCTTCATAGAGGATAGGTAAATAAAGAAGCATCCCTTAAATATATCGATTTCTAAAAATAATGATGAGCATTGCTATAAAACCTGAATCCCCATCTGTTTTAGGCAAATAGATCGATGTCATCTTGCAAGTCCTTCATATATTTTCTCCAATAGAATTAACATTCTAGATAGGAGCATACATATCTCGATATGTAAAAAGCCAGGAAGTACCACAAACTCTCTGTGATAAAAAATGTTAGTTTTTCCATACCAATATCCGATATCTTCACTGTTTTGATTTTGCGTCATCCCCCTTTACCAAATAATACTTATTTTTTTCTATTTGCACTAAAACTATGCTTTGTGTAATTAAAATTTAAAGGACGTAGTCCTTTGCATCCATCTGATGATGGATGGGGTGCAAAAGACTAGCAAAAATAAAGAAACATGGGAGAGGCATAAAAGAGGTTAGCATCGACTGGAAACACTACGATAAAGCAGACTCAGTGAATGTAAGCAGATTTTAGATATATCTACGGTGTTTCAATAACTAGATAAACCGGTTCAATGGAGAGAATTCAAACTCTCTCATCTCACCGTTCTACTCCTGTTTAAAATATATTCAGTCTTTCATATCGTAGCATAGCAAACGCAACAAAAGATATGCATATTTACCAGGCGCTCGTAATGAAACGAGCGCCATGTTACAAGACTATTCAGAACACTATGGAATATCTTGATGCATGGTTTTTTTCTAAGATCAATCTCCCGTACCTGTCAGAGCACATTATGCTGGGAAGTATAGATTCCAGCGGAATGAAAATTCATCAGAAAGGAGCCTGGCCAAATCCGTTTTACAAAAATTTCAGAAGAAGCAGGATTTTAAGAAAATCCACATCTTCTTTGATATGGATTCCAAGAAAATAATTTATTGTTTTGTCACCAAAGGGCCGCATCAGACTATAAGCAGATGAAAAAGACACTCAAGAAATGTGATTGGATAAAAGTTGAGATTATTCTCAGTGACAAAGGATACGGTACCAGCGAATGTTTCAACGAGATAACCCAAAAAGGTTCCATACCTGGGATCAAAGTACGAAAGAATTAGGTCAGAAAAGCCCGAAGGCTGCTCTAGTAGACGGAAAGTGGTGCTCGTTCAACAGAAGAATTTTGATGGTTGGAAAAAGAAAGTTCAAGCAACAATGCGATGTGTGGTTGAAACTGTCTTTTCTGGGACGAAAAGACGCTTCGGTGCACCTCTGTTCAGTCTTAAAGCTCGATTTCGTCAAGTAGAAGTTTGTTTGCGAACAATCCTATGGAATGTACTTATTTATCCTAGGTGAGAATAATTACACAAAGCACTAAAACTATAAAGCTTTATTAGTTAAAAAAACATTAGCGCATTAAAGTGAATAATAAAATATTGTTTCGAAATAATTTAATTTAAAATTGAGGTGGATTCATGCAATATAAATTTTTGTTATCCCCCTGGAAAAATAAGTTTATAGATACAATAAGAAAAACGAGAGAAGAATTATTTATATCTTCTCCTTTTGTAAATTTTGATGGAGTGAAAATCTTATCAGATTCCATCAAAACAAAAACGGATATTAAATTAACTATTATAACAAATTTTACGATACAAAATATAATAAACGGAGTTACCGAACCAACAGCACTATTGGAATTACATAGACAATTCGGCCAGGTCAAAATTTCAAGTCTGGGCAGATTGCATGCAAAAGTATATTTGGTAGATGATAAAATGGGAATAATTACTTCAGCCAATCTTACAAGCGGCGGTTTAATTAGTAATTTTGAATACGGAGTTTTAATAGATGATAAATATATTATTTCTCAAATAAAAGAAGATATGTTAAAATATTATTCCATTGGAAATGTACTTGATAGAGATTTATTAGAAAAGATCAGTAAAGAGACCACCAGATTGTATGATATTAGAAATAAAACTGAAGAACTTGTTAAAGATACAAGATTAGGAAAATTGTTAAAAAAAAGCATCGAAACAATCGATGTTGAACTATTAAAAAACAGAATAAGAGATGGGAAAACGATCAACGCAATATTTTCCGATACAATTCTTTATCTGCTAGAAAAGAAAGGTGCACTGAGCACAGAAGAAATTCATCCCATGATCCAAACAATACATCCAGATATCTGTGATGATTCTGTTGACCGAGTGATTAATGGACAACATTTTGGGAAAAAATGGAAACATTTAGTCAGGAACGCCCAACAATCTCTTAAGAAAAAAGGGCTGATTTGTTTAGAGGGAGATAAATGGCATCTAGCAATTTAAATAAAAAAAGTATGTGGTATCTAACGATTATTTCAAAACACAATTTATCTAATAAAGATAGAGATTTTTTAGTTGAACTTGTAAATGAAGAAGCTAGAAGAACTATTAATTACTATCACTTTATTTTGCACGATGTTATAGAAAGTAAAAACTATTCTAAAATGTTGATAGAGGGGACAAAAATTTCAGTTAAAAATTTATTGTCTGTGATTAGGGGCAACCTTTTTTACAAAATCACCTATAAAAAACTTGTAATATGAACATATATAACCCAGATATAGTGAACAATAGTAAAGCACTCACAATCAATTAAGAATTTTAACTGTGTTGTTTTGCTCCTCGCAATGGGTGAGGTAGAGTACAACGATGAACAAAGAAGTTTTCAAAAATGGCATGAAGAACTTAAAGGTGGTAAATCAGATTATGAGATTGAGAGAATTAAGAGAGGTGCATGGTCTAGATTAAGAAAAGTTAGTTTTGATCTAAAGCAAATATCGTTCATAAGGATTGATGATGATGTACTTGTGAAATGTGGTTCATTCCAGAGAGATTTTAGGAACGCCAATGGAACACCTAGAAGAGAGAAAGTTTTGTTGGATCTAGAAAAATTAGATGAAGAGATAGTTTTCTTTCTTGATTTTTAATCCTCAATATAAAAAACATCCTTAGACCTTTTCTTCATTATTTTTCTTATATTGAATCATCAAAGGAAAAGCTTAAACCATGTCTCTTAATATAAACTATCTGATAAAGTCTATACATCTAAAAAAGAGTGGAAAGAGAAGATGGGTGTTGATATAGGTGACCTATTCGATAAGGAGACCTGTAGCTTCCATGATCTGAAAAAACGTGTCATAGCCATAGACGGTCATAATGTTCTGCATCAGTTCATCTCTATTATAAGGCAGCGTGATGGTACACCACTTAAGGATAGTAAAGGTAGGATAACATCTCATCTGTCAGGTTTGTTCCACAGGACTGCTAACCTAGTAGATGCGGGCGTATATCCTTTATACGTATTTGATGGTCCTCCTCACCCTCTTAAGATGCAGACGATAAAGGAGAGGCAGCAGAGACGAGAGCAGGCTGAGCGTGAATACATGGAAGCTATAGAGAAGGGTGATATTGAGACAGCGAGGGTTAAAGTACAACAAACATCACGTGTAACAGATGAGATCATAGAGCAAAGCAAGAATCTACTATCAGCCCTAGGTATACCATACGTACAAGCCCCGTCAGAGGGTGAAGCACAGGCTAGCTACATGGTTAGCAGAGGAGACGCTTATGGTATAGGTTCGCAGGATTACGATTCTTTACTGTTCGGTTCATCTATATTGATACGTAACCTAACCTCATCCACTAAGAGGAAGCTGCCAGGTAAACAAGCATACACTGAGGTTAAACCTGAGTTGATAGACTTAAAGATGAACCTAGATAAGCTTGGTATAACAAGAGAACAACTAGTAGATATAGCTATACTAATAGGTACAGACTTCAACATCGGTATTAATGGTATAGGCCCTAAGAAGAGTTACCATCTTATCAAAAAAAACAGATGTATAGAGAATATACTACCAAACCTATCAGAGAGTGATAAGGATAAGATAAATAATTACAGGGAGATAAGAAGATTATTTCTAGAACCAGAGGTAGATAAGGATTATAAGATAAATTGGGGTGTTATAGAGGAGGATAAGGTTTACCGTATACTATGTGATGAGCATCAATTCTCAAAGGAGAGAGTAGAACCTGTTATAGAGAAGTATAGACTTCTAGGTCGTATGAAAAGTCAACGTAACCTATTGGAATTCTAAAAAAAAGAAATTTATTGAGAAACCCTTTTCTAGAATTTATCTCTAATCTTTTATAAGAATTCAATCCATTCTGGTATACTATCAAGATAACGCTTGAAACCTTTAGGCCAACACTCAGGGTTTAATCCTTTCTGAGCTAAAAAAGCGATCATCCATCGTTCAAGACCTATACCTGAACATCCGCTCCATAATTCACTCCTCTGAGATTTGATAGTAAAGGCTTTGACATATTTATCACCTAGTATGCTAAGGTTCTGGAATTCTAACCACTCTGAGTTCTCTCTGTCACCACGGTAAGGCATATAAGCTTCGAAGTCTATAGTACCAGTTTCATCCTCACCAGCATCACAGCTTTTACCTGCTTGTTGCATATACCATGGTGTAACCCACGCCATACGCCATTCTAGATCAAAGATATCATTGAATACATGCTTGTAACGCTCTATGAGTTTATCACGTAACTCTAAGAGATGTTCACGTGTACCTATATAGACTGGTTCAATCCTATGGAACTCGTCTACGCGTTCTATACCATGCCTGCCGCCTGACTCATATCTACATGATATAGCGGTCTTGTCATACACTAGTACAGGTAATGATTTCTCAGATATGGTTTTACCTTTGAATGACCAGTATATCATGGGGCATTGAGCATAGCATACACCAGCATTAGGCTTGCTGAGATTCTTCATTAGTTCATCTACATGTACTTTTTTAGTAATCCTGGTTAGATCCATAAACCTCTCCCAATCCTTAGTATCACGGGTCGCAGGTTCTACTATATAGTATATCTCACCAGGCATACCTTCCAGGTGACCTGTACGCAGCCATATATCAAATGGTACTATATGAGACTCTACCACCTCTTGGAATCCTAATGGTTTAAGCACCTCCTCAATCGCTATTCTCTCCATGGTTTTCAGTATAGACGCAGCCTGAGGATAGTAAAACCATTTACCCTTAGTAGGACCTGGTTTAAGCCACCCTTTTTTAACCATCTCCTCAGTAGGATCATTATCCCATACAGGTTTTTTCTCTTCTGTGCACCATATAAGACGCCAGTACTCAGCTTTCCCCTCATAGTACTGATTTTTAACTTTATCCTTTAGCAGGGTAATCATACGATCTATGTAATTACCCTGCAGGAACTCCTCATCAACATCCTTTATACTAATTGTTGCTTCTTTACCTTTTAATGTTACATCAGCGAATGGTATACTAACCTCCTTTAATGGTTCTCGCTCGACATCCAATACAAACGTGTAGTTGTTAACCCTGATTTCTCTTACACCTAGATGATATTTTTTACCTATCTCCTTACTAAGTGTGTTTCTCATCTGCAGTAGGATACTATGAGGTCTGAAATCCCCAGTTGATTTTATATTAACTTTTACTGTATTATCCTTAATCTCCCTAACATCTAGTTGTATACTACTCGTATTATCTTTAATTAATCTGGTACTTATCTCGTTGCATATCTTGTTCAGTAGAGATGATAACTCATTCTTATATGAGGCTACTTTATCACTGAATACAAAAGATACATCTATATCTGATACCATAGACATTCACACCTTGATTGTATCATACATTTTCTACTTAATTTTTATCTGCAATAGATTCAGCTACCGACACACATGATAGATAATCATCAAGTGTATGTAAAAGTGATGATACTGATCTACTCCTAATAGATGCTATTATCCTTCCACCATCAACCTTAGACTCTACGAAACCACCATCATCTATACGTGTCGAACGATATATTATCCTCGCTTTCTCAGGTTTATCATACTCTATCATAACCGTACATTCTATATTCAAAGTAATCACTTCCTTTTCATCTGTTGCCCTATTATACTGTCAACCATTAACAGGAAATCCTTCTCTTTATCAGGATTTATAGTAGCACCAGCTGCTACCTTATGCCCGCCACCATAACCACCCATAGTAGTGGTTATAGTCTTCAAAGCTGAACCCAGATCCAAACCATTTTTAACCAGGGATACTGTACCTCTACATGAGATATGTACCTCATCTGGTTTACGCGATATAGCGAATACTGGTTTACGACCACCAGTGATATAATTTATGAATATACCCGCTATAACACCACCAAGTGAAGAGTCATCACTGTAGAAATAACACATGTTATCAGTCTCATATAAACCATTATCCTCCAACGAGAGCAGAGTAGAGAGTATTCTACTTTTATACTCCTTCTCCACCCTCTTCGCCTCCTCCATTAAAACAGTCTCATTATTGAAACATAATGACAAGGCTAAACCCCTGTAACCGTTCTTACCACATGCATCAAGGATATCAGCGTATCTCTCAAGCTCAGAATCCAACAAATCAGACCAATAACGCTCCCTTATAACAGTATCTATCATATCACTATCACACTTGTTTTTAATCAGATTTAAAATTAGATAAGAATTAAGACGTTTAATCTCTTCAGGGGTTAGATCACTAGGCTTGCTATCACTCTTTATACCTATCTTATCTAATACCTTTTTAATCTCAGATTCTCTACCTGACAACCCCTTATAATAAGGCTCAATTGAATACTGTAACTCCTCAGATATACTAACTTTTGATAACTTCAAACCAGTTATAGGTCTAAGCAGACCCTTGCTAAGAGCTGTCTCCAGTATTTCTCTATTATACCCTCTAAAACCCCCTATGTATTGTTTATCACCAGTAGCTCCTACAAGCGCCAAGGGTATTAATTTATCATTGCTGGGATTTAACGCTGCGGCAAAAGCATAGCTTAATGTAGCACCACATATCTCATAGTTACCATCATATCCGCATAGATTAGCATTTATCTGTAGTATACCACTCCTAGTCTCCTTCTTAACATATTGATGATGATCAAGTATTATAACAGGGCATCTGAACCTCTCTATCATATCAATCTGACCACTACCCATATCACAGAAGATAATGAACTCATGCTCTTCACCTAGCAATCTCTCCAAACCCTTAGTATAAGGATTTCTCATCAATGTAGCATGAAAATCATAACCTATATCATATAAAGCGTTACATATTATACCAGCACTAGTCACACCATCAGCGTCATAATGTGACACCACACGTATACGAGTACCCTGTGGTAACTTATGCACCATCTCAGACCCGGTTCTACATAGTGATACCAATAACTCTTTACCCATAATACTATCCAGTAATGAATGAAAAATATGATACACTATATAAAACGTATGATTAAATTATACCTAGTCTATGCTGATTCAAACATCACTTTAGCTTGCTCAGGTGTATACTTCCAATCCCTAGGCAACCGATTAATCCTATGATAATAGTTAGTTAAACGCCATATCTTTGATTCAACAAGCTGCAGATTCCTCTTTGTTTTAAGATCCTTCTTATGCTCCTCAAGATGCTTCTGTAATCTAAGAGCTGTACGTATCAAACTCTTAAGGTCATCTGGTATCTCAGGTAGCATATTATTCCTAGATAATATCTGATTTATACGTTTACCAGTAGCTACCCTAACATCAGGTACAGCGTACTGGTCACGTAGATGTATACCTATTTCACTAGATGTTTTACCCTGTTTAGCTAACTCTATTATATGCGACTCAACCTCTCTAGGATTAAGAGCACTCCAATCAGGATGCTTACTTCTTCTGATACGATGCGAACCAGCTTTACCTTTACGGTGAGTATATATACGCGCCATAATGTCAAACCTTTCTTTTGTTATCAGAGTAAACCAGTGTATAGGATTATACTATTTAAAATTAAAGGTAGAAAGAGATGAGAATCTATGTAACCTGAGCTTACTGCCCCCTCTCTATTTTATAGTTTTGAATTTATCACGTAGCTTCTTAAAAACATTAGGTAATGTTGTATACTCCATATCCTCCATTGGTAATCGATGAGGCTCAAATGGACCATGTCTACGCATATAATCAGTTATACGCTGAGCCTCCATTCTAGTCTTATCAAAAGCAGGATCATCAAATAAGTCAACCGGCTCAGTTAGTTTACCATTTCTCACCTGAAATCCTAAAGCTATGACACGAGGAGGGCCGTCAAAACGAGTACAGATAGCATTTTTCACTGATACAGGCATCAATGGACCATTATGCGACCCTCTCATCCAACCTGACACAAGATGACCAAGAGAGAACCCTTCTAACACCTCACCTAGAGCTGGTAGGCCTGATTGACATCTTATAACACCTACAGGGTCATCCTTACCTACGTATTCACCAGCTATCTGATAAAGCTTCTCTGTTGAAACTACAGCTACAGGCTCCTCCGATGGTAATTTAGATGATTTCTTAGGATACACCCTCTTTATAACAAATCTTGACTTAGCACCTATAAGCGCTAACAAGTCATACATCTCCTCAGGTGAATTCAAAAAAACATTCTTATGCTCTATTATATCCCATACTTCAAAGACGAAACCATCATGCAACGATGGATCTATGATTAAACCAGCTGTGTTAAAAGGATCAGCAAATATCTTAAAGACAGGTAGATTGAACGCTCCAGGCTCTGTCTTGTCCATCATAACCGCTACCACGGGTTCGGCTTTCCGCTCAGTGAACTCCATCTCAGCTATACCAGGACCCATACCTCTTATGTTACCAGCGAAAGCATCACATAACAGGTCCTGACCAGCACCGTATAAACCTAGATCTTTGGATTTTTCAGTAGCCTCGCAGAATATATCCCATGCAAGGTTATGAACCTCTTTACTATCCACACCCTTGGTATGAGTCATGATAAGCTCAAGGTCATCACCGCAGTTAGTCACATGGAAGTCTATTATAAGGTTACTCTTCTTAGCTTCTTGTAGTCTTTTTTTAGCTATATCTTTAAGCTGAGGGTGTACCCAGGCGTGTCCTGGCCATCCGCCTACATCTGCTTTGATTATACTAAATGTGGTCTTCATACTGTTATAAACCCCCAAAAATTCTACCCTGAACCTGCTTTTAGGGTATAATCTATATGTTTATAAATAATTTGGAAAAAATTGAAGATAGCAAAAGATAAATTTTAGAGGAGGAGTATTGTTGTTTATCGTCTTCTAACTATGATTATAATGAGATATATTGCTGGTATACCTGTCTCAGAGATATGTTTCTCCCCTTCAATGGCGAATACTGATAATACTGGTGTAATCGCCTCATGGTAGGTATATCTGCCGTCTTATTTTTAAAAAAGATTTAAATTAATTGTTGATTTTTTTTGTATTATAAAAACAGGGTATATTTCTTTTGATTAGTCACACCCCACAAAGTATATATTCTCACCTCTTTTTTTGAATAATTCAGATATGGCGCTAAAAATATATAACTCATTGTCACATAAAAAAGAGATATTCAAAACTGTTGAACCAGGTTTAGTAAAGATGTATGTATGTGGCATGACTGTCTATAGTGACGCTCATATTGGTCATGCTCGAACATATCTAGCGTTTGATATTATACGACGTTACTTCGAATACAAAGGGTATAGAGTTTTTTATATTCAGAATATAACAGATGTTGATGACAAAATTATAGCAGCAGCTCAACGTGAGATTATAGATGTCTTAGAGTACTCTCGTCGATACACAGAGCGTTGTCTACATGACTTGGATACCCTTGGTATAAGAAGGGCTGATCTTTACCCTAAAGCCTCAGAGACGATACCTGATATGATAGAGATGATCAAGGTTTTGATAGATAAAGGGTACGCATATGTTGCTGATGGTGATGTGTACTTCTCGGTTGAAAGATTTTCAGATTACGGTAAATTATCAAGACAGAGATTATCTGAGATGAAAGCAGGGGCTCGTGTAGAACCAGGTGAAAAGAAAAAAAACCCGCTCGATTTTACTTTATGGAAAAAATCTAAACCAGGTGAACCATCGTGGCCATCACCATGGGGCTCAGGGAGACCAGGTTGGCATATAGAATGCTCAGCTATGAGTAGCAAATATCTAGGTTTACCTTTTGATATACATGGTGGAGGTATGGATCTACGTTTCCCTCATCATGAGAACGAGATCGCTCAGTCAGAATCAGCTACAGGTAAAAACTTTGCTAACTATTGGATGCATGTCGGCTTGTTAACTGTTAACGGAGAGAAGATGTCTAAATCCCTGGGTAACATTGTTAACATACGCGATATATTAAAAAAATATAACCCTGAGGTCATAAGGTTGTTCCTTGCTCAGACACATTACCGCAGTCCTCCTGATTTTAATGATAAAGCACTGATTGAAGCTGAAAGGAACCTGGATCGTATATACCGTGTTAAAGAAAAATTAGAAGATTGTATTGAAGGTAAGATGATAAAAACAGTAGAAGAAACAGCAGTAAAAAAGGAGGATAAAACATATCTTAGGGCTATACAACGATTCAGAGAGGGTTTTGAGGAGTCTATGGATGATGATTTTAATACACCCAGAGCTTTTGCTTTTTTATTTGACTTTATAAACAATACTAACAAATACTTAGATGGTACTAAAAATGTTAACTATGACCTGTGTAGTCTTGCTTTTGATACATTGCTTAAGATAGGTAACACGTTGACTCTATTCCAAGATTCACCAGGTAGAAAAGATGAGAATGATACAGCGAAGAGACTCAGGGAATTAATTGTGGAATATAGAATAGAATCACAGGTGGATGATGTTAAAACCATGGTTGATCTATTGCTAAAGTATAGAGAGAAAGCTAGAATGATGAAGGATTATACTACAGCTGATGATATACGTGGGAAACTAATTAAACTAGGATTTGAGATACAGGATACAGATAAAGGGCCTGTGTGGAGGAAGAAGATATAAAATATGAGACGTATACTTATTGGTTTTGACGGCTCAGAAGGATCAGAGAACGCTTTGAATAAAGCATTATCAATCATAGAGGAGAATGGTGAGATAATATTACTAGCTGTTGTGCCTTCTTACACTGAGCATAGTTTTGTAAGTAAAGAATTCTACGATAAATTAAAACAAAAAGCACGTAATCTTATAGATAGCGTCATAGCTGATATTGGTTTACATGATTTCAAAGTTAAAGGTATAGTAGAAGAAGGTGATGTAGCAGCTAAGATCATAGATATTGCTAATCAGTTAGACTGTGATCTAATAATACTAGGTAGCCGTGGTTCCAGTGAGATAAGCCAATACCCTTTAGGTAGCATAGCTAACAAAGTCGTCCAGTACGCCCGTAAACCAGTAATGGTTGTAAGATGAAACAAAGATGGCTTTGATACTTTTAAATTAAAAACTGAAAAGAAGCTCTTTATTATTTTCCTCTATTATTATTTGCTCTTATACTAGGTCTAACCTTCTCTGCGCCTTTACCTTTATTATGCAAACCACGTCCACGTTGACCAGCACTAGTTTTACCACGTAAGACCCTTCTGCTATTTGATGGTTTACATATCCAGTTAATCTTAGAATCATTCATTATTGCAGAATGATGAGGATCTACTAATATAACCTCGTAATAATGATATCTACCATCTGATCCAACCCAGTAAGAGTTTAAAACCTCCATGTTAGGGTAACGTTTCGCTGTTCTTTCTTCGGCTATACGTTGAGTACTCTTAGCCGGTGTAATCTTATTTATACCTCTACCTGTAGGTTTGCGCCCGCCTTTGAGCTTTGGTTTATTTAATCCTCCTCTGCGTACGTGCGCTCTGACTACAATGTACCCTTGTTTAGCTTTGTATCCTAATGCTCTAGCCCTGTCGATACGGAGAGGATGGTCAACTCTTATGAAGTTCTCTTCCTTTCTCCATTGCACCAGACGGTTTTTTAACGGTGACTGGTATGACGTATCAGGTTTTTTCCAGATATCACCCATATAATCGTACATGCTTTTACTCATGATTCATAGCACCCTACTCAATTTCTTGTAAGGGGGCAATAGAAGATTTGTTCTTTATTTAAACCTTTTGGCGTGTAGATAGGGGGAGTTAATAATGTTTTTTTGTGTCTTTCTTTTTTTATCCTCCTTAATATATAAACCTTCGTCTTTCTCAGGTTTTTATAAAAAGAATTTTTGTCTCCTTTATACGCGATATCATTATGAGGAATGCCAATATCTCTACTCTACCAAGGATCATTAACAAGAAGAATAACCATTTTAACTCTAAGACTAATGATGCATTTACTATGCCTACACTTAGACCGCTGGTTCCTATAGCTGATGCGGTTTCAAAGAGTGAATCTACAGGATCATAACCATATGAGCTGACTATGAAAGCTGATACAAATATGATACCTATCCATATTAGTATCAATATGAAGGCTTGTATAATCTCAGAGTCAGTATATTCTTTGCCGAATAATCTAATAGGTTTATCTTTATGCGTGATAGCATCGTACACCGCTTTTTTTATTGATTTTAATATTAACAACAATCTGTATATCTTTATACCACCTGCTGTTGATATACCCGCTCCACCTATAATCATTAGTATAATAAAGTATATCTTTAGGTTACCGGCTAGACTCTGCATTGATATATAACTGAAACCTGAGGCTGACATAGCGCTTATAACATGAAATGCTGAGCCAAAACCTGATAGATTAAAAAATAATGTTATAAGTGTTATAGAGAAGATAGCTATTATTATGAACACCATCGTTTCTGACCATAGGAATTCTTTGAATCTTTTTTTAAATAAACCAGCTAAGACAAAGAAGTTAGTAGCGCCCAGAACCATCGATACAATCAGTATGAAGTTCAACGGGAAGCTAGTCACAATCATAGAGATATCATTAACAGGTGCGAAACCACCAGTACTAATAGCTGAAAATATAAATGATATGAGATTTACACCATCATGATACCCTAATACAAAACCTAGAGCAATCATGATGAAAGTATAGATACAATATATAACAAGGATCATGTAGAACGTCTTCTTTATCTTATGATTAACTGTGAAGCCCATACCTCTGGAGAAATCGTACAGCTTCTCATCAGGGTAAAAGAATGCTAATAGAACTAGTACTATACCTATACCACCTACGAACTGTGTTAACGCACGATACATTATTATTGATTTAGGTAGAAGTGATATATTTGATACAACTGTAAAACCTGTAGTAGTGAAACCTGATGCAGCTTCGAAGACACTATCGGTGAAGTTATTCACTGCGTCACCGTTAGATATATTAAGATACATGTATGGTACAGCACCCACTATACTTAAAACAATAAATACCATAACTATGAGTGTACATGACTCCTTGTATGATAACTCTCTTCTCTCACATAGAGCATTCAGTAAGAATCCAAATGCGAGGAAAGCTGTAGCTGCTATGAACAATGCGATAGTAGCATAAAATTCATTATAGATGAATGAGACTATTATCGGTAAGATTATGAATAACCCTGATATCTGAAGTACAAAACCCATATTAGCTAGAAGTGCTCTCATATTTTAAACAATAAGAACATGGAAAGTGTTTTTATAGGTTTCTAAAAGTCATGCTCCGAGCATGAAAAAAAACAAAAAAGCATATAAATTGTTTATCTTTTTATATAAACTAAAATTTTTCAAAAGAGGTTGGTACAAAAATGAAAAAATCCATTATTATCTTATTAATTATGGTTTTATGTTTTGGTTTAAGCAGCGGATATTTCGTAAGCATTTGTAAAGCTAAATATGAATTAGACGCAGGATTGGTCGGTTATTGGAAATTCGATGAGGGAAAGGGAGCAATAGTAAAGGACTATTCATCATTTAATAATCATGGGATTGTTTACGGAAACGCAGAATGGGCACAAGGTATATCAAATTCAGGATTGTTACTTGACGGTGTCGATGACAAAGTGACTATACCTGATAATAGTAGTTTAGACATCACGACAGATATAACGATATCAATATGGATAAAGCTTATTTCTATCCCACGTACAAATCCACTCGTTTCGAAGGGAACAGAAGGTGCTACATACTCTTATTTTCTAGGTACAGGTACGTGTTATCCTCCACTTAAAGCAAGTTTTCAGTTACATGCTGCTGATGAAAAGTGGGTTGACATTCGTTCTCAGACGAGTTTATCATTGAACAAGTGGTATCATATTGTTGGAACTCGTTGCGGTTCATCAGCGAAACTATATATCAACGGGGAAATAGAGAATGTTACGGTTGTCTTCTCTGGGAGATTGCGACAAAACGATGAACCACTTGAATTTGGTGTTCATTATAAAACTGTGTTTTCCAATGGTATAATTGACGAGATAAGATTATACAACAGAGCATTAAATGACTCCGAAGTTCGATATTTATATGAGCATGTTGTTGAAGAAAATAACCCGCCAGTTGCTGATGCAGGCGGTCCTTATGTTGGTACGATTTTGAGCGCTATTAACTTTGATGGGAGCGATTGTTATGATCCTGAAGAAAAAACGTTAACGTATCGATGGGATTTTGGTGATGGGAACACTTCGTGGTCTCAGAATCCCACTCATATATACACCAGACCAGGTAATTATACAGTTGTACTAACTGTAACAGATGAAATGGGTCTTACTGATGTTGATACTACATTTGTGATTGTTAAATCTAAACAATCACCAGGTTTCGAAATGATTTTTGTAATAATTACAATAATACTTGTTTTTTTAATTAAAAAATCACGTAATTATAATAGATAATAATAACTGAGAAAGCATTTTCTTCTACAGTATGGAACACACAAAAGAAAAGAATAACTCCTAAAGTTGTGAGCTACGCAAACAGCAACTTCGTCGTTCTATTCATTAATGTAATAGTTAAAGGTAGTTCATTCTCTTCTGTACAAGGTGTATACTGTTTATTTTTTCATACGGTGTGTATCCTTTGGATCCTGTTTATACCTTGTAAAATCATCAAAAATTGAAAGTCGTTTTCCTTTCAATATTATTAAAAAAGTATATTAATTTATATAGGTGATTTAGTATAACCTTCAATAGTTAGTGGACGGGATGCATACTTCATGCTGATTGAGATCGCTATAGCTATACTCTTCGCTAAGATATTCAACGTGCTATTTGAGAAGATGAAACAACCTGGTGTACTAGGTGAAATCATAGCTGGTATAGTATTAGGTCCCTGTGGTCTAGGTGCCCTCTCAGGCTTATCCATCACGTTTTTTGGTACAACCATGTTTAACTTCAAGTTTGATTTTACATCACCTGAATTCCAAGAATTCGCATCTATAGGTATAATATTTCTATTATTTCTTGTTGGTTTAGAGACTGATATTAACGGTCTTAAAAAAACAAAGAAATCAGGTGTATACGCTGGTGTATTCGGTGTTTTCATGCCTTTTATATTAGGTTGTTTATTTGGTTTTTTATTTGGTTTGAATTACTTGCAATGCATGGCTATAGGTGCGATATTCCTTGCTTCATCTGCTAGTATAACAATACGTATCATAACTGATATGGATTTATTATCAACACGTATAGGTTTAACTATTCATACTGCTATAATAGTTAATGATATCCTAGCGATGATCATTTTCGCTGTTGTATTTGGAATAGGTAACTCGTTAGTATTAATAGTACAAGTCTTGCTATTCTTTCTCATTGCTTTCACTCTGGGTTATATCATAGTGCATTATGCATCATCTCGTATAAGAAAGAAGAATCAGACGCCTGTATTAGTTCTAACACTTGGTCTTTTGGTTTGTTTTTTGTGTGCTGCGTTCGCTGAGAATCTCGGTCTCACTGCTATTATAGGTGCTTTTATCGCAGGTTTATTTATAAGAAGGATACCTCAAGTTGCTATGCTAGTTGAATATATAAAGATACTAGGTTATGCTTTTCTTATACCTCTCTTCTTTGTATGGGTTGGTGCTAGTTTTAATTTCCTAGCTTTAGCTGATTCACCTGACCTATACGCGACAGTACTCTTCATAGCTGTGTATATCATGTTAGCTCTGTTAGGTAATTTCCTAGGTGGTGCTATCGGCTCTAGGTTATCTGGTTTAAGTAGGAGTGAGTCAATAAGCATAGGTATAGGGATGATGCCTATCATGGGTGTAGCGTTAATCATCGCTACTACAGGTATAAACAGGGGGGTATTTGGTGATCCTACTGGTTTTTTGGCTAATCAGATTAAAATAGCTACATTCTTCCTGATTATTGTTAGCTGCTTGGTTACTCCTCCTTTGCTCAGGGTTAGTATGGTATCACCATTGTTAAGGATGATAGGTAAAACCAAGACTAAGTTGGTGCGTTATCATCATCCACATTGCATAGAATGTGGTTCTCCTCTTATTTTAAATGCTACTAGTAAAAAATGGTTCTGTGATACATGTAAATCCTATGGAGATACTACTACTAAGGTTACAAGACCAACACCTAATCTTAGGAGTTTAGCTAAAAGTGACCGTATGATACATTATGTTATAGGCGCTGTGACTATTATAATGCTAACGATAACCATACAGTTATCTGAGAAGACATCAATTATTGATAACCTACCATCTATAGTAGGTGTATTTGTAGGTACAACTTTAGCATTCCTCACACTAAGATACATTTTGTCTAAGATGAAGAATAAATCTGATAAAATAAATTAGCAGTCATTATTCTCTTCTGGGGAAATGCCAGTTTGAAATCATCAAACTATATTTTTTTAAGTATTAGTCCGATGCGTCATGCATTTCTTTACTTAGCGATCTAACTGATCTTATAAAAGGTATACCACATATTATATTACCTAATAGTATCAATAAACCCACTATGAGCTCACCGTTGTACATAGAGGTATTGTTCATGAACCCGCGAGTAAACCAATCATATAGGAAAAATGAGGATATAGCTAATGGTATAATGATGAGTAGAGGTGCTGATATCAGTTCTACTCTGATCTTACGTCTGAGACGTGAATTGTGTATTATATACTCCTTTTTAATATGATACCTATTCATGATTCTCCTCTCTTTAGATTATAGGGTATAATAACGGTGATGGTAATATATCAACACCATTTAATTTCAACATCTGCCAGATTATAAAAATCCCCACAGCTGGCAGCATCTGCATTAAAAAATCATCATCGATCCATTTATTCTTCCATAACTCGCCTATAACAGCTAATGATCCGCCTATAACAGAGATAAGAATTGTTATAACTATATCAATAGAATGAAACCATGTGATGAAGAAAAACACGAAGCTAACAACGAACCCTATAACACCAGCATATATTATATTATTAAATCTGTATCGTAACTCACCCATAACAGGATCAGTGAAGCATACGCATAACACGCATGGTATAGCTATCTGTTGTGGGAATAACAATATCAGTAATAGGAAACCAAACGCGAAGTATAGATATCCGCCAATCCGTCCTTTCTCGTATCTCCTTAAACCAAAGAATAAACCTTCATCTATATATCGGTACAAACGTAGATACTCTATCACTGCTACTAATATAAATATAATAATAGGTAAAGATAATCGATAGATATAGTATGGCTCATCAGGTAGAAGATAGTATACTAGGAATGATGATGCAAATGTATGAGCAATACGACGATACCAATGCACATCCACTTCTAGAGAGTTTAATTTATCTGTTAGTTCATCGACAGTATTCTTAATTTTTCTCAGAGAATGGTTACCCTTATCAAACATTTTCTCTCTCTTTATCTATCTTATGTTACCCTGGAATCTAATATATGTTATGCAGATGTTTTTTATTTGAAATATCTCTATTCCAATATCAATCCTTATTAGATACTATCCTAATATCATTATACCCTGACTGCTACCTACTATAACATTATCAACTAACCCTATGAACAAACCTGTTTCGATAACACCGGGTATGCTACGAATCGCAGAATCCAGCTCTTCAGGGTTAACAATAGGACCAAAATCACAATCTATAATATAATGCTGGTTGTCAGTGATGTAAACCTCATCCATGATCCTTCTAAGTTCACATTTACCACCTAGATGCTCAACAGCTTTCTTTGTAGCTGACCAGCCGAATCTCACAACCTCTACAGGTACTGGGAAATCACATCCTAATCTTTTAACAATCTTTGATTCATCTATAACTATCATCACCTTTTTAGAATGATAGGCTACGATCTTCTCTCGTGTTAAAGCCCCTCCTCCTCCTTTTATAAGATTAAGATCAGAATCAACCTCATCTGCACCATCGATGGTTAAATCAATTAGTGTACTCTCATCTAACTCTATTAGTGGTATACCATTTTCTGTAGCTAATTTCTTAGTCTGTTGTGATGTTGGTATGGCCTCTATTCTTAAACCATTTTTTACCATCGCTCCTAGCTTTTTTATAGTATAAGATATGGTAGATCCTGTGCCTAAACCAATGACCATATCATCCTCTACGTACTCAACTGCTTTTTCAGCTGCTAACTTTTTCATATCCTCTTTTTCCAAGGGTCTATCACCCCAGTATCTGAAATATAGAATATAATACAAAAACTTATACTTTCAAGAGCAATATACCCCCTTGAATAGTGATATTGTATGCTAGCTGAATGTGAGATACATGGTTATTATCGTGGCAAGGTTTGTCCTCAATGCGGTAAAGAGGGTAAATTCTTGATGAATGATAATGAGATAGACTCGTTAGGGAGGATAATGGCGGGTGTACTACGTCATTTCCCGGAGAAGATAGGTTTGGTGATAGATGGTCACGGATGGGTAGATATCTCTGATTTCATCAAGGCTATAGGTATTAGTAGATCAGGTTTCCAATGGCTTCGTCCTAAACATTTAGAAGCTATAGTCGCTACTGATCCTAAGGGTAGATACCAGATAGATGGAGGGATGATAAGAGCAACATATGGCCATTCTATAGATGTTAACCTTGATGATCTACCATTAGCTGAGAGGGATGAGTTCTATTATCCTGCCACTGAGGAGGAGATTGATATCATACTTGAACAAGGTTTAAACCCTGTTGACCGTAAGAAGGTTCATCTAAGTGGTAGCGTAGAGAAAGCATTAGAGGCTGGGCGTATGCACGTTGATACACCCTTGATACTGCGAATCGATGGTGCTAAAGCAAGACAGGATGGAGTAAAAATATATCATGCTGGTAAGGATGTTTATATCACTGATAGAATCGACGCTAAGTATATATCAAGGGTTGATGAATCTAGCGTTAAAAAACATGAGGAAAAAGATTAATATAGATAATTCATTTTTTCTCCCGCCCTCTCCTTTCTCTTATTTTCTTGGGCTTGTAGCTCAGCTAGGTAGAGCAATCGGCTCTTAACCGATGGGTCGAGGGTTCGAATCCCTCCAAGCCCGTATAATTTTTAAAGATATTTTTCTGTATTTATGTTAAATGAGATTGAATGATTTGAAAAGTTTTTATTTTTACTAATATCTGATTATGTGTATCTTTTATAAAGTATGTCTTATTCTAACCGCTTCTCCTTTCTCAGATTCTATCATCTCTAAACCATTCATCTGCGCTACTCCAACAGCATATACTATATCGTCTCTCACTACTACTACTTCATCATCGATACGTATACAAGGATCAGCATCCTTCACACCAGGTGACAGTAGGGATCCTTTTAATGGAAAATCATCATCTGCTGACACCCAGTACACCCCTGTGTTATACAACCTTTTAGCCCCCTCTATGGTTAGAGACAGATAACCTCTTTCATGTGGGATCATCGCGATCTGCCTCCCCTTAGAAAACAATCTATACTCCGGGTATCTCCCCTTTACTTCACAATCTTTAACGATGTCTATACCTGCATCTCTACCGAATTGAAAACATGCAAGTGACTTCACATCCTCTAGCATACGTGATTTATATGGTACATCTTCATATTCCCCTGTCACTCTCATTAGTTTTTCATTTAACAAACATAGGGATTTCTCTGATGTTGGTGTATCAACGCATGTTATAATTGGTTCTTCGAGCAGATCAATTATGAAATCTTGCATTATTCTAGGGAGATGAACTATGGTGTAATCATACTTATTTGATTTTAGATACACTTTTAGTAAGTCGCGTATCATCTTTTTCTCATCTTCATCCCATACACCTGTAACAGGTGTATCATACCTAGAAGCAGGATATACTAGTTCTAAATCCCTCGGGACTAAACCTATAGGAGATGTGATTACAACTTCATGTACAATCGATGATTTAGGTACATTACTGATATATCTCCTGAATAATTGATGGGTTTTAGAGAATGAGTAAGGTTTTTTGGCTGAACAAGGTAGTAGAACTAGGATTCTAGTGCTTTCTGGTTTATGATAACGTTGCTTTACCCTCTCTTGAAATCTTTTAATCTCAGGTCTTGATAATGATTCTTTACTAGTTGCTATTAACATTTTTTTCTTTACTAACGGTGTTCGTTCCTCTAGGAAATTGTAATAATCAGAGTCAAGTATACGAAGTATCGCTGTGCATTCAGGTTTAAACCTTATCCTTCTCTCAACTATATCCCTTGTGGTACCCTGTCTTATGGCGTTCCTAATGGTTTTTAACTCGTTGTGATAAGCGTTATAGTTATGGTTAAGGATGTCTATGAAACTCATATTTGATGGATCATTGATACTGGTACACACAGGGCATGAGCAGGGTGTTTCATATAAGTCTTTAACATTGTAACTGCCATCAGGGGTTAACAACATGTTAGCTCTAGCTGCAGATATACCATCTAAAGAATCCAACAGGTCAACACCTAGATAACATAGAAGAGAGAGATTACTAGGATCAGCGACACCTGGTAAATATATCAAACGCTGATAACCTATGCGTCTTCTCAGATTTATTATGAAATCAACTAACAGACGAGGTTTGAACATTAAATGATCAGCATTACCGACGATGACGCCTTTAACATCATCTCTTATTTTTATACTGTTTAAAACCTCATTGTTAGACGGGATAATCATCCATGATGTTTTAATCTCTTTATCATATAGATCTAGGATGATAGAATGCAGATCAAGTGGTACATCACTGGGTAGAACGTAACGAGGGATACAGTTTTTTTTATGTGGTGAACCCTTGGATGATGAAAATAAACTGCCATGCGTACATAGGCATGGTTTATCCATCTTATCCTTTATTTCATCTGATATTAGAAACTCAGCGAATTTGGGTGGTTTATACCTTTTGGTAAAGGGAAATAACAAATTAGGTGTCTTTATCACACTACCATTGATTTTTAATTCACCTATACGAGCAGGACCATCACGTTTAACTACATAGAAATCCATAAATCATCTGGATAATAAAATCTCGATATATAAAATAAATCTAGAACCTGTTATTCTAGTTTTTTTGTTAACCAGAAGATTCTAATTTACTAGTGTTTAAAGTAACGCTGACCTGTAAAAACCATTATTATACCATGCTCATTAGCCGCTTGTATAACTTCAGCATCTCTCACAGATCCACCTGGTTGTACGATAGCTGCGACACCGGCTTTAGCTGCGACATCAACAGCATCACGGAACGGGAAGAACGCATCACTAGCCATTATTGAACCTTTTATATTATCCTTACCTTTGAATGTAGCGATCCATGTAGCATCAACACGTGAGGTTTGACCACCACCGATAGCAACGGTCCTAGTACCTTTCACAAATAAGACTGAGTTGGATTTCACATGTTTCACGCATCTAACAGCGAAATCCATGGAGTGCAGATCATCAGGTGATGGTTTTTTCTCAGTTACAACTCTCCATTCATTTCTTGGTTTGAACCATACATCACGATCCTGGACCAGGTAGCCACCTACTACACTTCGTATATCTAAACCATCTCTACTCTCAGTTTTATCTAACCCTTGACATTCCAAGAGCCTAAGATTCTTCTTTTTTTCTAGAACATGTAAGGCGTTATCTTTGAAAGCAGGTGCGATGATAACCTCCAAGAAATACTGTGATAACTCCTCTGCTACATCCTTTTCAACTACCCTGTTGAAGCAGACTATACCACCAAATGGTGAATAAACATCAGTGGCATAAGCATCCTTCCATGCATCTAATAGGTTTGACGCAGTAGCGATACCACAAGGAGTAGCATGTTTTATTATAACGCAGCTAGGTTCTTTAAATTCTTTTACGCACTCTATAGCACAATCAGAGTCTAATATATTATTAAATGATAACTCTTTACCATGTATCTGCCTAGTATTAGCTATGCAAGGCTCAGTTACAAGTGGTAAAGCCCTGTAGAATGCTCCTCTTTGATGAGGGTTCTCACCGTATCTCATATCCTGTATTTTACGCATGGTGAATGTATAGTTGTCTACTAGGGTATTAGGCATCCATATGGATTTAAGATAGTTGAATATTATAGTGTCATATTGCGCTGTATGAGCATAAGCCTCCAAAGCCAATCTCCTTCTGGTATCTAACGGTACATCCTTTTTTGTTTTCAATAGATTTATGATCTCAGGGTATTGACTAGGGTTGGTGACGACTATTACCCCTTCATGATTCTTAGCTGCTGATCTAATCAATGTTGGTCCACCTATATCAATATTCTCTATAATCTCCTTTATACTCGCGTTTTTCTTCTTTATGATTGTCTCAAAAGGGTAAAGGTTACATACAACTAGCTCTATAGTTTGTATACCATGGTTCTTTAATGTTTTAATATGCTCTTTATTAGAACGATCAGCTAGTATACCAGCATGCACAATAGGATGAAGTGTTTTCACACGTCCATCTAATATCTCAGGAAAACCAGTTAGATTAGATACTTCTATAACCTCTAGACCTGCTTTTTTAAGAAAGGATGCTGTACCACCAGTAGAGATTATCCTAAAATCCATGTTAACTAATGCTTCTGCGAGATCAACTATGTCGGTCTTATCAGATACACTTATCAAAGCAGTCTTATAGGTCATTTTGACTTTTACCCAATCCACATATATAGACAATTCATAAACCTTTGTGTTTTTTAGATGTAGTTTTTTTCTCTATAGCCTCTCTCAGCGTTAATCTACCATGAAGCACATCTAAAGCTGTTTTCTCTGATATTGTGTATCTACCATCTGTTAACTGCCGGCTGTAACGTTGAAGATCCTTTATAGCTCCTTTTGTTGGTTTTAATGGTAATTTACTCTGTATTTTACCCCCTTGTAGTAGGGCTATAGCAGCGGCTGCTTCACTATCTCGTTCAGGTCTTTTCACCTGCTGAGAGGTTGTAGTCTTTGATTCATCTACTATCTCTATTGGTATACGAAGAGATATTAAAGAATTGATGATCCTATTACGTATAAGTACAGAGCCGTGTCCTATACGGATAATAGTTTGATGAGATGGGCAATCCTTTATGTATCTTCTCAATAGTGGAAGTACTTTATCAGGGCTATCAACCTGTGTTTTATGTAGTATTATACCATCACCTATCAATGCTACACCTGGTCTTTCACCAGGGTCTATACCTATGAATACCTCAGTGTACATCTCTTTACCTTTAAGCATCTGCAAAGCTAAGTCAATAGCATGATCCACTGAATCGTATACATCAGCAGCTATAGTCTTCTGATATCTTATATCATGTAACTCTCTATGAGATGTTAATACTACACCAATTCTACTTGGTATATCCCTTGGTGATACTAATGACACATAGGGTATATCTCTTCTTTTTAATACTTTTATTAGATCATGGTATAAAGCAAAATCCTTAGTGTAAACCCCTAATGTTTTAATCATTTTAAAAAGAAAATATCTAATAGTTTGATATATACATTTTGCATAGATGGGCCAATACTGATTAGCATGATGTTTATCCTATCAGTTCTCTTTTAGTATTTTATGAAGAAATATGGTAGATGTGGTAGAATTATAGAGACTATAATGATAGCTAAGCTGAGTAAGATACCCCATACAATGCCGTTCCATGCTATAACTTTCCTACCATCAAGTGAACCAAAAGGCATAAGGTTAAACATTGCTAACAAACCATTGACTAGGCATACGAACCCTATAAGTGTACCGATAGTTATATCATCAAAGAAAACGTAGAAATACAATATAAGTGAGACAGCAGCTATTACTATATTAGATGTCGAACCAGCAGCCGCTATCCTACCTGTCTCGAATAAACGTGTATCTCCCCTGAATATAACAGCACCCGGCATCGCGAATACAACCCCTGTGAGAACAGCTAGTAATAATGAGAATAATAGACCTATAGGGAACATACGGAACTCTGACCACAAACCATACCTCTGCGCCATGAATTTATGTGATAGTTCATGTATGAAGAAAGCAGTTAACAAAGCTAAGAAAGCGATTGGTAACGAGTTCATTATACGTATCGGATCAATAGATCCATATAGGATCCTACTTTTTGAAAGTGGAAAAGAAAAGGCGATAGTTAACACGAATAGAGCTATGATTATGTGTATAATCTCCCGTCTGCTGAAACGACCAGGTTTACCCCTCTCCAGTGTCCCTTTAGGGATGTACATATACTCACGTGGAGGTATATCACGAAATGATCTGTACACTCTATTCTTATTAGTTTTGTTATTCTCAATAATCATTTAAATAAATCAAGATTAGAACCATGTTTATGAATGTTTTGCATCTGTAACATTAACCAACATTGCTAACCTTTTTTATATTTTGGTGTTGTCATTTTATTTTACAGTATCAGATGTGTTATCAAAAAATAAAGAGCATGAAAAACAGAAACAAGAAGTATAGATACAATCCTATTTATACCTATGATGCCTTATCATATCTGAGGTTTTTATAAATGGGTGTTATCAAGACATATATCATAGTTGTAGATGGTATGCGAGCGGATTATATAGGATCTATGGGGCATCAAGGGTTATTGACTCCTACTATGAGTTCTCTACTATCTGAAGGAGTCTATTTCAATAATTGCACGTCTATCATGCCTGCTAACACTGGAACTAATCATACTGCCATCTTGACATCAGCGTACGCTGAATCACATGGTATACTAGGTATAGGTGGTTACTATAGTGGTTTAGATTTTACTCGCCCTTGGTTCTCTAGTAGATATGGTAATGCTACAGCTAAGATCTTCACACATAAACATCTCAGAACCCCTACTATCTTCAATATAATCAAAGAGAGGGATGCTACACTGAAAACTGCTTTTATAACTGGTAAAACATGGCTTGGTAGGATTATACCAGATGAAGATTGTGATATAATCATATACCCAGGTAATACTCCTGGTAATAGCGATGAGTATAACCCTAACCCTAATTATGTAACCCTCTCAGAGGGGTATGTTCTAGGTGGTTTAGCGCATCTTGAGGATAATGAGATATTCCCCAGGGTGTATATACCAAGAGTTGGAGGTGACATGGGAGAAGCACCACCAGGTACTGTTAACCTGTCACCTGTGGATTTCGACTCTGATAAACTACCTAGTGATCATTGGGTTATGACGCAGGCTATTAAATGTATCACTTATGATGATCCTGATTTTCTCTACATCGTTCTTATGAATATGGACTTAGCTGGTCATGCCTATGGCTCATTCAAATCCACTGAAATAGGAGATATGACCGAGAATTTGAATCCTAGTATGTTTAGAAACCCTAATGCTACAAAGGATCAACTATACATCACTGACCAAGAGATTAAAAGATTTGTGACATATCTCAAGGATAACAATCGATGGAATACAAGTAGAATCATTATAACATCTGATCATGGTATGAGTACAATGAAGAGTGTGATATCCAAGGTATCACGCCATTCAATATTACACTGGTTTCTATCAAAAATTCATCATGTAACTAACCCTAGTTACTATTACCAGTTTACTCCTCTACCTGCCGCTGAGCGATTAGATATAGATATCAGGCAGATCCTAGCAGATCATGGTATCCATATGAGAGCGGGCACAGGTGGATTTTTTAATAGATATAATCCCAGAGGAGATTATGATTGGATGGTATCTGAAGGACCTAATGGTTATGTATATAACGCCTCAGTTGAGACCCAGCAACGCATCAAGGATATACTCACTAATTATACAATAACAGAGAATGGTGAAACTATTAAACCCATATGGAAGGTTCTCATTAGATCAGAGCAGAGTGATACTATAAATGATTACACAGGTAAACCCTTCAAACTAGGTGGTGATAACCATCTTGATATGATATGGCCTAGTGTTATAATCTTCTGCAAACCAGGTTACATGATACCCATGTATAATGATCAGTTGAACTCAGCGTTAATGCCCCTCATGATTAAAATGAAACTACCCAGTTTCATTGATATAAGAACAGCTACAGGTGCTCATGGTACATATCCTGAGCAACTTATCCCTCTTATAATTGTTTCTCCGTCTGAGCCAGATGTACCAGTTGGTGTAACATGCGATGACCCTGTATCAGTAGTTGATATATCACCAACGATAACAAGTTTAAACGGATGGGGTGTCCCCTCATCCTTTATAGGCTCTCCTCTTCTATAACCTCCTTTTCTGCTTTTCAACCCGTCTTCGTTCCTCCTGCACTTTTATCCTTTTTACGACATATGCAGGATATATGATACGTATTATAAGCACTATAATTAATAAACCAATTAGAAACAGAAAGACGCCTATAACTATCTCTATCGAGTATTTTTTGATGAATGATTCCTCTCGTATTATAGATTGAAAAGTAGAAGTATCAACCTGATATTGAGATCCATTAACATTGACATATAGAACCGCTTGTATCATGAACTGCTTCTTCATCAGATCAGCTTCTCTGAGGTAACATTGTATCCTAAATGATTCAGTAGAACCAGCAGGTATAATCCTCTCGTCGCTTCTACCTATCTCTTTTCGCTCTGATGCAAAACCCTGTAGGATGTTGTACTGTTCTAGCTCGGGTAACACAGATGCTTTTTCCACTATGTCAACACGTACCCATACAGGGAAGGATATCAAACCACTATTTTTCACATGAACTAAGGTTTCAAAACTATCTTTCCCTTCATCTAACAACTCAGGGCTCTCTAAACATATAAGTTGTATCTTATCTTTTTCACATAGCGGAGATACTATATGTAATCCCTTGATAGTAGAGGTATCACGTATAACCCACCCTATAATTGGTAATCTCTGAACGAGTACTGCTTCTATATTATAAACCTCTTTATACCAGTTAGTATCTCCTTCTCTTATCACACAGTTAATAGTAAGATAAGTAGTTGTTTTACCTTCGAATATCCTCTCTTCTGTTACACCGATATCCTTCTGCATCGTCTCCAGTAAACCTGATAATAGATTAATCTTCACTACTCCTCTCGTAGGTAATAATTTGTCGTTCTTTACAGATACAACAACTGTGAAATTCTCACCAGTCTTTACAGTATCAGGCGCGTCTATCCCTTTAATATAGAATCTTCCTGTTGGCATAAAACCCTTATTTATATATCCCTGGGTTGATGGCATCAGGAACATAATTATTAGAATTATAATAAATACTAACTCGTGTTTACCCATTTTTTTAATTACACCTATAAATTATATTTTTAATAATATACATTTATATTTTAAATATTTCCCTGCTTTCTGTCTATTCTCTTATATTAAAAAACTCATTATATGATTAGGATTGATAATATTTGTACATCAAGATTTATATACTATAATCTATATAATATATAAACCAAGGGAGTAAACAATGCAGACCTATAAAAAACCCCTTCTTATAACCATAGTCGTACTTTGTCTTATACTTAATGGTAAACAGTGCTTGTCAGTAGAGGCAGAAGGCACCAATAATGATATTAGTTGTACCGGTGAATTATACATCCTTGACGACAAAGAAGTCAACTCTATAGCGCTAAGCACAGATGAAGTAATAACCGTATCTAACAGTCTACCAGATCTAATATCAAACCTTGAATCAGAAACGACTTACCGTGGTTTCTTACGATCCTTAGTTGATTTCTCAGATAAGTCAGACGATGAAACCGGTGTTATGAGATACATCCTTGATCTGTTAGATGAGGCCAGCTCTGCTAATCTCAGAGAGAAACGGGTATTCATCATTAGCTACGGAAGAACAAAATTAAAGAACCCTATAAGAGGATTCCAAGTTAACCTTCTTCGACCATCTATAATATTCTGGTACTACCCAGGTTTAAAACTACTTCTCAGGGATAAAACCATGATCGTTGATCCAAACCCATTTCATATAAGGGTTGTAGATGGTAAACAGATAGGTTTAATGCAAGGTTTCATAGGTGTTTATATCTACATACCAGACTCATCTGGTTATAACACAGTCTTCTTCATGGGGTATGCTAGAAGGGTGCTAGCTTTAGATTTATCCCCAGCAACAAGATTAAAGTAGATCCTTTTATTAACGACTCGTTGCATCCAATTGTCTTATAACTTTTCTTATCATAGACATAGTAAAAACAACTAGCATTATAGCCAATACCAGACCTATTAACAAACCTAGAAGCTCATAGGATACCAGGAAGTTATAAGATGCATGTAGTAATACCGCTAAGATGAAATAAGGTAGAACTCTTATAAAAGAGGTTCTTTTAAGGATGGTTTTACCATAACCATAGCCTGTTAGAGCAGTAGCTGAAGCATGGAGTAAACATCCTCCTATACTTCGTATACCCATTAAAACCATGAAGATAAATAATCCTTTAGATAAGAAGGTTACACCATAGAGGAGGTTCTCAGTAGCGGAGAAACCTAGACCTGCTACAGCACCGTATATTAAACCATCTTCAAGTTCTTCAAGATTTTTTTTAACATGTTTTAAACGTAGTGCTAATGGTTTAGCGAACTCTTCAACTAGAGGTGCTAATATCACAACAGTTAGAAAAGCTAATTTGTCAGGATTTGTAACTGATATAGAGAGCGAGATATTGAATAATCCTTCTAGTATTACAGAAAATACAATGGCTATAGTAGCACCCCATAGGAAACATAAGAGTATACTACTCCATGATTGTCTTTTGTAACGCTCAGTGTTTCGTATCCATACTGTGTATATTAAAGGTGGGAGAAAAGCGAACAGCAATAGGATAACAATCTTGTTTGATAGTATCTCTTCTAACATTTTTCCTGTCAATGAAAGAGAAAAGGGGTTTATGTATTTTTATATATCATAGTAGTACTCACCGTGCATCCTCTGTTGTCTATCGAGATATGAATCAGTTTTGTTAACCCTTGGTCTTTTTGTCTCTTCATCACGGCGGAATGTTATATCAACAGTTCTAAGGAAACGATTCATACCTTCATGCAGACTGAAAGGTCCTTCAGCAGTACCATGTTTGCCAGGTTCACCAGTGAAAACCATTAAAGCATCGCTAACCATGTCGATGAAGTATACATCATGATCAACTACCAGAGCTGATTTACCAGTCTTTTCTACTACACGTCTTATAGTCCGGGAGGTTATCATTCGTTGTTCACTATCGAGATACGCTGAGGGTTCATCAATCAGGTAGATATCAGCGTCTTGTACGAGGACTGTAGCTATTGCTACACGTTGTAGCTCTCCACCTGATAATGTATCTATCTCTTTATCTAATAGATATTTTAGATGAAGTGGTTCGTATATCTCAGATATGTAGAATGGCTCGGTGAATAAAAGTTGACCTTTCTCTTCGAGATATGATCTCACAGTCCCATGGTAATCAGGTGATATATATTGTGGTTTGTAACTAATTTTTAACTTGTAATCCAGTTCACCTACATCTGGTTTGATAACACCTGCTAACATATTAACAAAAGTGGTTTTACCAGTAGCGTTTGGTCCTACAACTCCTATGATCTCTCCTTGGCGTATGACACCGCTCTCTACATCGATACTAAACCCCTCAGGGTATCTTTTTGATAATCTACCAAATGATATCAGTATGTTAAGATCCTGTCTTCTTTTAGGTGGATGAGCGAAGAATTCGATACGCTCCCCGAATTTGATATTCTCCTCCTTTAGATACCCTGATAGATAAGTGTTTATACCTTGTCTTACACCACGAGGATGTGTTATAACACCATAGGCTCCTTCCTCTCCGTATACTAGATGAACCTGTTCACATAGAAAATCAAGGACTGCTAGATCATGCTCCACGACTATTACTTTCCTCTGTTTAGCTAGCTCTTGTATTATCCGTGATACTTTTAAACGCTGGTATATATCTAGATACGAGGAGGGTTCATCAAAAAAGTATAGATCAGCGTCTTTGAGTAAAGCAGCAGCTATTGATACAAGTTGTAGTTCTCCCCCTGATATAGTACCACTTTCTATATTCTTATCTAATGTATTTTTTAGTCCTAATTGTTCGATGATGATATCGAATTTATCTGAGGTATCTGCTCTTTTGAGTACATCCTTGATTCTGCCTTTTGTGATCCGTGGTAGTCTATCAACATATTGTGGTTTAACAACACTTTTTATTTTATCTTCAGATAGTGATTTGAAATGTTCATGTAGCTCAGTACCGGAGTAATAAGATAGGATATCATCCCATGATGGTTCTTTGTCTATGCATCCTAAGTTAGGTTTAAGTTGACCTGATAGTATCCTTATTGCTGTAGTCTTTCCTATACCGTTGGGTCCAAGTATACCTATGCATACGCCTTTTTTAGGTAACGGTAGACGGAATAATCTGAAACCATTGACACCAAACTGATGCACTATATCAGAGCTGAGTGCTTCAGCTAAACCAATGATTTTTATGGCTTCAAATGGGCATTTATGTACACATATACCACATCCTACGCATAACTCCTCTGATATCACTACGCTCCCATCCTGTGATTTGGTTATTGTTTCATCACCAGCACGTACTCTAGGGCAGTATTTAATGCATTCATATGCACAGTTTTTTGGTTTACATCTATCTTTTATTAGAACCGCTATTCTCATAGTATCAGCCCCGATAAACAAGAGAAGGCTAAGAATACTAACTGAGGATGATAACATGCGTTGTTAAAAGGTTTTTTATCCTGGAATCTGCTGGTTGTTTTTGTAAATGACTAAAAAATATTTTGCATTGCATCTATTTATCTGTAATGTCGGTGATTTTTTACTGTGTTCGATCATTTAATAAATAAAAGTCTAATTGAAATTGGTTAAATGTGAGTATTTGAAAAAAAAAAACACGATGATCACATAAAAATAGTATTACGTGGTGAATATCATTGTTTTCCAACTACGTTTTTTTGAACTATGGGTATTTTTCTTTATGAATCAAAGAGGTGTGCTGTATTTTATATCACGGCGTATATATCATCCAAGTTAAAATAGAATAATAGTTCATCTAAACGTTTTTTATCAAAGCAAGCATCTTTGCTAAAGTTTGATGTGCAGATCATGTTCTCCTCTAGTTTTGATAAGATATCATGGGTTTTTTGGAATATCTCCCATTCCTCCATAACACCCTGTAAGGATTTATGAATTGCACATTGATATATGTATTTGCAAAGTAGTATACCATCCCTGAATGTTAGCTCCTCCATCTTTCAACCTCAACCTCCCGCCAATATACGTATATATCAAATAATGATTTATTAATTTTATTATAAAAATATAAACATATGATTAGTTCTATACTAATAATCAAATCAATTTATTTTTGCAGTATTTACTCATGGAGCAGTTATAACACCTGTTAGGATCATGATGGTTTAGTTCTATATTATTATCGCTAAGTAATGTTTGCCTCATTTCATTTATTACATTCTTCAATTCAAAACGTAGAGTAGGGTTGAACGGTATCTTATAAGAAGCATCATTGTAGATTAGAATACCATATGGTACAAATACATTATATGCATCCTCTATTATCTGACAGTATGCAGCTAACTGTAATATATGACTCTTGTATGGTTTTTTATATGAACCTGTCTTTACTTCTACAGGTATGAAATGGCCATGTTTTTTGATAATATAATCTGGCTTACCAGCTAAACTGTACTTATTAGAATATAATGGTTCAGATGGTTTATTAAGATCAGTGTAAGTCACTCTTCCAGTTGGGATATGGGCAATATTTCTTATACTCCTAGTTTTAGCGTACAATATTACACCCCATAGGATAAATCCTAATCCTATCAACACTAATAAAAATAGATATGTAGTATCTATAATACCACCTCTAGTAATATTATCAGGATCGTTAAAATCAGTACTAACGAGCCTAGGATTATAGCTAGTTTTGATCTGTGAGTATACTTGGTTATATTATCTATTGTCTCCCCTAGTTTATAATGCTCTTCGTATCCTTGTGCTAGATTAGAAGATGAAGGAGTGTATCCTTTACGCTGTAGATACCATGCGTTGGAGCAGTAAACATACTGAGCGATCTCAGAGGCAGTTAATACATCCCTTCTTTTAGTTATATCCCTCATCTCTCCCTTATCTAATTATCATTAGACGATAATAAAAAATGCATTGGTGTTATATAAGTATATCATGAGAAAAACCTTCTTTATGCTTGCTATGAAAGATATTAGTAATTCTTCGTTATATGCTAGTCATTGTTTGGTTTTTACCAAACATTTTCTCAAACTATTTAAGTTTCATAGGATATATTAGTTATTAACCAAAAAATATGAAAGGTGAACTTTACTTATGAATGAAACAATGAAAATAAAAATTAAAGGTTTGATGTTGGCTGTAGTAATAATATGCGCAAGCTACATAGCTATTATACTTATACAACCAAAAAATCCTAGCATAACAGTAGTTGGGAGATATGATATAAAGAATTTTAACTCGTATAAAGAATTGACAAGTTTCCTGAATTATTATAACATGAATTACAAATCCTATGCTGGTGGAGTATCAGAGGGTCCTATTAGGGTATATCTTGGTGATTCGTCATCTGCATCATCAAAAGAATCAAGTAGTACTGATTACTCAGGTACAAATATACAAGTACCAGGTGTGGATGAACCAGATATTGTTAAAACCGATGGTACTTACTTATATGTAGTATCACATAACAATGTTACTATTATAAGAGCTTATCCGCCTGAGAATCTACATATAGAGACTGTTATCAATATTGACTCTAATCTCTCTATTCGTAATCTATTCATCAATGATAATAGATTGGTGATATTCTCAGAATCCTATGTTTACCGTATACTAGAAACATCCAAATTTGGAGAGGAAAACACAGAATTAGTCTATAACCCTTGGTACAATAACCCTGAGACACATATCTACATCTATGATCTTACAGATATTATAAAACCAGGTTTGGTCAAGGAGATAATAATACCTGGTTCTTTTCATGATGCAAGACTCATAGGAGAGTACATCTACGTTATAACAATACAATACTACTACGCTTATGACACGTCAGATAACTATACCTTTATACCAAGACTTATGGTAAATAAAGAGTTATTAGATGTACCCTTATCTGACATATACTATGCTGATACCAGTGAGAAGAGCAATACCCTCACAAATATATTATCAATTAATATAATGAATGATGATGAGGAGATACATTGTAAGATATTCTTGATCGGCACTGGACAAAATCTATACGTCTCACATAGAAACATCTACATAGCATACTACAACTACTATGATTACTACAGGATGCAGAGTGTTTTATATGATACTATCGAGTCATTATTACCACCATCAATACTCTCGCAGATAGATACGGTGAAAAGTTTAAACCTTGAGGATTATCAGAAACAAGAGATTATATCATGGATAATACAAAAAGAGATAAATAACATACTAACAGATAAAGAGAAAAAACAAATCCTTGAATCAATCATAGATCAGATTGAATACACCACGATACATCGTATAAGCATAAATGATGGAGAGATCACCTACGAGGCACAGGGTAATGTACCTGGCTATATGAATAACCAGTTCTCATTCGATGAATACAACAATCATTTGAGAGTATCAACCACGATAAGCGGTTCATCACTCAGCTACTACCTAGGCAGTATACAACCTAGGACAAACATCTACGTGCTTGATATGAACCTGCAGATCATAGGAAGAATCGAGGATATAACACCTGGGACCGGGGAAAGCATATACGCTACTAGGTTCCTAGGCGACATATGCTATCTGGTTACATTTAGACAGACTGACCCGTTTTTTGTTATAGACCTCAGCAACCCATATAATCCTACAATAAAAGGTGAACTAAAAATACCAGGTTACTCTACTTACCTGCACCCTTATGATGAAAACCATGTGATAGGTGTAGGTGTACTCAATAATAAGATCAAGATATCATTATTCGATGTTTCTGATAAACAGAATCCATCAGAGATCACTAACCTTTCTGTCGGTGGTAATGAATGGTGGCCTTATTCCTCTGCTTTATATGAACATAAAGCATTCCTATTCAGCAGGGAGAAGAACCTATTAGTTATACCTGTAGGTAGCTGGTCAGCCGATGCTTACGTATTTGATATATCAATTGAGAATGGTATAAAACTCAAGGGTAACATTAGCCATGATACAGAGAATAAAGAGATGGAGTACTACTACGATACTGGTATACAACGAAGCTTATACATAGAGGACGTATTGTATACTATATCTACTAAACAAGTTAAGCTTAATAATCTTTCAGATCTAACTGAAGTTGGGTGTGTATCCTTATAATACATTGAATTTACTAAAGAAAAATTCATCATTTTTTTTCTCCTCCTCCTCCATCTCTTTTTATTTTTTCTCCCACTATTAAGAGACTTATCTCAATACCTCATCAAGCATATATTTAATATAAAAAATACTATAATTTTTTACATATATATTACCGATATTATTTTATAATTATATACGATACCCTCTAACACGATTTTATTATGAGTAAACAATTCAGCGAGGTGTTAACAATGAAAATTCACCCTAAAGATGTTCATAAGATACTCTCTAAGTATATGCTCATCGATGGTTTTGACTTAGTTCTAGATCTACGTAAAAGCAGAGGCTGTCGTATATACGATGCACGATCAGATAGATATCTAATTGACTGTTTCTCATTTTTCGCCACAGCACCACTCGGCTGCAACCATCCTAAAATGACTGATCCAACGTTCATAAAAGAAATAGGAGAAATAGCATTGCATAACCCTTCAAACTCTGATGTTTATACTGTTGAGATGGCTGAGTTCGTTGATACATTCGCAAGACTAGCTATGCCGTCATACTTCCATCATCTATTCTTCATTAGTGGTGGTGCTCTCGCTGTAGAGAATGCTTTAAAAACATCATTTGACTGGAAGATAAGAAAAAATTTTTTAAAAGGAGCAAGGGATGAGATAGGTAAACAAGTTATACATTTTAAGGATGCATTCCACGGTAGAACAGGTTATACATTATCAATGACTAATACTTTTGATCCTAATAAAACAAAATATTTCACTAAATTCAACTGGCCCCGTATAACCAATCCTAAAATAACCTTCCCGTTGAATAGAGAGAATCTTGAGAGAGTAAAAGAACTTGAAAGACAAGCAATAGATGAAATAGAAGAAGCAGTATCAAAAAATAAAGATGATATAGCTGCTTTAATAATTGAGCCTATACAAGGCGAAGGAGGAGATAATCATTTCCGTAAGGAATTCTTCATAGAGCTGAGACGACTATGTGATAAACATGAGATGATGTTCATTGTCGATGAAGTGCAGAGTGGTCTAGGATTAACAGGGAAGATGTGGGCTCATGAGCATTACGATATTAAACCTGATATACTAGCCTTCGGTAAGAAAACACAAGTATGCGGTATAATGGCTGGTTCAAGGGTCGATGAAATCGAGGATAACGTATTCAAAGTGTCAAGTAGATTAAACTCTACATGGGGCGGGAACCTAGTTGATATGGTACGTTGCAAGAAATACCTTGAAATAATGAAAGAGGAGGATATACTAAAAAACGTTGAGAAACAAGGTAAGTATCTAATGGAAGGATTAGAGGAACTACAAGAGAAACACTCTGATAAGATGATGCATGCAAGAGGTAAAGGATTAATGTGTGCTTTTGATTTACCAACAACCGCTGAGCGGGATGAATTCAAGGATAAACTATACAAAGCTGGTGTGGTGATCCTAGGATGTGGTGCTACAACTATAAGATTCAGACCACCTTTGATAATATCATCAGATGAGATAGATGAGGTATTACAGATTATAGATAAAACACTCTCAAGTATGTAATCTTTCTTTTATTACTGGTACGATATTCTTTATTTTTATTCTCTCCTGCTTTGTTGTATCACGATCACGTATGGTTACAGTAGCATCTTCTAATGATTCATGATCAACAGTTACACAGAGAGGAGTGCCCACTTCATCCATACGAGCATACCTTCGACCTATGCTCCCATTTTCATCATAATATGTTATAACACCAGCATCCTTAAGCATACGATCTATATCCTTTGCTATCCTCATCAATGGTTCTTCATTAACTAAGGGGAATACACCTGTTTTTATCGGAGCGATACATGATTTTAAACTTAGTCTATAGTATTCCTCTTCATTCTTCTTCTCTACTCTGTAGTTATGCTCTAATAAGAAATATATTATACGATCAATCCCATATGATGGTTCGATAACATGTGGTATAAATTTCTCACCTGCTATCCTCTCCGTAGATTCTACAATCTCATAACAATGTTCAGGTATCTCTAATATCCTCCCATCTATATTCACAGTCACCTTATCTTTCATATAGTCAGGATTCATCTTATCTAAGAGATCTTTAATCCTAGCTGCCTCTTTTTTAAACAATGGGCCCAAAGCATCCATCTTAGCTACAATCCTCTTGATTTTCGTAGTTCTAGGTTTATCATACCTCCTGTTAGCATACATATCAACACCTGAGGCTTTTATATGAGCATTGATATCATATGCTGATCGATCAGCTATACCAACACATTCAACCCAACCAAATCTTTCACTATACAACTCAGCATCCCAGCATTCTGTAGCATAATGAGCTAATTCATCCTTTTTATGTTTCCTGAATCTGAACTTATTTTTATCAATGCCACATGTTAGGAGAAACTCCTGCGTTATACACATGTAATAAGCAAGAGCCTGGTTATTTATCACTCCTCTATCGACAGCCTCCTCTAATGATATCCTCATCTCCCTATCATCATCATTCACCAGAGTAACCATTGTTTTTTTAATTTCTTTGAATCTAGGATGAGTTTTATCTAACGGGTCGAAAAAAATCTCAGCTTCAGCCATTGAGAATTCTCTCTGTCTTATCACACCTTGTCTGGGTGATATCTCATTACGATACCCTCGTCCTATCTGTACTACGCCAAACGGTAGTTTCTCACGCGCATAACGATACAGTAAGTGAAAATTTGTGAATATACCCTGTGCGGTTTCAGGTCTCAGAAAAGCTCTACGTCCTTCACCTACCCCTATCTTGGTTGAAAACATTAGATTTGTATGATACGGGTTTGATAGTTTCTTTCTGCAGGTAGGACATTTTATGTCCCCCTCTTTTATAGCTTGATCCACCGTTTGATTCTTATCTATTATATCCTCTACTTTATAAGAGTGTCTACAATGCTCGCAATCAATAGTTAGATCAGTGAACTCTTCCACATGACCAGATGCCTGCAGTACTTCATATAATGTTATAGTAGGAGTATAGACTTCTAAAAACCCCTCCTGTAGGATGTAGAATCTACGCCATATCTCCTCTACATTATATTTTAACTGTGCCCCGAGAGGCCCGTAATCGTAGAATCCTGCTATACCACCGTAGATCTCAAACGATGGATGAATAAAACCTCTTCTCTTAGCGAGTGTCATTAACCTCTCGTAGATATCCTGCATAATGGAATTAGCCCCTTATGTTTATTCTATATAAACAAGGTTAACAGGATTTAAACATGCAACGCATTAGATCAATATCAGACACCATACCGATCAGCCTATTCTCAGCTGTTACCACTGGTACATGACTTATTTTGTTTTTTATCATCTTCTGCGCAACTTCTGCTATCTTAGTGTTTCTATAAGCTTTTATAACGTTTGTCACCATCACCTCTTTTACTGGTACCGGTGGAAGATCAACTTTCATAGTGGAATAGTAGAGACGCATTGTATCACGTATACCCTCCCATGTCCATCCATCCTCATCGTCACCCATGCCCATATCAGTACGGGATACACTCTCACGTATATGACTCAGTTTAAACAGATCACCTTCACTTATTATCCCAGATAATTTGCATTCATCATTTAAGACAGGTAGAGCAGTCTCATTTGTTATATTTATAATCTCCATTGCTATTGTGATAGGCGTCTCATGATATACAGGGACTAGATTGCCTGTAAAGTAATGCTCAACAGTATCATCATTCTTAGCTGATAAAACCTTTAGTATATCAGTCGGACTTATAATACCTATAATATTATTTTTTTTATCCACCACTGGTAAACCATGTATTCTTTTCTCATAGAGTAGCCTAGCAGCATCCGAGACATCCTGATCCTTTGTAACAGTATAAGGATTAGGAGTCATCACCAATGCTAATTGCTCTTCATCAGATTTTTTAAATATATCACTACGTGTAACGACACCCACAACTTGTTTTGTATCTCTTTTAAGAACAGGCATACCAGACACATTATGCTTAGCTAATATCTTAAGAGCGTCCTTGATAGTCCCAGGTACATAACCCACTATTAAATCCCTTGACATTACCTCTTCAACTTTCATATCATCCCTCTACCTAAATATGTACGTATAATGGTTTAAGAGTTCCTCTCTCTAACACGACAAAAGAGGATTCTGAATCCTGAACCAGAATGCCACCATCCTCATTTAAAACTTTCCTTGGATTATAGGTTATCATCATTAACAACTCATGGAGCGTGAACACATTACCAGGATCATTCATAATATATCTCACCTCTTCTAGTATATCAGGTTCATGTAACATAGCGTTATCAGTACCTAATAGGATACGAACCCCACTCTCCTTAAGAATCATATAGTTTCTTTTTAAACCAAAAAAAGCATTCGACCTAGGGCATATAACAACAGGTATATCTGCTTCTTTTACACGTATAAGATCAGATAAATTAGCCTGATTCATATGAACAAGCATATCAGGTTTAAGATCAATTACTCCATCAATATCCTCTCTTATACGCTCACTAGCATGTAATGAGAATATCTTACCTTTCCTCTTAACCTCTTTAGCTATTTTCATAAGATCCGTGTACTCCCAGTCTGATATGCTACTAACACCTATACCATCAGAATTATCTAGCAGCATCTTCAACTCTTCTTTATGATACTTCATCTCTCTCGGCCGTGAAAGTATACCAACATCTAGATACTCATGTTTAAGCGCAGTCTTCAACTGCATAACCCCTCGAATACCATTCTCTCTGAAATCACAGAAAAAAACAGTACCCTTCTGCTTCATATAAGCTATCGACTCTACCATACCATCTATGATTTCCCGATCAGTTGCCTCACGTAGCAGCCTATGTTTCAAACCATTAGGCGGAGCTACAAGCTCCTCTATACTTCTAGGTAGTGTAACATTCTTTTTACGTATAAAAGAATCACCTATATGGGTATGGGCATTAAAAAAACCAGGTAAGATCAGCCCATTAGCTATACCCCTGCCTGGTGCGTTACCTCTACCATTCTCCAGTATTCTATTATCATCAAAACCTATGTAACCTGGTTCAAAACCAGATGGTGTTATTAATTCTCCTTCTACGTACTTCATTATATCTATGTATAATAAAAAAATAATTTATTTAGATTCTCCTTAGGTTTTTTCATGTCATGTCAACCGACATGGGTAGCATTTGTCTAAAGAAAAATGTAATCTCTCAACAGATGGAAATGATGCCTCTCTCCTGATATTAAACAATACCTTCTACCCATGATTTTACAGATATGACTTGATATTACATTTCAAATATCCTTTTATACTGTATAACGTTAACATTATTCTTTGATAAGCATATATTGTAATTAGGATGAGATGTTATGTTAGACGACCTGATAATGATATCAAATATTGATAAATCTAATATGTTAGACACCATAGCTGAGCTACCTAAACAGATCAAGGATGCTCTACATATCATAGAATCATCTAATATACCTGATTTCATTAAAATCGATAGTGTTGTAGTGACTGGTATGGGTGCGTCTGGTATATCAGGTGATATCTTTCATGATTTATTCTATGATAAGTTAGAAACCCCGTTTTTTGTGAATAAGGGTTACACCTTACCTAAATGGGTTGATAAGAACACGTTAACGGTATTCTTAAGTTATTCAGGTAACACTGAAGAGACGATAACCTCTCTGAAAAACGCCCTGCAAAAAAAATCAAGAATCATATGTGTCTCATCGGGTGGTAAATTAAAAGAGATATCTGAGAAAAGTGGTTTATTCCATATAGGGATCCCATCTGGATTTCAACCGCGGGCAGCTATAGCATATCTATTGTTCCCTCTTATATATATTCTGAAGAGGAATCATGTGATTAGTAATACAGTTGATAACGACATCGAAGAGACATTGACTATACTGGGTCAATATTGTAATCAATTCAGAAAGGATATTCCTGAATCGGAGAATCTACCTAAGCAGATAGCACACAGGATTCATAATACTACTCCGCAGTTGTATGGTTGGGGCATATATACTTCTATAGCTAGACGATGGCGTACGCAGATCAATGAAAATAGTAAGATG